>NZ_JADNQV010000005.1:0-179971 GCF_015594635.1 Streptococcus sp. HF-100
TAGACCACGTTCCGTCAGCTGCCGCTTTCACTTCTTTGGAAGCTACTTTTTCACCATCTGCCAAGAGATTAACCGTAATATATTTCGGACGTTTACCATCTTGGTTATTAGCGTCATCCCAGTTCTTCGTTGCTTTAATATCAATTGTTTCTGGTGTGTATTTATTGGTAATAGTAAAGCCTGTCTTAGCATCTCCGCTGATTTCAGTTGTATAACCAGCTACTGAACTCACTTCAACTACTTTATAATCAATCGGAGCTCCGCCTTTATCTGCATCTAAATCCGTGAAGTTACCTGCCCAGCCATTAGCTTCTGACAATTCAAGAGTTTTGCCTGTATCTTGACCGTCTGCTAAGAGCTTAACTGTGATAGAAGCAGGACGTTTGCCATCTTGATTGTCGGCATCATCCCAGACTTTCTTCACTGGAATTTGTGTTTTAGCAGGGGTATATTTATTCGTGAAGACAAGGTCTTTCGCTTCTTTCGAAACCGTTGCTTTTAATTCAGTAGCACTGATTTTTTCAACCTTGACTTCTACTTCTCGAACAGTCTTATCATAAGTGATTCCTGCTTCAGATCCAGCAACTTCTGAGATGGTATACTTGTGAGTTCCCACTTGGCTCTCATCATATGAGATTGGTGAGAAGGTCACTGTTCCATCTGCAGCGTTGGTTACTGTTTCGACAACAGTTCCGTCTGCTTTCTTCAAGACAAAGCTGTATTTACCTGCTTCAAGAGTTTTACCTTCAAGAACTTTCTTAGCTCCGAGAGTAATGGATGTGTCACCTGCTGGGGTGTATTTGTTAGTGAATGGCTTTTCATCGTCATAGACAACAGTTGATTCAAGGGTGCCTTTACCGTTATCAGTCACTGTAATCGTAGCAGTGATAGTCTTGGTATCATAAGTTACCCCAGCAATATTTCCTACTTTTTCAGCAATCTTATAAGTATAGATTCCAGCAGTAGCAAATGTTAATTCTGAGAACTTAACATTTCCTTCTTTGTCATTCTTAACAGTTTCTTTAACATTGCCATCTTTATCGGTCAAAGTGAACTCGAACTCATCAGCTTTCAACTCACGACCTGTAAGTGTTTTCTTCACTCCAAGACGCATCTTTGCTTTTTCAGCTTTATAAGTATTTACGAATTTCTGAATTCCACCATTATCAATAACAGAAATGGCTCCAGGAGGAAGCAATGAGTCAGAACTTGCGAAATTCTCAAAAGGAGCTATTAAAGCAGAAATCTGATTATAAAGAGGGGTTGCAACAAGTTTACCCTGTCCAGGATCATACACAGAAACGGTGACATGAACACTTCTTGAATCGTGAGTCACACCGTTAATCGTTTGACCAGCATGAGCTTCCACAATAGTGAATTTGTACTGTCCTTCCTTGTCGAAAGGAATATCCCTGAAGACAACATGACCATTGGCATCATTTTTAGCGCGTTGAACTTCGGTTCCTTTCTCATCTTTCAAGATGAATTCAAATTCATCTGCTTGAAGAGGAGTCGGACGATTACCAGTCAATTCTTTATCAACGAAGATATCAGTTTTAGTTGGTAATAATTTATATGTATTTGTGACAGTCGTAGCATCTGTTTGATTGGCTGTGTAGCCGCCTACGGTAGTGACTGGTTTTTCCTGAGCATCTACTTCTTTAACACTATAAGTGTACTTCTTAGCATTTGCATCTGTCGCAGGAAGATTGGTCCATTCAACAGTTCCATCTGTCTTTGGAACTTCTTTCTTCTCAGCATTAGGTGCTGCTTCTTCAGTTCCACCTTCTAGTGTGCGGTAAAGTTTGAAGTAGGTAGTTGGGCGAACACGTTCCTGACCGCCAACCCAGACTTTCTTAGCCGTCACGTTTATCTTTGGAACTTCATAAGTATTGGTAACTTGAGTCTTGTCTGCATTGTAAGATACGACATAGTTATTCTCTCCAACTTTGACTTTCTCTCCCTCTTTCAAAGGAAGGTCAGTCTGGTCTTGAAGCTCGCGAACAGAGTAAACCAACTCTGTCTTTCCATCTACGTCATACTTAGGGAGTTGTTTTTCCCACTTGTAAGTATAAACACCATTGGACTCAGTTACTTCAGGAGTATAGTTCCCTGAGACAGGTTTTGAATCTGCAACAGTTTGTCCTTTCTTATGGACATACAAGCCAAGTTTGACTTCTTTGTAGTCAGTTTTCTTTCCGCCTACCCAAGTCTTGGTTGCTTTAAAATTAACTGTCACACGTTTGTTAGAGATGTTGAGAGGAACACCTTGTCCACCTTTCAGCTCTACTTCAAATTCTTGACTATTTACCTGATAGCCTGATTTAGGAGTTTTTTCTTTAACAATATACTTACCATCACTGAGAGCCTTTGAAAGAGCAATTCCATCCGCATCTGTTGTAACGGTATCAACCAAATTATTAGTGGTTTTCTCACGGATTTCAAAGACAACGCCTGCCAACTTAACAGTTGCATCCGCTTCATCGAATTTAGTGATTTTAATCTTACCAGCAATATCAGCTGTGACTGATGCACCTGCAGCCTTAACCGTTTTCAGCGTTACAACACTCTCTTTACTTGTATTAATCTTATCACCCCATTTTTTCCACGTTAACTGGGGCTCATTATCAATCAAAAATTGTGCTGAATTCTTAATCTCAGAGGTATCAGCTGGTGAAGTTGTCGAATATTCAAGAAAGAAACTCTTCTTTCCCATATTAGTTGGCATCAGCAATTTAAAACTACGCTTACCATTTGTCAGTGTAAGCAAAGCCGTATTATCAGAGTCCTTTTTATATTCTTCAGGATCAGTCGTTACTTTATAGGGTTTAATTTTCCGTTTAAGATTAGCAAAATTCGTATTTGTTGTATCAAACTCCGCTTCATTTAGTGCAAAACTACCATCTATATAAGAAGCAAATGCCCCTAAACTAATATCATCGGTTATTTCAATGGTTTTATTCTTTAAATCCTGTTGAGATCGGTTAATCCTTACATAATAACCTGCTTTTGCAAGACTTCCGTGATTCCAGCCACCTTTGTAAATGACCTCTCCTTCAACAGGAGCCTGTTGCGTTTTCAAAGTCTTGAATGTAATTATTTGCGTTTTACCTCCCGGCAAAACGTAGGTAACTATCTTATCTTCTTTTGTGACTGTCTCTTTTGCACTAGCAAAGAAATCTCCACGAATATTCTGTTTATCCTCTACTTCGCTATTAAAAGTGAATACCAATCGGTGTTTGGCACTCTCTACCCTCACATTCCCTATAGTCTTTCCTGATATTTTATCTTCCAACTTGAGGGTTCTATCCTCTAAACTCAGATTAGAAGGGGCTTCTACTATAAAAAAATCTCCCTCCTTAATCTCATTTGCTGTTACATTTGGAAATGAAAATTCTCCCGAATACTTTAATGCAACTGTAGTATCATTTTCACCATGATAACCCGTTGACTCATCTCCAGTAGAGGCAATGGTGATTTTCAAATTCTCGAATTTAGCCTTATCGGTAACATCAGCAGCAGAAACCCGCTGGACGTTCCAAAATCCTAGAAAAGCAAAAATCATTAGCAATGACAAAAAGAAACTCATCCACTCTTTTAGCCTCATAATCAATCTCTCCTTCTTTCATAAACAAAACTAAAAGAACACCTATCCTTTTAGTCTACATTATAGCTAATACTATTATACCTCAAATAAATAGAAAGTCCATATATTCGTAAGTGCTTTTTTTGACACAATGTAAACTTCAGTTTTCTAAAATAGGTTCCCTAATCCCAGAACTCTTAGTATTTTATTAAAACGAAAGGCTCTGGACAATGAGGAATCTATCACATATTCCAAATTTAGAAAAAGCCTCATACGAATCACCATTAAAAGCAACAAAGCTTTGGAAAGATTCATATGAGACTTCTTATAAATACCACAAAACAGGGAAAAGCAGGAAGCCTATCTCATGTTATTTTATATGTTTGTTTTTTTATTCTTAGTTTTGACCAAGAGCAGCAGCCATAGTTGCAGCTACTTCTGATTCAAAATCATTGGCAGCTTTTTCAATACCGTCACCTACTTCAAAACGAGTGAAGCTTGCAATTGTCACACCTTGGCTTTCAAGAAATGCTTCAACAGTCTTGCTGTCGTCCATGATATAGACTTGCGCAAGTAATGTGTAAGCTTGGTCAACTTTTGTATTGTCCAGCATGAAGCGATCCATTTTACCAGGAATAATTTTGTCCCAGATTTTTTCTGGTTTACCTTCAGCTGCAAGACCAGCTTTGATGTCTTCTTCAGCTTGTGCAATCACTTCATCCGTCAATTGAAGTTTAGAACCAAATTTGTAGTGTGGAAGCGCTGGTTTACCAACCATTGCACGACTTTCGTTGTCTTGATCAATTTTGTGGTTCATTTGAGCCAATTCATCATGGATAAATTCTTCACTCAATTCTTTGTATGAAAGAACAGAAGGTTTCATAGCGGCAACGTGCATTGCCACGTGTTTTGCAAGATCTTCGTCACTGCCTGAAAGAACTGTGATAACACCGATACGTCCACCATTGTGTTGGTAAGCTCCAAATACTTGATCATCTGCTTTTTCAACAACTGCAAAACGACGGAATGAGATTTTTTCTCCGATTGTAGCAGTTGCACTAACATAAGCAGCTTCAAGTGTTTCACCTGAAGGCATTGTCAAAGCAAGAGCTTCTTCGTTGTTAGCTGGTTTGCCTTCTGCGATTACTTTAGCTGTTTCGTTTACCAATTCAACGAATTGAGCATTTTTTGCTACAAAGTCTGTTTCTGAGTTCACTTCAACGATAGCGGCAACATTGCCGTTTACATAGACACCAGTCAATCCTTCAGCAGCAACACGGTCTGCTTTTTTAGCAGCTTTTGCCATACCTTTTTCACGAAGCAATTCAATTGCTTTTTCGATATCGCCATCTACTTCTACAAGTGCTTTTTTAGCGTCCATGACACCAGCTCCAGATTTTTCACGCAATTCTTTTACAAGCTTAGCTGTAATTTCTGCCATTTTGATCCTCCAATTAAGATATTACGGTTTTATTTAATAAAAAGGGGAGGGCTAGGCCCCGCCCCATAAGTTCGTTACTTGATTATTCGTTTGAGCCTTCGACAACTTCAACGATTTCTTCGATAGAATCTGCTTGTGAATCAGTTGCAGCTAATTCTGCTTCTACTGATTCAACGTTATCTTCACCTTGACGGCCTTCGATAATTGCATCAGCCATTTTCGCAGTGATTAACTTAACAGCACGAATAGCATCGTCGTTAGCTGGAATGATGACATCAATGTCATCTGGATCTGTATTTGTATCCACCATCGCTACAACTGGAATACCTAATTTCTTAGCTTCTTTAACAGCGATTTGTTCTTTATGTGGATCCACAACATACATCACATCTGGAATACGTGGCATTTCTTCGATACCACCCAAGAATTTTTCAAGACGAGCGCGTTGTTTGTTAAGAAGAGCGACTTCTTTTTTAGGAAGAACATCAAAAATTCCGTCTTCTTCCATACGTTTGATTTCTTTCAAACGAGCAACACGTTTTTGAATCGTTTCCCAGTTTGTAAGTGTTCCACCCAACCAACGGTGGTTGATGTAGTATTGACCAGCACGTTCTGCTTCTTCTTTTACAGCATCAGCAGCTTGTTTTTTCGTACCAACAAACAAGATAACTGCATCGTTAGCAGCCGCATCACGCATAAAGTCGTATGCTTGATCTGCAAATTTTACAGTTTGTTGCAAGTCGATAACGTGGATACCGTTACGTTCTGTGAAGATATACTTCGCCATCTTAGGGTTCCAGCGACGAGTTTGGTGACCAAAGTGTACACCAGCCTCAAGAAGTTGTTTCATTGAAATTACTGCCATGAGTAATGTCTCCTTTTTTGTTTTTTCCTCTCCCAGATTTCAACTCGCAAAACCACCCGTAGGCAACGGCTTCACAATTCATCTGAAATGAGTATTTGCCGATTACACGACATCTACTATCATATCAAAATTTCTTCCATTTTACAAGAGGGTTTCTGCTTTTTCATGCCAAATGCACGAAGAAAATCATTCGAAATTTATAACCTTTTAAAAGGGAAAGTCCTGACTTATCTTAATCACTATAATCTTTTAAGTAGGCTCTTAATTCTCGAATCATGGCTTGGCGGCCTTTGAACCGTTCATCGGCTAGTAAGCGCTCGTACTGCTCCTGTTTCTCTGGGCTCAGTTGAGCTTGATAGCTCTTTAGCTGGTCTCGGAGAATCACCAATTCATCCAGATATAGTTCTTTTAGGCTGAGCTTGTGACCAATCTCGCTCACTTCTTCATAAGCTTGACGATCAAGTTTGCGTTTTTGACTTTCCTGTTTACGGAGGATGTCCAGAATATGATTGCGGAACTTGGTCTTATAGTAAACATAGAGCTGACTTTCTTCTTCTACCAGCTGCGGATACTGGCTTACCAACTGATAGAGCACCAACATGCCCTCTTGTTCCCAATCGCTTAATTTCCACAGGTGGACATAATATTCCCTCCGACACTTCAGCACAATTCCTCTCACCTTGGCATATAACTCCTTGAACTCCATTTCCTTCTCCTTCCTTTTACTTACCTTTTAAGGATAGCAAACTTGAAGCTTTTAGGAGAGCTGGGTAGCCGTTCTACTCTTTTTGGTTTCTATTTCGCACTTCTTAATACACCTATCTATCTCTTCAGGTACTTTTACATTCTTTTCAGCGGATAAAGTTAAAATTAACAGATGTCTGTTTGGGAGTTTTCATGATAAATTCAGCATTATAATTCTGTAAATTCTGTAGTGAAGCATCGATTATGAAATTCTAAAAAACGCCTGCTTACGAAATTGTTTTTTTGTAAAAGCAATTTCGTAAACAAGCGTCTACGTTTCTTATCATAAGATGAGTGTTCCCGCTAGGAAAAATCCTAGCGGTAGACCAGAGCTAGACTAAGAGTAACATTACTCCATCATCATAACACTCAACAAAATTGATAAAAATTATACTAATTCAATGATTGCCATTGGAGCAGCATCACCACGACGTGGTTCAGTTTTAAGGATACGAGTATATCCACCGTTACGTTCTGCATAACGAGGAGCTAAATCAGAGAATAATTTTTGAAGAGCAGTAGTTGAAGTATACTTTTCTGTTTCTTCATCATAGTTTTCTGATGCAATTTCGTTACGAACAAAAGCTGCTGCTTGACGACGAGCATGCAAATCACCACGTTTACCCAAAGTAATCATTTTTTCAACTGTTTTACGGATTTCTTTAGCACGAGCTTCTGTTGTCACAATTGATTCGTTGATAATCAAGTCAGTAGTCAAGTCGCGAAGCATTGCTTTACGTTGTGAGCTAGTGCGTCCTAGTTTACGGTAAGCCATGTTTTCCTCCTTTATTTATCATTTTTTAATCCAAGACCGAGATCAGCAAGTTTTACTTTCACTTCTTCAAGACTCTTACGTCCTAGATTTCTTACTTTCATCATTTCAGGTTCGGTTTTTTCTGTCAAATCAAATACAGTATTGATACCAGCACGTTTCAAACAGTTGTACGAACGAACTGACAAATCTAATTCTTCAATTGTACGATCCAACACACGATCATCTGAAACTTTTTCTGTTTCTTTCATCACATCGGTAGATTTTGCTACTTCAGTTAAGTTAGTAAACAGGTCTAAATGTTCCGTTAAAATGCGCGCAGAAAGCCCTAGAGCATCTTCTGGAATAATCGTCCCGTCTGTCATGATTTCAAGAGTTAATTTATCAAAACCATCATTGCTACCAACGCGAGCTGGTTCAACTTGATAATTAACTTTTTTCACCGGCGTATAGATTGAATCTACCGCAAGCGTCCCTACTGGTGCATCATCTTTTTTATTTTCATCAGCCGGTACATAACCACGACCTGTATTTACGGTCATAATAGCTTTTAAGCTAGCACCTTCACCAATTGTAAAGAGATAATGATCAGGATTTACAATTTCAATATCACTATCTGTCAAAATATCACCGGCAGTAATTTCTGCAGGACCTTCAACATCAAGCTCAATTGTCTTTTCGTCTTCGACGTAAGATTTTACAGCAATCCCTTTGACGTTCAAAATAATTTGCATGACGTCTTCACGGACACCTGGAACTGTATCGAATTCGTGCAATACACCTTCAATATTGATAGATGTTACAGCAGCACCCGGTAGAGATGCAAGAAGTACACGGCGAAGTGAGTTCCCAAGCGTTGTACCATAACCACGTTCTAGTGGTTCTACTACAAATATGCCATAGTCTTTATTTTCATCAATTTTTGTTATATTTGGTTTTTCAAACTCAATCATTTAGTTACTCCCTCTTAAACGAAAAGCAGTGTAATGGTTTATGATTATACACGGCGACGTTTTGGAGGACGAGCACCATTGTGTGGCACAGGAGTCACATCACGAATAGCTGTTACTTCAAGACCAGCGGCAGCAAGAGCACGAATAGCTGACTCACGACCAGAACCTGGACCTTTAACAGTAACTTCAACTGATTTAAGACCGTGTTCTTGTGCAGACTTTGCAGCAGCTTCAGATGCCATTTGGGCAGCAAATGGTGTAGATTTACGAGAACCTTTAAATCCAAGAGCTCCGGCAGATGACCAAGCAATTGCGTTACCATGCACATCAGTAATCATAACAATAGTGTTGTTAAATGTAGCGTGAATATGAGCAATACCAGATTCGATATTTTTCTTCACACGACGTTTACGTGTTGGTTTAGCCAAGACTTTTTACCTCCTTATATTATTTTTTCTTACCAGCAATCGCAACAGCTTTACCTTTACGAGTGCGAGCGTTGTTCTTAGTGTTTTGTCCACGTACAGGAAGTCCACGACGATGACGGATTCCACGATATGAACCAATTTCCATCAAACGTTTGATGTTTAAGTTTACTTCACGACGAAGGTCACCTTCAACTTTGATAGCATCCACTTCACGACGGATAGCGTCTTCTTGATCAGATGTTAAATCTTTCACACGAATATCCTCTGAAACTCCAGCAGCTGCTAAAATTTTCTTAGATGTTGGAAGACCAATACCGTATACATAAGTCAGTGAAACAACTACACGTTTGTCATTTGGAATATCAACTCCAGCAATACGAGCCATTTTTTCTCCTTTCTATTATCCTTGACGTTGTTTGTGTTTTGGATTTGCTGGGCAAATCACCATAACACGACCATTACGACGAATAACTTTGCAGTATTCGCAAATTGGTTTGACCGATGGTCTTACTTTCATTTCTTATCCCTCCAAGTATTTCGATTATTTAAAGCGGTAAGTGATCCGTCCACGTGTCAAATCATAAGGACTCATCTCGACAGTAACACGGTCTCCCGCTAAAATACGAATATAGTTTTTACGAATTTTACCAGAAACTGTTGCTAAAATCTGATGTCCATTTTCAAGTTCAACCGTAAACATTGCATTCGGCATTGTATCAACTACTTTGCCTTCAACTTCAATCACATCGTCTTTTGCCACGCAAAAGCACCCCCTAAATTTCGATTCATTCCTCTGAGCACAGAGGTAACAATTATAAGTCAGACTAATTCATTGTATCACTACTTGTCAAATATTGCAAGTGTAAAAACGCTTTTATTTTAACTTCAACAAGACTTTTTCAATATCTTTAAATACATCATCAATCTCTTGATTTCCTTGAATATCATAAACCAAGCTTTGAGAACGATAGTGCTCAATAATTGGTACTCCTTGAGCAATATTGACATCCAAACGACGTTTCACAGTTTCTGGCTTATCATCCTCACGTTGATAATAATCCTCTTCATTATAATCTGCTGGTGGATTGAAGACTTTATGGAAGGTTTCTCCCGTTTTTTTGTGAATAATCCGTCCGCTCAAGCGCTCTAGCAAGCTGTTAGGATCCACTTCGATATTAACAACCCCGTCTAAAGTAAGCCCAAGTTCAGCAAGTATCTGATCCAGTGCATGTGCTTGATCAATGGTGCGTGGGTAGCCATCTAATAAAAAGCCTTTTTCTTTAATATCATCTTGTGCTAAACGTTCTTTGACAATTCCATTAGTCACTTCATCTGGCACTAATTCACCTTTATCAATATATGATTTCGCAAGTACCCCCATTTCAGTTTGGTTTGCCATAGCTGCACGGAACATATCCCCTGTTGAGATATGCGCAACACCAAATTCCTCAACGATTTTAGCCGCTTGAGTCCCCTTGCCTGCACCTGGCAAGCCCATAATCAAAAGATTCATGATCCTTCTCCTTTTTTGTTTTTAAATAGATCTATTACAAATTCTTAATAAACTTGTTTAAAAACAAAATAGAAAGAGTGGGACAGACTTCAGAAAATCTATGATTTTCGATTTGCTCTCCCACCCCGCAACATAGTTGATTCAGGATGAAAACAAAAACTCATTTTCATCATCAACCACTGCGTTCGTACTTTAACGCAAATTGCTTTTGAAAGTATAGAATATCTTTCTTTACTCTGTTTCTATTCTGTTGTATTCATAAAGCCAGTATATTTTCTCTTCAGAAGGTAACCTTCAAGCTGTTTCATTCCTTCAATACCAGTTGCAATAATAATCAGCAAACTAGTACCACCTAAAGCAACAGCATCTGTCAATCCAAACAAATCTTTTGCTAAAATCGGTAAAATCGAAATAAAGCCCAAGAAAAGTGAACCAACTGTTGCCAGGCGACGAAGTAGCTTAGACATGTATTCTTCTGTACCTTTGCCCGGACGGACACCATGAATATAGGCACCGCTCTTTTGCAAATTTTCCGCAGTTTTCTCTGGATTGATTTGTACAAATGTATAGAAAAATGTAAACAAAATAATCAAGAGAGCATACATTGCGATGCCGCTGACTGTCGTCGTCGCAAACAACGACTGCGCCACTCGAACCCACTGTGTATTGTGACCTGTAGCTGTCAAAAATTGGAAAATAGCTGCAGGTGCGGCAGTAATCGAACTTGCAAAGATAACCGGAATAACACCCGCCGGATTGACCTTCAAAGGAAGGTATGAGCTAGAAGGCGCACCTTGCGCAATCTTTGTATACTGGATTGGAATTTTGTATTCTGCTTGTTGAACGAAGGTTGTAAAGTAAACAATGAGCAAAACAGCTATAATTAGAATAGTCACAAAAATGATAGATGAAGTAATACGGCTGCTTGGTACATTGACAAAGTAGTCTACATATATACTCTTAATCATTCCTGGAATTGCTGCTACGATACCTGCAAAGATAATCATAGAAACACCATTACCATAGCCTTTATCTGTGATTTGTTCCCCTAACCAAGTCACAATCATAGAACCTGTTGTCAAAAGGAAACCAATCAGCAAATAAGTTTGCCAGTTAGGCGTTGCCACCAACTTAGCACTAGACAAGGTATGGAAACCTGCTGTAATACCGATAGATTGAACAAACGCCAAGACTAAGGCAATATAGCGCGTTGCTTGATTTAACTTTCTTCGTCCAACTTCACCTTGCTTGCCCCATTCTACAAACTTAGGTAAAATATCCATTTGTAGCAATTGAACAACAATAGAGGCGGTAATATACGGACTAACTCCCAATGCAAATACTGAGAAATTTCGCAAAGCATTACCTGACACAAGGCTGAGCATGTTTAGAAATGAAAGCCCGTTAAGAGCTTCCAAGCTTTTTGCATTAACACCTGGAACAGTAATCGTCGTACCAATTCGAAATACTAATACAATAAAAATTGTAAAGAGAATTTTTGAACGAACCTGTTTGATTTTTAATGCATCTTTTAATAGTTTAAAAAACATAGGTCACCTCGCTTAGATGACTTCCACTGAACCACCTTTAGCAGTGATAGCTTCTTCGGCTGATTTAGAGAATTTAGCTGCTTTCACAGTCAATTTCTTTGTCAATTCGCCGTTACCAAGAATCTTAACACCAGATTTTTCAGCTTTTACAATCCCTGCTTCGATAAGGACAACTGGAGTTACTTCTGCCCCGTCTTCAAAAACATTCAATTGATCAAGATTTACAATTGCATATTCTTTACGATTGATGTTCAAGAAACCACGTTTTGGCATGCGACGGAACAATGGTGTTTGTCCACCTTCAAAACCAAGACGAACTTTACCACCACTACGAGCTTTTTGACCTTTTTGACCACGTCCAGCTGTTTTACCATTACCAGATGAAGTACCACGACCAACACGATTGCGGACTTTACGAGAACCTGTAGCAGGTTGTAATTCATGAAGTTTCATTATATTTTTTCTCCTCTTTTGTAAAATGCTAGCGCTTATACTGAGAAAAAGGTGTCCTCAGGATAAACTCGCCTATACATATATTTAGTTTAAGGGGCTGAGAAAATCCTCTCATCCCCTAGTTTATTTCAATTTAAAGTTTTGTTAGCAAAATGATTACTTACTTAACTTCTTCAACAGTTACCAAGTGTGATACTGCTGTAATCATACCACGAACAGCAGCATTATCTTCTTTGATAACTGAGCTATTTAATTTGCCAAGTCCAAGTGCTACAACAGTTTTACGTTGTGACGGAATGCGTCCGATTGGAGACTTTGTCAAAGTAATTTTAATTTGAGCCATTTGAATCTCCTTTCTTATGCTAAGTCAGAAACTGAAATACCACGAAGGGCAGCAACTTCTTCAGCGCGTTTTAATTGTTTTAAACCTTCAACAGTTGCGCGAACGATGTTGATTGGAGTGTTAGAACCAAGTGATTTAGATGTTACATCTGCTACACCTGCCAATTCGATGACGGCACGAACAGCACCACCAGCAGCCACTCCAGCACCTTCTACAGCTGGTTTCAACAAGACACGAGCTCCACCAAATTCAGATGTTACTTCGTGAGGAATTGTTGTGCCAACCATTGGTACTTCAATTAGGTTTTTCTTTGCATCTTCAACGGCTTTGCGAATTGCTTCTGGTACTTCTTGAGCTTTACCAGTACCAAAACCAACACGACCATTACGGTCACCAACAACTACAAGAGCCGCAAAACGAAGACGACGTCCACCTTTAACAACTTTTGTAACACGGTTAATCGCAACTACGCGTTCTTCAAGTTCAACTGCATTGTCTTTAAATGCCATTTTTTAGTGTCCTCCCTATTAGAATTTCAATCCGTTTTCACGAGCTGCATCAGCCAAAGCTTTTACACGTCCGTGATATAGATATCCACCGCGGTCAAACACCACTTCAGTAATACCTTTAGCAACTGCACGTTCAGCAACAAGTTTGCCGACAACAACGGCTTGTTCAGTTTTAGTTCCTTTTGAAACTTCTTTGTCAAGAGTTGAAGCGCTTGCGAGCGTTACACCCGCTACGTCATCAATTACTTGAGCGTAGATGCCTGTATTAGAACGGAATACGTTCAAACGTGGGCGATCAGCAGTTCCAGAGAGTTTTCCGCGAACGCGACGGTGGCGTTTTTGGCGGACTTTATTTTTATCTGGTTTCGAAATCACAATTTTCACCTCTTAATTTTATTTCGTGCCTAAGCACAAAGTTGGAAATAAATATTTTGGTTAAAAAACAACCTTATAATATTATTTACCAGTTTTACCTTCTTTACGGCGGACGAATTCACCAACGTAGCGGATACCTTTCCCTTTATATGGTTCAGGAGCACGCAAGCTACGGATATAAGCAGCAGTTTGTCCAACTACTTCTTTTGAGATTCCGTTCACAACAATAGTCGTTGGATTTGGAAGTTCAAAAGTAATACCTTTAGGAGCTTCCACTTCATCTGGATGAGATTTACCAACTGAAAGTACCAATTTTTTTCCTTGAAGTTGAGCACGGTATCCAACCCCACGCATTTCAAGTTCTTTCTTGAATCCTTCTGATACACCATGAACCATGTTGTTCAAAAGAGCACGAGTTGTTCCGTGGATTGTTTTCATTTCTTTTGTATCGTTTGGACGGTGAAGAGTTACTTCAGTTCCTTCCACACGAATATCAATATCTTTAGAGAACGTACGAGTGAGTTCTCCTTTAGGTCCTTTTACAGTTACGACATTGTCTTTGTTTGTCAATTCGACACCAGCAGGCAATACGATAACTTTATTACCAATACGTGACATGTTATTTTTTCTCCTGTTAAATTGTCAGGTCGTCCGAGGACGGCCAGTTTTCACGGGGCAACTATCATAGCAGTTTGTATGATAGTTCTAACGTTTTATTCAAATATATCATTCAAATCAGTTTTGCCAATCTGAACACGAGCTACGGCCTGTGTGGAAAAGATAAATCTATCTTGAATGTGAGCATTCATCGCTAGATTTCCTATTTTCACTTTGTCCGTCACGCTCTTTGTATCATGCAATTACCAAACGTAGGCGATTACTTCCCCACCAACATTCTTTTGGCGTGCTTCTTTGTCAGTCAACAAGCCTTCAGATGTTGAGATAATCGCAATTCCAAGTCCATTCAAGACTTTTGGAAGATCTTCACATTTTTTGTAAACACGAAGTCCTGGTGTTGAAACACGTTTCAAACCAGTGATAACTTTTTCACCGTTTTGACCGTATTTAAGGAATACACGAATAACACCTTGTTTATCATCTTCAATGTACTCAACGTTCTTCACAAAACCTTCGCGTTTAAGAATTTCAGCAATCCCTTTTTTGATATTTGATGCAGGTACTTCTAGCACTTCATGTTTTGCTTGATTCGCATTACGAATACGTGTCAAAAAGTCTGCAATTGGGTCAGTCATAACCATTTTGTTTTTCTCCTCTTACTAGTAGTTTGATAATTCACTTGCTAGTTAATGATTGAGCTAGGCTCAGTTTGATGGATACACTCTAAACAGACTTGCTGATTAGAACACGGACTACAAGCTGTGCAAAATAGATAGATTTCTCTAGGAGCATCGCTCCTGAGCGAAATCCCCTATTTTTGCTGGGCTCGTTACGCCTTTTGTATCATGTTTTAATTGAGTTCAAGCTAAGAACTTGGTGAAAAAGATAAGTTTGCCTTGGAGCATCGCTCCTACACCAAACTTCCTATTTTCATTGCGTTTTCTTAACGCTCTCACATCTTAAATTACCAAGAAGCTTTGGTAACGCCTGGAATTTGTCCTTTGTATGCTAACTCGCGGAAGCAAACACGGCAAAGTTTAAACTTGCGGTAAACTGAATGTGGACGACCACAACGTTCGCAACGAGTGTAAGCTTGCGTAGAGAACTTCGCAGGGCGTTTGTTCTTAGCAATCATTGATTTTTTAGCCAATTTATTTACCTCCTAGATTATTTTGCAAAAGGCATTCCAAGGCCTGTAAGCAATTCACGTGATTCTTCATCCGTGTTAGCAGTTGTTACAATAACAATGTCAAGACCGCGAGTCTTGTCGACATCATCAAAGTTGATTTCTGGGAAAATCAATTGTTCTTTCACACCAAGTGTGTAGTTTCCGCGTCCATCAAATGATTTTGTTGGAACACCGTGGAAGTCACGAACACGTGGAAGTGATACAGTAACCAATTTATCCAAGAATTCATACATGCGTTCACCGCGAAGAGTTACCTTAGCACCAATCGCTACACCTTCACGAAGACGGAAGCCGGCGATAGATTTTTTAGCTTTAGTGATAAGTGGTTTTTGACCTGAGATAAGAGCAAGCTCTTCAGCAGCTTTTTCAAGATTTTTAGCATTTGATACAGCATCTCCAACACCCATGTTCAAAACGATTTTATCCACTTTTGGCACAGCCATAACAGATGAGTAGTTAAACTTTTCAGTCAAAGCAGGAACTACTTCATTAAGATATTTTTCTTTTAAACGATTAGCCATTATACTTCTCCTTTCCTTCGTGATTAGTCAAGCACTTCGCCTGATTTTTTATTGTAACGAACTTTTTTGCCGTCTACAAACTTGTAGCCAACACGTCCTGCAACACCATTTTTGTCCAACACTTGAACATTAGACACATGGATTGGTGCTTCTTTTTCCACGATAGCACCTTGAGGATTTTCGTTATTCGGTTTTTGGTGTTTCTTGATGATGTTCACACCTTCAACAACAACTTTATTTACTTTTGGAAGTGCGGCAACGACTTTGGCTTCAACACCTTTGTCTTTACCAGCAATCACGCGAACTTTGTCGCCAGTTTTTACAAACATTGGTTTCTCCTTTGATTTCTTACGCCCTGACGGGCACCCTATCTATCAAAGATAGGGGACTTAGTTTGTTTTTGATTAAAGTACTTCTGGAGCAAGTGAGACGATCTTCATGAATCCACCTTCACGCAATTCGCGTGCAACTGGACCAAAGATACGTGTCCCGCGAGGTGTTTTATCATCACGGATAATCACTGCAGCATTTTCGTCAAATTTGATGTATGAACCATCTTTGCGACGAGCACCTGATTTAGTACGAACGATAACCGCTTTTACAACGTCACCTTTTTTAACCGCACCACCAGGAGTAGCTTGTTTTACAGATGCAACGATGACATCGCCAATGCTAGCGAATTTACGCTTTGAACCACCAAGAACTTTGATTGTCAAGATTTCGCGGGCACCGCTGTTGTCAGCAACTTTCAAACGAGTTTCTGTTTGAATCATTTAAGTTTTCTCCTTTCTGGTTTGATTAGATGATAACTGCTTCTTCTACAACTTCTACAAGACGGAAGCGTTTTGTAGCTGAAAGCGGACGAGTTTCCATGATACGAACAATATCGCCTTCCTTAGCGATGTTATTTTCATCATGCGCTTTGTATTTTTTAGAGTAGTTAATACGCTTACCATAGACTGGGTGGTTACGTTTTGTTTCAACTACAACTGTGATTGTTTTATCCATCTTGTCAGAAACGACGCGTCCAACAAGCGTTTTACGTTGATTACGTTCCATTTTAGAATTTCTCCTTTCCCAAGTCTATTATTTCATTTCTGATTGAACAGTTTTGATACGAGCGATTTGCTTTTTCACTTCTTTCAAGCGTGCGGTTTGTTCTAATTGACCCGTTGCTGCTTGGAAACGAAGATCAAACAATTCTTTCTTCAATTCTCTTTCACGCTTCGCGAGTTCTTCTTGAGAAAGACCACGAAGTTCTTTAACAAATTCTTTTACTTCATTAAGTTTCATGCCTTCTCCTTATTCTGCTTCACGTTTCACGAATTTTGTTTTAACTGGTAATTTGTGGCTTGCAAGACGAAGCGCTTCGCGAGCAACTTCCTCAGGCACACCAGCGATTTCAAACATCACTTTACCACGTTTAACTGGTGCAACCCAACCTTCTGGAGCACCTTTCCCAGATCCCATACGAACCCCGATAGCTTTGGCAGTGTATGATTTGTGTGGGAAGATTTTAATCCAAACTTTACCACCACGTTTCATGTAACGCGTCATAGCGATACGAGCAGCTTCGATTTGGCGGTTTGTGATCCAATGGCTAGTAGTTGCTTGAAGGCCATATTCTCCAAATGCCACTTCCTTACCACCTTTAGCTTCACCACGCATTTTACCACGAAATTCGCGGCGGTGTTTAACACGTTTAGGTACTAACATTGGTTATTTACCTCCTTTAGTGTTTTTACGAGCTGGAAGAACTTCTCCGCGGTAAATCCATACTTTAACACCAAGTTTACCGTAAGTAGTATCTGCTTCTTCCCAAGCGTAATCAATATCTGCACGAAGCGTATGAAGCGGAACAGTCCCTTCAGAATACCCTTCACTACGAGCGATATCAGCACCGTTCAAGCGGCCAGATACTTGAGTTTTAATTCCTTTAGCTCCCGCACGCATGGTACGTTGGATTGCTTGTTTTTGAGCACGACGGAAAGCAACACGTTGTTCTAATTGGCGAGCAATTCCTTCACCAACAAGATGAGCATCCAAATCTGGTGATTTGATTTCAATGATGTTGATGTGGACTTGTTTACCAGTCAATTTGTTAAGTTTTGCACGAAGTGCATCAACGTTTGCTCCACCTTTACCGATAACCATACCTGGTTTAGCAGTGTGAAGAGAAACGTTTACTTTATTTACTGCGCGTTCGATTTCAATAGTTGAAACAGCTGCGTCAGCTAATTCTTTTTGAACGAATTTACGGATTGAAAGATCTTCATGAAGGTAATCCGCGTATTCTTTTTCAGCATACCATTTGGCATCCCAGTCACGGATGATACCGACACGCATACCTATTGGATGTACTTTTTGACCCACGATTTTACCTCCTTATTTTTCTGCAACGACCACTGTGATGTGGCTAGTGCGTTTGTTGATTGGTGAAGCTGAACCTTTTGCTCGTGGACGGAAACGTTTCATTGTTGGTCCTTCGTTTGCGTAAGCTTCAGATACTACCAAGTTTGCTTTTTCCAAACCAAAGTTGTTTTCTGCATTAGCGATTGCTGAGTTCAACACTTTTTCGATAATGCCAGCAGCTTTGTTTGGTGTGAATTTCAAGATTGCGATTGCGTCAGCGACGTCTTTCCCGCGGATATTGTCAAGAACTAGACGAGATTTACGAGGTGAAACGCGCACTGTACGAGCCATTGCTTTAGCTGAAGTAATTTCTGCCATGTTTTTCTCCTCTCTTATCTACGTGTCTTCTTGTCGTCAGCAGCGTGACCTTTGTAAGTACGAGTTGGTGCAAATTCACCAAGTTTGTGCCCTACCATGTCTTCTTGGATGTAAACAGGAACATGTTTACGCCCATCATAAACTGCAATTGTATATCCGATGAAACTTGGGAAAATCGTTGAACGACGTGACCAAGTTTTGATGACTTTTTTCTTTTCGTCATTGGCTTGAGCTTCAACTTTTTTCATCAAATGCTCATCGACGAAAGGTCCTTTTTTAAGACTGCGTCCCATTTTTATGTTTTCTCCTTTAAAATATGTACCACAACGGCTTGCACTGACAATCAGCGCTACCGAGCTGGCGGAATTTTGCGAGTTAGCTCGCTAATTATAAGTATGTAACAACTCACGAGGGGCAGTGGTTGATTGCTAGTTAGCTATAGCTACAAGCCTTGCTACACATCTAATCAACTTTGCCAAGGTTTCGCAATGAAGTTTGGTAGCTAAACCGCCAAACTTCTGCTCAGCCGCCTATTTCTCGTTGCGACGACGAATAATAAGTTTGTCGGATTTCGCTTTCTTGTTACGAGTTTTAAGTCCAAGAGCGGGTTTGCCCCATGGAGTAGATGGTGCTTTACGACCAACTGGTGCTTTACCTTCACCACCACCGTGTGGGTGATCGTTCGGGTTCATTACAGAACCGCGGACTGTTGGGCGGATGCCTTTCCAGCGGCTGCGTCCAGCCTTACCAAGGTTAACCAATCCATGTTGTTCATTTCCAACAACACCGACAGTTGCACGGCAAGTGCCAAGAATCATACGAACTTCACCAGATTGAAGACGAACAAGGACGTATTTCCCTTCTTGTCCCAACACTTGAGCAGAAGCTCCAGCAGCACGTACTAATTCACCACCATGTCCTGGTTTCAATTCAATATTATGAATCAATGTACCAACTGGGATATTAGCAAGTGGAAGAGCATTTCCGACTTTAATATCCGCTTCTGGTCCAGAAACGATGCGTTGACCAACTTCAAGGCCTTTAGGAGCGATGATGTAAGCTTTCACACCGTCAGTGTAATGTACAAGAGCGATGTTTGCTGAACGATTTGGATCGTATTCAATTGTTTTAACAACTGCTTCAACACCGTCTTTGTTACGTTTGAAGTCAATCAAACGGTAATGGCGTTTGTGTCCGCCACCTTGGTGACGAACTGTGATACGACCGTTGTTGTTACGACCAGCTTTGTTGTTCAAAGAAACAAGCAAAGTTTTTTCTGGAGTGCTCGTTGTGATTTCAGCAAAATCCAAAGAAGTCATATTACGGCGACCATTTGTAGTTGGTTTATAAACTCTGATTCCCACGATATTTCCTCCTTAGATTATTCTGCTTCAGCACCGAACAACTCGATTGCTTTTGAATCAGCTGTAAGAGTGATGATAGCTTTTTTAGTTTTGTTTGTAAAACCAGTATAACGACCTACACGTTTTGCTTTTGGTTTTACATTGATTGTGTTCACATTTGCAACTTTCACTCCGTCAAAAGCAGCTTCAACCGCTTGTTTAATCAAAAGTTTATGAGCACGAGTGTCCACTTCAAATACGTATTTACCTTCTTCAAGAAGAGCCATTGTGCTTTCTGTGATGATAGGCTTTTTGATTACGTCATACAAATTCATTATGCAAGAACCTCCTCGATTGTAGAGATAGCTTCTTTAGTAACAAGAAGTTTGTCGCTATTTACGATATCAAGAACACTTGCAGTTGTTGCTGTTGCAACTTTCACATTTGGAAGGTTACGAGCTGAAAGTGCAGCAAATTCGTTTCCTTCTTCGAGAATTACAAGTACTTTTGTATCAAGGCTAAGCGCAGCAAGTACTTTTGCAAACTCAGCAGTCTTTGGAGCTGTAAATGAAAGGCTGTCTACAGCTACGAATTTGTCCTCAGCAACTTTTTCAGAATAAACTGATTTAAGTGCCAATCTACGAACTTTTTGTGGAAGTTTGTAGGCGTATGAACGAGGAGTTGGACCAAATACGGTACCACCACCACGCCATTGTGGAGAGCGAATAGAACCTTGACGCGCACGTCCAGTTCCTTTTTGACGCCATGGTTTGCGTCCGCCACCTGATACTGCAGAGCGGTTTTTAACAGCGTGAGTTCCTTGACGAAGGCTTGCACGTTGACTGATAACAACGTCAAAGACAACTGATTCATTTGGCTCAATACCAAATACTGCATCGTTAAGAACTACTTCACCAGCTTCTTTACCAGTTTGGTCAAATAATTTTACGTTTGCCATTGTGACTGATTTCCCCTTTCTTTATTATTTACCAGCTTTAACTGCTGACTTGATAGTGATAAGAGATTTCTTAGCACCAGGCACGTTACCTTTGATGAGGATAACGTTTTTCTCTGGAACAACTTGTGCGATTTCAAGGTTTTGAATCGTTACACGATTGCCACCCATGCGTCCTGCCAAGTGTTTGTTTTTGAAAACACGGTTAGGCGCAACTGGTCCCATAGAACCAGGACGACGGTGATAACGAGAACCGTGAGCCATTGGACCACGTGATTGACCGTGGCGTTTGATAACACCTTGGAAACCTTTACCTTTTGAAGTTCCTGTTACATCAACAACATCGCCAGCTTCGAATGTATCCACTGTGATTTCTGCACCGACCTCTAAGCCTTCAATGTTTTTGAATTCACGAATGAAGCGCTTAGGAGCCGTGTTAGCTTTCGCTACATGTCCTTTAGCAGGTTTGTTGCTCAATACATCACGAAGGTCGTCAAAACCGACTTGAACAGCGTTATAACCATCTGTTTCAACTGTTTTTACTTGAAGAACCACGTTTGGTGTTGCTTCAACAACAGTTACAGGGATCAATTCGCCAGCTTCAGTGAAGATTTGAGTCATTCCCACTTTTTTCCCTAAGATTCCTTTTGTCATGAGAAAATGTTTCCTTTTCTATATTTTTTCAAAAAGTTTTTAACGAGCGTTTTTTATGCTCAAGATTAAGATATTAAGGGCGTTAAGAGAGCCTGGCAAAAATAGGAAACTGACGCAGTGTTCGACGAACACTAGGAAGTTCATCTTTTTTGCAGAGCTCTTAGCCCGTATCCAGTTAAGCCCGAATACTTTTACCTTGCATCTGATTATAGTTTGATTTCTACGTTCACACCACTTGGAAGATCCAACTTCATCAAAGCATCAACTGTTTTTTGAGTTGGGTTGATGATATCAATCAAACGTTTGTGTGTACGCATTTCAAATTGTTCGCGAGAATCTTTGTATTTGTGAGTCGCACGAATGATTGTGTAGAGGCTACGTTCAGTTGGAAGTGGGATTGGTCCTGCAACTTCTGCACCTGTACGAGTAGCAGTTTCTACGATTTTTGCAGCCGCTGTATCAAGTGTACGATGTTCGTATGCTTTCAAACGGATACGGATTTTTTTGTTTGCCATCTTTTTCTCCTTTTCGTCTATTTAAGATAATAGGCTAGCTCCACAAGAAAACCGAGACGTCATTGCGTGGCAATGCAACCGAGCGTGTCGCAACCTCTTGCATCAAAGCTACAGACTGTTTTTCACAGCACCATAATAGAATAACACAAAGCCTTACTGATTGCAAGGGATTTGAGCAAGTTTTTTAGTTTTTTTATTTGAAAGCGTTCCCCTTTCTTATTGAGCTTTTACTATCTTCTGAAAAAGCAAGAGATTAAATATAGAAATCTTTATTAGTCGTGAGTACCAACACAAAAAAATCAAGTCTCATTTAAAATGAGGCTTGACATTTACAAATCATTTTTTCTTTAATATGAATAAGTAGAATTGCCTGGTAAGAAGACAAACTACCCCTTCCACGCTTAAAGTCAGTTTGTTTCCTACATGCTTAGTTGAAGGGCTTGCACAGATTTTTAACTACTAGGATAAATCGAATGATCAATACAAACTTGCACTTCCCCATGCACTAAGAATTTACTTGTGCTTTACAGGCCCATCTGCTGCTTTTGTGACAGCCTTTTGAATTTCCTGCGCATAGAGTCGACCACCTGCAGCAATTGTGTCGGCATCTTCTCCAAAGTGGATATGATCACTACCTACCCAGATTTCTGGGTGCTGCTTGGCAGTAGTGTTCCAATCGGCAATAGTGACGTAAGCATATTTCTTGGCTAACTCTCTGGCATATTGCGCATGTTTTTCGGCGACAGGATTGTCATATTTGTCTGAATTACCATCGTAAGGAGTTACCAGAATAAGCCGATGTCCCTTCGGTAGGGTCTTGACCAACTCATTCAGTTCTTCTTCGTAGTTAAAGACAATATTAACACCGGTTGCTACCACGACGGTCTTGAGCAAGCCGCCAGCTGCGGCATTATTGCTCATAATTTCGCGAGCCTGAGCTGTATTGCGACTGCCTTGAGCATCGACTTGTGCATCCGGCAGGACTTCCTTCAGCGGAGTACTAGCCCGTAAGGTAACGGAGTCACCAATAATCGTCACACCATCTGCAATATTGTAACTACTAGCTTCTCCTTTTTCTGCAAGATTTTTAGTCCGATTTAGCTTGGTGTCAGCCTGATGAAGACCATTGACTAGCATATCTGTCTCAAACGCCCCAATCTTCGGAGCAAGTCCGATAGCCAGCAGGCTGATAAGAAGCAAACCTACGAAACTCATTGCCAAGACCTTTTTCAACTGCGTAAAATGCAAGTCCCAACCGAGAAAAGCAGGGGATTTCCCAGCAATGATTGGCTCAATAACATAAAAGGACAGTCCAGCAAAAGCAAGAGAAAGAAGACTTGTTAAAATCACCGCAGGCAGATTGCCCATCAACTGTGAAAAAATCGTGTAGAAAGGCCAATGGAAAAGATAGACTCCATAACTCGTATCAGCAATCACTGTCAAAACTAGCGGTTCTTTTAGGTCGAGAGTCTTCTCATGCAAGACCCGTGTAGCCAATATCATAGCCGCCGCTGACAAACTAGCCAAAAGAAAACCAAGCAAATAGGTAAAAAGCGAATCAAACTTGATCCAAAGCATCATCACGCCTAAGAGACCCGCTCCCGCCGCAAAGACCAGACAAGCCTCTCGCAAAGACCAGGAGCGAATTATTTTCTTTAACAGGCCTGTCATTTGTTTGATACCGGTCAAGGTCGCTAGGATACTGCCGACAAAGAAAGGATAAATGTGAGTCCAGGTCGAGAAATAAAGCCCCGAAAAACTGAGTCCTAAAAGGCTGCCAATAAACATACTGAGAAAGCTGATAAGCAAACCAAACGAAGACAGCAAAAAGATACTGCCCCTCAGCTGACCGGCTGTTTTGCAATATTTGGCTAGGAACCAGACAGCCAGTCCCCAAAGTAGATAATAATGAACCTCTACAGCCAGACTCCAGTTATGGACAAATAAATGTGGAATAAACTGAGCCTCGTAGCTTCCACCCGTCATCATTTCGTAAAAGTTAGTCACAAAGCCCATGACTGCTGCAATCTGCGTTCCAATACCGGCTACAAAATCCCGCCGAATCAAAAAGGTAAAGGGCATGACCACCAATACCATGACGATGACAGGGGGAACAATCCGATAAAAACGCCGTCGAAAGAAGGCTAGAAGCTCTATTTTTTTACTCTGAGAAAACTCATCAATCAAGAGCGCTGTAATCAGAAAACCTGAAAAGGTGAAAAAGACATCAACACCGAGAAATCCCCCAGGAAATAATTTTTGAAAAAAGTGATACAAGAGAACCAGCAATAAGCCTGTCACTCGAACCATTGAAAACCATTTGATACGCATATTTCTCCTAAATCCTTTTCACTACTGATACAGACCGACCAACTCCCGCAAGCCTACATCACTGCTGAGTCAAGCAAGCCAAAAATTCTGTTAATTGCTGCATTTAGCAACGTTGCTATAAAATCTATTTTATTCTATTTTACCAAAAAATAAGCCAAAAAAACAAAAGACCTGGAATTTTATTTTCCAAGTCCATTGCTTATTTTATCTATTCCAAAGCCCTCTTCAGTCTGGCTGATGAGAAAATCAGCCTCTTCCTGATACATTTTATAGTAGTGTTCATATTGCTGGCGGCGGCTGGTGTGCGCTTGCCGAATCCAGTGCACATCGCGACCTCGAACGGCTGTATCTCGAGCCAAGCGGCGCTCTAATTCCGTCGCTGTATCGGTGTAAAAACAAATGGACAAATCAAACAATTCTTTCGGCAGAAAAGCAACTGACATGCCTTCCACAATTAGAATTGGTTTTTCCGCTGAAAGTCGCTGACTTGGTGCCCAAGGCTAGTCAATCGTCACTATATCGCAGCCAGATTGCAAAGCTCTTATATCACGTTCCAAGCTCTTCAATTCATGAGCCACTGGAAGACAGGCTGTCACTTTTTGCTCAGGAAATTCTTTAACCGCCAGCAAGTCACGATATTCCCCGTCTATTATATAAGGATCAGCCACAAGCAGATTAACTCGCTCTCGCCCCAGACTTTCTACTAAACGTTTGGCAAAAGTAGATTTTCCAGAAGCACCGTGTCCGTAAATCGCAAGCGTATGTTTTTTCCCATCCAGCAAATAATTCTTGACTACTTCTACTAACGACTTCTCACCGTGATTCATCTAGAAATTCCTCTTTGAATGATTGTAACCATAGCGCTCGATGAAATCTTCACGAAATTCAAGCAAATTGTCATCTAGAATGGCTTGGCGGACATTTTTCATCAGATTGATGAGGAAATAGAGATTATGATAGCTGGTTAGGCGGAGTCCAAAGGTTTCATCAGCCTTGAGCAAATGACGAAGATAAGCGCGCGTATAGTTTTTGCAGGTGTAGCAATCACAGTTATGATCGAGCGGTGTGAAATCCTCTGCAAATTGAGCATTTTTCACGACCAAACGCCCCTCACTGGTCATGCAGGTACCATTTCTGGCAATTCGTGTTGGTAGCACGCAGTCAAACATATCCACACCACGTATTACCCCGTCAATCAGACTGTCTGGCGCTCCAACTCCCATGAGATAGCGAGGCTTGTTTTCAGGCAGCATCGGAGTTGTAAAGTCCAATACGGCATTCATCTCTTCATGAGATTCACCTACAGCTAAACCACCAATAGAATATCCTGGAAAATCCATACTAACCAAATCATGGGCTGACTGGCGGCGCAAATCTTCAAAACCAGCACCCTGCACAATCCCAAAGAGACCCTGGTCATGCGGACGGCGATGCGCTTTGAGTCCACGCTCTGCCCAGCGGCTGGTCCGCTCAATGGATTTCTTGACATAATCGTACGGTTGATAGAACTGCGGGCATTCATCAAAGGACATCATGATGTCACTGCCTAGATTGTTTTGAATAGAAATGGCCTTTTCTGGGGAGAGAAACATTTTTGCGCCGTTCAGGTGATTCTTGAAGGTCACCCCTTCTTCGGTGATGTTACGGCTGTCTGCCAAGGAATAAACTTGAAAACCACCGCTGTCTGTCAGAATAGCCTGATCCCAGTTCATAAATTTATGAAGTCCACCAGCACGCGCAATCAGCTCATCACCCGGCCGCAACCAGAGATGGTAGGTATTGGATAAAATAATCCCTGAACCCATTTCTTTGAGTTCTTCTGGCGACTGGGTCTTGACGGTCGCCTGGGTTCCAACCGGCATAAACATGGGAGTTGGAAAAGTGCCATGCGGCGTGATAATTTCTCCCAAACGAGCACCTGTATGCTTCTCTTTTTTAATCAAACGATATTGAATCGGTGAATCTGACATTTTTACCTCCGATACTGGGAAAAACAGTCCCAGACCTTCATTTTACAGTGTGTGAATTCATTTGACTCACAACATCCTGTATGATTTTATCAAAAAAAGGAAGAAAGATAAAGTAGATAAAAACTTTTCTTTCTCTTAGAAGAATATGGTATAATATTTTTCAATATAGGAGGCAAATATGAACTTAAGTGAATTGCGAGCAGAAGCTCGTCGTATCCAGCGCCAAACCAAGGGAATCTACGCACTCTTTTTAGTGCCAATTGTGACTGCGATTGTTTCCGTTGTTTACAATTATTCTTCAGACACCTTGTCCAATAATATCTTACAATATGGTATCCAAAATACGGTTGTCCACGGGATCAATCGCTCATTGTTCCCAGTAGCGATTAGTTTTATCGTATCTTTCTTTTTAACTGCTGCCTTTTGGACCTTACTGGAAGTCATTCGTGGAAAACGACAAGAGGTGCATTTTACAGATTCCATTCGGACTTTTGACAGTAAAATAATTGGTCCTGTTTTCATGACACTTTTGCTCAAGCGTATTTTACTATTTCTATGGAATCTTTTCGTCTGGATTGGGAGCGGTATGATGATTCTTGCTAGTTTTAGTATCATTAAACTCCTCCCCAATTCTCAAGATATTTCACAAAATGTTGCACTTCAGACAACTATTGGAACATTGTTGCTCTACATTCTTATCGGTTTTCTCTTGATGATTATAGGCGTTCTGATTGCACTCCCTCAGTACTATGCCTATTCTCAAGTGGAATTTATCCTCTGTGACAGTTTAGAAAACAATAGCTACGATGGCGCCTTTAAAGTAATCCGTGCGAGTCGTCAGATGATGAAAGGTTATAAGGGCAAGAGATTTGTTCTTGATTTAACCTTTATCGGTTGGTACTTGCTAAGTGCCATTACCTTTGGAATTGCTTCTATTTATGTTTATCCCTACGTTTATACAGCTCAGACTCTTTTCTATGAAGCTGTCAGAAAGGAAAAAGAACAACCTCCGATTTTCTCTTAGTTTTTCTAACTCTGAAAAATAAAATTAACCTCACAAAGACTTGGACAGTTGTTCAGGTCTTTTAAGTTGCTTTCAATTCACTTTACATAAGTCGCCCTCAGGAAATACCATAAACTCTACACAAAAAAGCCACCAATTGAGTGACTTTATTAGGGAGATTATTATGAAAAAGTTTAGGATTTCTATCAAACAAAGTTAGGAGGTCTTCATTTGATAAATATAGTATAACCAAGTTAGCTTAAACCAAACTTAATTTTTAGAACAAATTGATTTTTTTAGAAATTTCTTGAAAGGCATCTTCCAGTGAATCTTGATCTGTAAAAGTTGTTGCTTCCCAACCTAAGAAATCACGTTCTTTCCACCAACGTTTCATGTCGGCTGGACTAAAATCTGCTTTCTTGCTCCTGGTTTGGTGGCGACGAACTGTCTCTTCAAAAGTCAAATCATAATAGTAAGACAGAACTTTTGGATAAAAGAGGTCACGCAGTTCTTCTAGCATTTGCCTGTAAATGTCTGTTTCATAAAATCCTTCAACGATAACCAACAAATCTCGCTCATAGCCATAACGGGCAATGGTTGCCGTCAAAGAGATTGACAAATTGTCCGGCCCGACTTTTTCTTTTAGCATGTCACGGCAAACGACATCTTGAGAAATGACAAGTGTCCTTCGTCCATAATACTCTTGCAATTTCTTTGCCAGACTCGTTTTTCCTGAACCAGAATTACCTCTGATAATCACCAATGTTGCCATTTATTCTCCAAAAATTAGACGGGTATGCTCCCGCTTGATACAGCGGTTCATGACAATATCATCGTGCCCAACTGCACGAAGGATTTGCTCGGCTTCTTCATTTTCCAAGCCCAATTGTGCCCAGAAAATCTTAGCATTCACTTGCAGAAAATCACGCGCCACATCTGGCAAAAACTCACTACGACGGTAGACATCAACAATATCCACCGAGAAAGGAATGTCCTTGAGACTAGCATAGACGGTTTCTCCTAAAATCTGACCACTGGCTGCTCGGGGATTGACCGGAACAATCCGATAGCCCCGTTCTTGCATCTCTTTGGATACACGATGGCTGGTTGCCTCCTCACGATCCGACAAGCCAACAACCGCAATCACCTTGCTATTTTTTAAATACTGTTTGATAACCCCATCGCTGGGATTTTGGAAATGATAGGTCATAAAATTTTCTCCGTAATCTTTCATGTATCGTGAGCCATACCGTCCCTTTTTGAACCAGAAACACAAATATTTTATAAAGTTGATGTATTTGCCTTGAAAGTTTCTGATCTGAACTGAACACAGCTAAAAAATCAGAATGATATAGCTCTTTGGGGGACTTTTGATTCTACTTCGCTTCATACCAGGTTTTGCCAGCACTTTCGTCCGCTTTCAAGGGTACAACAAGTTCAATGGCAGATTCCATGATGTCTTTGACCAGCGTTTTGATAGCGGTCAGTTCGTTTTCAGGTACTTCCAGCACAATTTCGTCATGAACTTGCAATAGCATTCTGGTTTTAAAATTCCCATCTGTCAGAGCTTGATCCAGTCGAATCATAGCAATTTTGAGAATATCAGCTGCACTGCCCTGAATAGGCGAATTGATTGCTGTTCGTTCTGCAAATCCTCGGATATTGAAGTTACGAGAATTGATATCTGGGATCTCCCGACGACGGTGAAAGAGAGTTTCTACATAGCCCTTGTCTCGTGCCTCTCGCACTACATTTTCCATATAATTCTTGATACCTGGATAGCGCTCAAAATAAGTATCAATATAGGACTTCGCTTCCTTACGACTAATACCCAGATTGTTGGCAAGTCCAAAGTCAGAGATTCCGTAAACAACACCAAAGTTGACAGCTTTGGCATTGCGGCGGTCATTTGGTGTCACATCTTCTGGTCTTTCGATATTAAAAACCCGCATGGCTGTCGAAGTGTGAATGTCCGCTCCGTGTCTGAATGCCTCAATCAGATGTTCATCACCTGAAATATGCGCCAAAACCCGCAACTCAATTTGCGAATAATCAGAGCTAAGTAAGACACTGTTCTCCCACTCTGGCACAAAAGCTTTCCGAATCAAGCGCCCTTGCTCTAGGCGAATTGGAATATTTTGCAGATTAGGGTCAACACTTGATAGTCGTCCTGTCTGAGTCAAATCTTGAAGATAGCGAGTATGAATCTTTCCGTCCGCCAAAATCCAGTCCTGTAGCCCCATGACATAGGTTGATTGAATCTTAGCAATTTGCCGATAGTCCAGAATTTTTTCCACAATTGGCGCGATTGGTGCCAAACGTTCCAATACATCTACTGCCGTAGAGTAGCCCGTTTTGGTTTTCTTAGTAAAAGACGTTGGCAAACCTAGTTTTTCAAAGAGAATACCCCCCAACTGTTTAGGTGAGTTAATGTTAAACTCTTCCCCTGCTAAGTCATAGATTTCCTGAGTTAGCCGAGTCAGAATTCTCTCATTTTCAGCCTGCATGGTTTGCAATGTTTCGCGCTCTACTTTGATACCAGCAATCTCCATTTTAGCCAGCACAAAGGCTAAAGGTTGCTCCATTTCGTACAGCAGATTAAGCTGGTCATGCTGGCGCAGCAAGTCTGTCATAGGCTTTTCCGTTTCAACGAGAACTGTGACTTTTCTGGCTAAATGGCTCAATAAAATAGCTTTTTCAGGCAGTGCCCGCTTAGCGCCTTTCCCATAAACCGCCTCATCTTCGGCGAGTTTGGTCTTGCCATAAAGGTCAGCAATTGTTGCGATTTCATTGTTATCAACAGTTGAAAGAAGGTACTTAGCTAAACGGCTATCAAATGCAGGTCGCGAAAGCTCAATGCCTAAGCGACTGAGCAAGACCTTGGAGCGTTTAAAATCATAAACCTTGAGGGCTGTGTTTTCCAAAAATTCTTTGAAAATTGGTTGCTGCAAGAAACTGATGTCCTGACTAGCATAAATCTGCTGTGCAGTCCCCCAAGCAAAGCCCACCATCTCGTCAATGTGGTAATTGTCACCCAACATTTCAAAGTAGAAAAAATCATCTTTACTGAGCATTTCTGGACGGACTTCCGTCACTTCCTCAAAAGCAATGTCAGCCGCCTTTTCTGGCCCTACTTCCGCTTCTAGCGCTTGCTTAAATTGCTTAAAGCCCATTTCATCATAGAATCTGCTTAATTGTTTGATATTCGGACCTTGATAGAGGATATCTTCCAAACCGATTTCGATGGGAGCTTGGGTATCAATGGTAACAAGTGTTCTAGACAAGAAAGCAATGTCCTTGTCATTGATGAGATTTTCCTTCATCTTAGACTGCTTCATTTGGTCAATGTTGTCATAAATGCCTTCCAGAGAGCCGTATTCCAAGAGAAGCTTGAGTCCCGTTTTCTCACCGATTTTCGTCACACCAGGGATATTGTCCGAAGAATCACCCATAAGAGCTTTGAGATCAATGAACTGGGTTGGCGTAATTCCCATTTTTTCCATGAGGTAGGCTGGTGTGAATTCCTCGAACTCAGCCACACCCTTTTTGGAAATTTCCACAACGGTATTGTCATCGGTCAACTGGATTAGATCCTTATCTCCGCTTACGATTGTCACATCGTAGGGAACAGCTGTGTTTTCAGCCATTTTATCCAAAGTTCCGATAATGTCATCCGCTTCATACTGATCCAAATCGTAATAGCGAATGCCCAGCTTATCTAGCATTTCGCGAATAAAAGGCAGCTGTTCACGAAATTCCTCTGGTGTTTTAGCCCGACCGCCCTTGTAATCAGCATACATCTCTGTCCGAAAGGTGGTCTTCCCCGCATCAAATGCCACCAAGATATGAGTCGGCTGTACACGTTCTATCAAGTGATTCAACATAAGATGAAAGCCGTAAATGGCATTAGTGTGAAGCCCAGACGGACTCTTAAAACGGTCAATTTGATTATACAGTGCAAAAAAAGCACGAAAAGCGACGGACGAGCCGTCAATCAACAGTAATTTATTCTTGTTTTCCATAGGTTTATTATAACATGAAACCAAAAAAATTTTTTGATTAAGGATAGTGGTAGCACACAAAAAGCCTAAGAAAATTTTCTTAAGCCTTTATACTATTTTGATACAACAATTTCTCCAAATGTTTCACCGCATCTGCAAAGTGATCCACTACATACGTAGCTGCTTCTTGGACAGCCTTCGGAGCATGTGCCATACAGTAGGAAAGATCGGATTTTTCAAAGACTGCAAACTAACTAATAAAAATAAAGAATGAGATAAACCGGAAATGTTCATTTTTCTAGTCTATCTCACTTTCATTTTATAAATCTAATACAAGCGAAAAACTGCTACCTTGTCCATACTCACTTTGCACGAAAATATCACCACCCAATTGGCGTGCCAATTCACGTGCAATATAGAGCCCTAGACCGTGCCCGCCAGTTTTCATATTGCGAGAAGATTCTACCCGATAAAGTCGTTTAAATATTTTCTCCAAATCCTCTGACTTAATGCCCTGACCTTCATCTGCCACCGTTAAAGTCAAGCGCTTATTGTCAACCGCCGCATCAATAGTAAGCTTAGTGCCTGCTTCTGAATACTTAAAAGCATTGCTGACCAGATTGAGAATAATCCGTGACAGCTTATCATAATGACTCACGATTTTGGCTGATTCTGGCTGCACCGAAATCTGAATATCTCGGTCTTCTTTATCAATCACCAATTGGAACTCCGACATAATATCAATCAAGAGCTTATCAAGGAAAATCTCTTCTTTTTCAAGCGGTACATCTGGCTGATTCATCGTATTCAGAGTGATAAAACTTAGCTCCTCGACCAGCTTATTCAACCGATCGGTCTGCCGACTGATGGTTTTGAGATAATACTGCTGCTCATCTGCCGCAATCACACCATCCAACATTCCTTCGACAGTTGCCTGAATGGATGTTAAAGGCGTTTTAATATCGTGTGAGAGCTGAGCAATCATCAAACCCTTTTCCTTCTCACTTTCTTCCAACGAAGTAAAGGTACTTTGCAAGTTTCTTGACATATTATTAAAGGCATCTGCCAGCTCTTTAAATTCAGTAGGATTTTTAATGTCGTTCACCGTTTCAAATTTCTTGTCAGAGATTCCTTTTATGAGTTGTTTTAATTTATCCAAAGAAAGAAAGACACGGCTCAACAGCAAAAGGCTAACCAATGCCCCTGTAATACTAGCCAGAATGCTAATACCAATAATAAAATAAATATCACTTTTTGAAATCAGCATGGTGTTGACAGACCAGATAATGGCAACAACCGTGATCGTTGTGGAAATGAGGTATCCCACAATAATAAAGTGCTTTAATTTCATCTTACACCTCTATCTTATAGCCCAGTCCCCAAACAGTCTTAATCGTGGGTGTTTTTTCTGTACTGTATTTTGCTAAATCTTGCCGCAAGGCATGAATGTGAACATTCAACGTATTTGTATCATCTACAAAATCTTCTTGCCAGACTTTCTCATACAATTCTGTCTTAGAAAAGACCCGCTGAGGATTGCTGGCCAAAATCCATAGCAACTCAAAAGATTTAATGGTCATCATCAACGATTGTCCGTGCACTGTCACTTCGCGCGTTGCATGATTTATCTCTAAATCCCCTAGTTGGAGTTTTTCATCTGCTCCCACACTGCGGTGAATGCGCCGCAAGATATTATGCACCCGCAACACCAACTCCCGCGGACTGAAAGGTTTGGTAATAAAATCATCCGCTCCCATACTGAGGGAATAAATTTTATCCGGTTCAGATGTTTTAGCAGTGATAAAAAGGAAAGGTTGCTCCGGAGCAAGATACTGCACTTCGCCAATCAAATCATACCCGTCCATGTTGGGCATCATAATGTCGGTGACAATCAAATCAATCGGATATTTCTTAAAAAGCTCCAAAGCTTCCTGCCCATCATGCGCCACATTGACTTCATAACCTGCCTGTATTAAATAACGCTTGTTAATCTCGGTAATCTCTACTTCATCATCTACTAACAAAATTCTCTTCGTCATTTTCTTACCTCTATTGTGAAAAATAGTGTTATACCACGGAAAAGTATAACACTATTTCTATACTTGATTCAAGCGTTATTGCTCACAAATGCGAGAATTACTTCTTTTCTCTGCGTTTCATGCCAACGAGTGCTAAAATAGCTGCTGCACTTAATCCAAGAAGTCCTAGGACTGTCAAGCCAAGAGAGGATTTTTGACCTGTATTAGGAAGCGATTTTTTGCTTGCTGTAGCTTGTCCACCTTTTGAAGTTGTTGCAGAAGGTGTGCCACCTTTATTTGAATGCTTGCTTCCGTCATGATCTGCTTTTTTACCTTGGTTTTGTACCTGATCATTTTGACCTTGTTGAGATTGTCCTTTAGGGTCCGCTTTCTTTTCACCTTTTAGGTTAATCGTCACAGATTTCGTCGCAATGACATTCTTCAAGTCCGCTTTGCCATCTTTGGTTGCTCCATACACTGTAACAGTCGCTTTATAAGAATGCGTACCATTAGCTTTTAGTTGGTCTAATAAAGCTTTATCCTGTTTACCTGCTGCATTACCATCTAGTGAAACTTGATAGAAATATTGCCCCTTTTCTAAACCTGCAAGTGGTAGGAGACCTGCATGGTTTGCTTTACCATTATCTGACCATGAGGCGCCGTCTGAGGATTTCAACAAGAGACGTGTTAACATACCGTCACCACCGAAGAGCTCATACGGAATGACTTGGTTAACACCAGCCGTAAATGGTCCTGGAAAGACTGCATTTTTCAAGTAGCTTGCTGGAACATCAATTTTATCTTTGATGTTGTCTACTACGGATTTTTTCACTTGGTCAACGGTCGTAGTGCCATTCAAATTCAGATTTACTTGACGTGTTGCGATAACATTGTTCAAGTCTGCCTTACCATCCTTAGTTGCACCGTAAACCTTAACAGTCGCAGTGTAAGTATGAGTACCGTTCGCTTTCAATTGATCCAAGAGGGCCTTGCCTTGTTTGCCGGCCGCATTACCATTGAGTGATACTTGGTAGAAATATTTACCTTTTGGAATGTTGGCAAAGGGTAGTAAGCCAGCGTGTTTTGCCGTGCCGTTATCTGACCATGGGGCGCCATTTGAAGATTTCAACAAGAGACGTGTCAGCATACCGTCACCACCGAAGAGTTCATACGGAATGACTTCGTTCACGCCTGCCGTAAAGGGACCAGGGTGGGTCGCATTGGCTAGGAAGGAAGCCGGAACATCTGTACTGCCCTTGATGCTGTCAGAAACGGATTGTTTGGCTTGAGCAAGAGATGGATCTTCTTGCGCTTTTTGACCATTCAAATTCAGATTTACTTGACGTGTTGCGATGACATTCTTCAAGTCTGCTTTACCATCCTTAGTTGCACCGTAAACCTTAACAGTCGCAGTGTAAGTATGAGTACCGTTCGCTTTCAATTGATCCAAGAGGGCCTTGCCTTGTTTGCCGGCCGCATTACCATTGAGTGATACTTGGTAGAAATATTTGCCTTTTGGAATGTTGGCAAAGGGTAGTAAGCCAGCGTGTTTTGCCGTGCCGTTATCTGACCACGGTGCACCGTCTGAGGATTTCAACAAGAGACGTGTTAACATCCCGTCACCACCGAAGAGTTCGTACGGAATGACTTCATTCACCCCTGCTGTAAAGGGACCAGGGTGGTTCGCATTGGCTAGGAAAGAAGCCGGAACATCTGTACTGCCCTTGATATTATCCGCTACAGATTGCTTAGCTTGAGCAAGAGATGGATCTTCTTGCGCTTTTTGACCATTCAAATTCAGATTTACTTGACGTGTTGCGATAACATTGTTCAAGTCTGCCTTACCATCCTTAGTTGCACCGTAAACTGTGACGGTTGCGGTATAACTGTGTGTGCCGTTCGCTTTCAGTTGATCCAAGAGAACTTTGCCTTGTTTGCCGGCCGCATTACCATTGAGTGACACTTGATAGAAATATTTACCTTTTGGAATGTTGGCAAAAGGTAGTAAGCCAGCGTGTTTTGCCGTGCCGTTATCTGACCATGGGGCGCCATTTGAAGATTTCAACAAGAGACGTGTCAGCATACCATCACCACCGAAGAGTTCATACGGAATGACTTCGTTCACGCCTGCCGTAAAGGGACCGGGGTGGTTCGCGTTTTGTAAGAAGGAAGCAGGAACATCTGTACTGCCCTTGATATTGTCCGTTACAGATTGCTTAGCTTGAGCAAGAGATGGATCTTCTTGCGCTTTTGGAGTTGCTTCTTTTACAACTGTTTCTGACGCCTTTTGGATTTTTTTCGCAGCTTCTGCAATGGATTTGCCTATTTTGTTTTCTTTTGTAACTTCTTGTTTTTCTTGCACCTTTTTATCTGGTGTTTGAGTTGTTCTGCCAGACAAATCTTGTGAGGGCTTAGTTGCATCTGGCGTTTCTTTCTTGTCAGCTGTTGGTTTTTCAGATTGTCCTACTTTCGAATCAAGTATGGATTTCCCAGATTCTGTTGGACTATTTGACGGGGCTGTCGTGACCACCTTGTTTTGCGTACCAACTTGTGCATTTACAGGATTACTAATGAGAATAAAGAACCCACTTGCTACAACAACCGAAGCTACACCCACACTCAGGCGGCGAATAGACCATTTGGTATATCTTTCATGATTTGGACGATGATTTTTGTCAACCATATTATTTACTCCTTTGATTATTTTTAATGGTTGATTAAAGTTTACCAAGCTCTTATTAACTATCCGTAAGACAAAGTTAAAGTTTTTCTTAAATAAGCATTATTTCTTGCTTATTTATAGAATTTTCACATGTTGTGATATACTAGATTACATGAACAACACCTATTATTTTGTCCGCCATGCACATTCGACTTACACACCTGACGAATGGACACGCCCTTTGTCACAAAAGGGACTCGCTTCCCTCTCACAATTAAAAATACTAGAGAATAAGCCAATCTCTGCTATTTATTCTAGTCCTTACCAACGAGCAATTGAAACGATTGAGCCTTTGGCACTAACCTTTGGGCTTCCGATTCAACTTGATAAGCGATTGATTGAACGAAAACTAAGCAGTCAGCAGGTTTCCGACCAAACATTTGAAACTACACTCAAGCAACTTTGGCAAAATCCTGACAGTTCTCTACCGGGTGGCGAATCGAACCTCATGGCTCAAAAACGAGCTCTAGCATTTCTGCAAAAATTAGAAGAAAATCACCAAGATGAACACATCATCATCAGTTCTCACGGCAATCTGATTTGTATCCTGCTCAGCTATTTTGATGGACAAATCCATTATGATTTTTGGAAACAACTGCCCATGCCCGCTATTTTAATATTAAAAGATGAAAAAGTTTACTTGCAGTAAGATTCGAATCAACTTTATCTATCAGTCACAAATTATTTTTTCACTAGTGAAACTCCTAAACCATTCCTATTTAGTTTAGGAATTTTTATTTGACAAATGATTTTCCAATCACCTCAAATTCTTATACAGTTTCTTTCGCGTTCGTTTCTTCCATGAAAATGCATTACTCCCCGTCCAAAAGTATTTGTTTCTGGCATCGAAACATGCTCATCAATCGGTCGAAAATCTGTCTCTCGAATCTCACGAAACAATCTCTTGTCTACGACCAGACAATAAACTAAATAGAAATAACAATATGAACTAATCGTTATCCACAAAAAATGTTCTTAGTCCATACAATCCCTCCCACATGCTCTCATTTTAAGATAAATATAGTTACACCTGTTTTCAACAATTTTATCTATATTCTTTTTTCTCTTTTTAAGCAACAAAAAGCACGCAAATGAGACACTTTCCTAAAATGCGAAAGCTTCATTCGTGTGCTAGGGTTAGGTGGAAAAATAGAATAAAGTTAAACCAAGAAAATAATGAAAATTAGTTGACTCTATCTTAGAATTCTTTCTCCACTACTTCCAAAGCTCGTTCAATAACCACATGCATATCATAATATTTGTAATCGGCTAAACGCCCACAAAAGATAACATTATCGTTCTTTTTTGCTTCTTCTAAATACTTATTATAGATAGCATTGTTTTTCTCATCATTGATTGGATAATATGGCTCATCTCCACGCTTCCAATTAGCTGGATATTCTCGCGTGATAACTGTTTTTTCTTGTGTTCCATATTCAAAATGTTTGTGTTCAATGATACGAGTATAAGGAATTTCACGCTCTGTATAATTGATGACTGCATTCCCTTGATGATTTTCTTCATCTAAAACTTCATGCTCAAAACGAAGACTACGATATTCCAATTCACCATGCTTATAATCAAAATATTGGTCGATCATACCTGTAAAGACAATCTTATCAGCAGATGCTTCCAACTCTTTGCGATTGACAAAAAAATCTACTCCAAGCTCAACTTCAACACCTTCAAGCATATTTTCAACGATAACATTATAACCACCGATTGGAATTCCTTGATAACGGTCGTTGAAGTAATTATTATCAAAAGTTAAACGTACTGGTAAACGTTTAATGATAAATGGTGGTAATTCTGTCGCAGAACGTCCCCATTGCTTTTCAGTATAGCCTTTAATCAACTTTTCGTAAACATCAGGACCAATCAATTTAATCGCTTGTTCTTCCAAATTTTGCGGTTCAACATTTTGTAAATCTTTAGTCTGATCTGCAATTTTATCCTTAACTTCTTGAGGTGTCTTCGTTCCCCAAAGAGCATAAAAGGTATTCATATTGAAAGGTAAATTGTACAATTTACCTTTATAGTTAGCAATAGGAGAATTAATATAATTATTAAATTCTGCAAATTGATTTATATAATCCCAAACTCGTTTATTTGAAGTATGAAAAATATGCGCACCATACTTATGAACATTGATGCCTTCAATATTTTCACAATAGATATTCCCACCGATGTGATCTCGCTTATCAATCACCTTTACTTTTTTACCACGCTTGGCTGCCTCATAAGCAAAAATTGCTCCAGATAAACCAGCACCAACAATTAGATAATCGTACATAATAACTCCTATTTTTTCAAAAATTGTTCTTTTAATTCTTTTATATTAACAACTCGGAACACTAATATAAAACTTATATAAAAGACAGCCCCTAATATACCATAAATTCCGACATTCACAACAGACGAAAATTTTAGTAATGGTTGCAATAATAATAAAATTATATACATCAAGCTTGAGGACAAAATGATTTTTAGCATTGATGATAAAATCGGTACTTCTTTGAGGTATGAACGAGTATAGTAATATTGAATAACCCAAACGAGTGCCTCTGTCAGAACCGATGTAATTGACGCTCCAATAAATCCCAAAGAAGGAATTAAAAGTAAGTTTAATCCAACGCTTACAAAAGCAGGAATTGTAGTTGACAACATAAACTCTCGATTTTTATTATGAGGTATTAAAATCTGAATTCCCATAATATTTGTCCAACCAATAAAGAACATCCGTGCAATCATAATATCAATAGCCACTCGTGCTTCTTGAAAGTCCTTCCCTAAAAAGAAATTGACAAAATCTTTATTTACAATTAACATCCCTGCAATAATTGGGAAAATAATCAAATTATAAATCAAGAAAGACATTTCATGCATTTTATTAACTGCTTTATAATCACCTGAAGACAGCAAACTTGAAACACGAGGAAGCATCACACTGCCAAGAGAAGTTACAATTGTTAGTAATATATTTATGATTTTTAAGGCTTGATCATAAATTCCCACATCCTTAGTTGAAGATAAAGCGCCTAGCATAGTTCGATCTAGCGTCACATATAGCGAGATGGCAATTTGAGGTAAAAACAACAGAATAACTGGTTTTAAATGTTCTTTTGCATGTACAACATCGAAATGTGGTTTCCCAATAAATTCCTTTGCTGGCAACCACATACTGAGCTGACCAAGTAGTTCAAATCCTGTCAAAAGAAAAACATATAAATATAAATCATTTGGTGTTTTCACAAATAAAAAGATTGATAGGATCCCTAAAAGTTTAACTGTAATATTCCGAATGGTAATCTTACGAAAATCTTCCAAACCTTGAAAAAGCCAAGAAATATCAAGGCCTTTTGACAACAAGCTCAATCCTAAAATGTAAGCAACAGGATTCTGCATACTTGGAACACTCCAACAAAGAAGAAGATAAAGAACTATAGAAATAAATGCTGCAACTACTTGCAAACTATATATTCCCCAGAAAGTCGGCTGAATATTCTTTCGATTTGCAGAAACCTCTTTCGTACCATAATTCGCTACTCCTAAAGTTGCTAGTAAGATGAAGTAGGTCACAATTGAATTAAAATAACCATAAGTTCCTAAATCCTCAGACGAGAAAATCCGTGTTACATATGGAGTAGTCAGTATCGGAAGGATGATGACCAGTAACTGATAGGAGAAGTTATAAGCGTAATTTTTTAATATTTTCATGTATTAATCCTCAAGTTCACTTTCCTTTTTTGGAAAAGTAATTGAAGCAAACATTATATACATAAATATATCATAGGATGGTCGAATCCAAAATGCTTCAATCATACAGTTTACGGATACCAAAGATAAAATTGCTAACAACAAATAATTCCCTTGTTTATATGACTTCCAAGACTGTAGAACATATAAAATAATAAGTATAATTAATGGAAATATGCCATAGGTAAATAGCATTTGTATATAAGAAGAGTCCACATAATTATAACTGTAAACCGATTCTGTCGAACCTCCATATCCAATAAATTGAATCCCTTTTGTTCCAAATAAATGTAAATCATATTTTGATAGAGCTTCTTTACCTAAATGCAGTCTCATACTCATTAAATTATTCACCAATACATAAAATGGACTTGCCCAAGTAAACCGCGAACTTAAATAATACATTAATGAAGATAAAATTGGAACAGAAAAGGGTAAAATAGCATAAACTTTCAGCTTCGTATTCTTCATATAATAAAAAAATAAAAAGATTAATGTAGCAATAAAAATAGAGAGAGCATTTAAACGAGCATCACAATATTTAAGAACAAAATAAGAAAGAAGAAGACCTATAATACTACGTATCCATATTATTTTATCTTTTAACAAATAAGAAATAGCTAGAAAAAGATAAAAACAATGAGAAGCAAAGTCTGTTGGATAAATAAAACCAAATGAATTTCGTACAACAGTTCCTGATAAGCGCTCTTGGACAAATTGTAAATTGGGAATTATACCAAGAAAAGATAAAAATACAACCAGTAAAACAACACTTCCTACAAAAATAACATATATTTTTAAAATACTCTCAATCTTTGCATTCAAAAGTAAGACAATTAATAGCGAGTAAAGTAAAAAATCAGCTTTTCCTGTGGAACAATAGACCTCTATTCCAGAAAATAATAAAATCGGCGCAATGATGATATAATACAAAGGTATGTTCTTTATAAATCTAAAACGAATACATAAAATCAGAACAACAAGAAATAGTAGTCCAATTGGCAATTGTGGTAAAGTTCTATTTAATACTGTTGTATTGAGTGTGTCCCATACTATAACAATAGCTAATACAATCCCTATTAGTAAATTATCAAATTTCACTTTTAACATTTGACCTTTTCCGTCCTCTTAAAAAACTTAATTATTTTAAAAATCTATGTTTGTCATTCTGTTATAAAATCAATCTTATCTAAAGAATATTTTGAAAATTTTAAATAACATCATATCTAATTATTTAATCAAACATTTTAATGCTGTTTTTAAAAAATAACCATCTCTAATTTTTCTCCCAACCTCACTCACATTTTTTATCATAGTCTCGTATTCAGCTTCGGTTAATTCTGCAAGTACCTTATTTAGTTCTTGAAGTGACTCAACTGCAATCCCACAGTTGTTTTTTAGAATAAATTGAGATAAAGCAGATCTGTTCCAAACAATTACTGGAAAACCTGCTGCAAGGTATAGAGATGCCTTATGAGAATTGTTGTACTTTAAATAATTACCAAATACTCCACTACATGTTTCTGCGCTATCCCCATCCCATACGAGACCAAAACTTCCTCTGAGAACTGACGGAAGATCATCTGGTAAAAATGAGCCAAAATAAGTTTCATTTGGTAATTTCTGTGTTTCATCAAATCCAACACCATACAAATGATAAGCTGGGGAAGTGGGCAAGTTATAAATATATCCCGCTTTTTTAAAGGATAAATTACCTGCAATAATAATTGGGGAATCTTTTTTCAGACATTCCGGCTTTTTAAAATTTGGAATAAGATAGTCAAAAATTCTTAGACTAACGATTTTATTAGAAGAGATACCTTTATTTACAAGAACAGATTTCATCATATCATTATGAGCAATGATACCATCTACTAAATCTAAAGGTTTACTTTCCAATACCTTAATTCTTATTTTATGTCGAAGTGCTGTATTTCTATCTCTGAAAGTTCTTAATTGTTCCAAATCATGAATTAATAAAAATACTCTACCTCCTTTTTTCTGAACAAACTTTATTAATGAAGCAAAAAGAAGACTATGATGAATCATAGGAAATTGAATGACTAGACAGTCGCCTTCTGTTATCTGAGAAAAGGTTTGCTTAAGAAGCTTGTACTTATAAACCTGTGCTTGTAATAGGCTCATTTGATGCCAGTTTTCAGATTGTAAATAAAGTGGTTGGTAGCCTTCTAATTGTAAAATCTTATTAACATCATTTCTTGCTTTATTACCTGCATTTTTTATATCGGCGTTCTGTATAAAATTTTCTTGTAAATAGTACTTCATTTTCTCTCCTTTATATCTCAGAATTAGACTCATCTGGAAACGAATTTCAAAATAGTTCACCAACAATTTTGAAATTTCTAACTTTTCGATCAATCTTCTAACCAATATTTATAAAAAAAGTAACCAGGAATTCTTTTTAATATGGCTCTTATGTTATGCATACAAGAATTCCCCACTTGCTTATATGGAGTAGATACTTCCACACTATCTATAGTGATATTACTTGCAACAAATTGCTCAAATGTATCAATTTGTTCAAACAATAATAAAAATTTTTTTCTAATCATATTATTATCTCTATCTATTCTTTATCAAAATTTTTATCTTAGCTGATAATTTCAAAATATGTAATCTATAAAATAAATATTTAATATAATTAGGATACTCTTTTAATTGAAACGGAGAAATCCTATACAATTTCAGCTCTCTTAAGATAGTTTTACAAACTTTACTATCTTCCTTGTTTTCTTCATATAGTTTCATAAGTAAATAGACAAGCCCATTATTATAATATGCTTTAGAGATACGATTGTCATCATCTAATACCTTTGTTGATACATGATAAATGTCCTGAAAAAATCGGAACATATCTTTAAACTTTTTATCTGACCAAGTTTTAGTAATTGCATTCTCATTTTTCATAAAATAACAATAATAAATTTGATTAGTATAATACACTTTTTGAGAAACTAAAAGCAACTTATAAATCGTACCTAAGTCTTCATAATATGCATTTTTAGGGAATTCAATATCATTAACCACAAATAATTCTTTCCGATACAATTTATCCGTAGAAAAACTAGTAATTTCTTGAGACCTTAACATACTTTCTAAAGATTCGTGTCCTATAAATAGATGTTCCTTGAATAAATATTCTCTTCTAATATCCGCTTCTGTATAAACTTTTTGAACTCCAAACTGAATAATATCATAGTTAGAAGATAAAATAATATCTTTCATATCATTAAACATGGTCTTAATAATCCAATCATCTGAATCTAAGAAAAAAATGTATTTGCCTTTTGCATGTTGAATACCAACATTACGTGCATCAGAAAGTCCACCATTTTCTTTATGTATAACTGATATATGTTCAAATTGTTGAGCATAGTCATCACAAATTATCGGTGAAGAATCAGTGCTGCCATCATCAACCAAAATAATCTCATAAGAATCATAATCTTGGACTAATACACTCTCAATACAACGACTCAAATAATTTTCAACTTGATATACTGGTATAATTACACTAAGCTGGATGTCCATATATTTTTTAACCTATAATTATTCCTAATTTAAAACATTTACATTAACAAAAGTAATTTTTTAGAATACAATCTATCTATTCATTTTCATATATTGAATTTATTATATATCCTTTTGTAGCATCAGATTTTGGTATTATCTTTCCAGGATTACCTAATACTATGGTATTATCTGGTACATCAAAATTAACAAATGCCCCGGGTGCTATTAATACATTATTTCCAATATTAATTTTACCAACAACAACAGCATTTGTCCCAATCCATACAGAATTTCCAATAGTTGGAGTCCCTTCCCTAGCTCCTCTACTTTGAGAGCCAATTAAAACACCATTTAACAGAGTTACATTTTCTCCAATAATTACATTAGGATTTATAACGATATTACCAATATGTTCAATTCTTAGGCCTTTCCCAATTCTTACTCTTGCTGGAATATCCATCATATATTTGATTTTATATCTTTCATATAGAAAGCGAAAAATATAAAATAAAAATCGGAAATTTAATCTATATGCCTCACATTTTCTTTTTAAAAACAGGAATCTGTACTGTGGTAAGTACCATAAAAATTTTCGGTTTCCCCATCTATATTTATCAGCCTTTAGTTTTTCATCTCTCATACAGTTTTCCCTTTCAATAACTCAATATATATATAAGAAAAATTTTTTACATAGCTCTCCAGAGAAAACATCTCTTTCTGACGTTTCATCGAAGCTTGTCCAAATTCGCTGATTTTTTCTGGATTATCTATTAAATTCTGAATAAGTCGAGATAAAGCTTCAGAATCATTTGGTTTCGCTAACAAACCATTGATATCTTCTTCTACCATTTCACAAACACCACCATGTCGATAGCCTACAATTGGCTTTCCACATGCCATTGCTTCTAGCACTACTGTTGGTAGCGGATCTGGATTGGTACTTGGAAGCACAAAAATGTCAAACATATTATATAGCTCATTCGTATTAGCGTAATAATCAATACGCTTAATCTGTTCAGCTACTGGTAAGGAAGCAATTCTTGCATCCAACTCTTGCACGCGCCATTCTTCACCCTCAAACGCACTCCCTGCTAGGAAAGCTACTATGTTAGAGTTACCTTTCAAAATCGGAATTACTGCATCTAAAAAATCATTCTGACCTTTCCATGCATTCACGCGTCCTATCATTCCAATAACCATGAAAGTCTGATCAATCTCAAATTGTTCCCGAATAGACTGATTATCTTTTGGATAATAAGTAGCATTATCCACTCCATTGTAAATGACAGAAATTTGCTCTTTATTCACAAAACGAGATGCCAATACATGATTTGCAACTGCTTCTGAAACTGTGATAATTCTATCAGCATATCGTCCCATTAGCATATTAATGAAATCAGAAACAAATTTAGGTCTAACAATGATTTCATGAACATGCCATAAAAGAGGCAACTTCAACTTCCGTTTGAGGTAAATTCCTTCCAAAACAGCCGTTGTATTATTATGAACAAGGTCAATCCGATGTTGTTTCGCATAAGTGGCAATCTTTTTAGCATAGCGATGATAGGAGCGGATATAGTCAATCATGCCTTTGGGATTAAAATATTTCCGGCGAAGAATAGGATATTCTATAACTTCAACTTTAGCACCTACTTGACGCAAAGCTTCAACTAAAACACCTTTGTTTGGTAAAATCACATGTGCTTCAAATTCTTGCTTATTCAGTCCTTTAATTAACTCTAATAAGACCTTATCTGCTCCATACATTTCTGCACCTGCATGTAAGTATAAAATCCTCTTCATTACCTATCCCTTAAACACCTTTTCATACTCACTAACAATCTTCTCCCAAGTAAAAGATTGATTGATTCGTTGGCTTGATTGGTGATCTAATTTTTCAATTGCTGTTTTATCCAACTGCTCTGCTTTATCAATAATCTGAGCTAGTTCATCCTTCTTCCAATACATTGCCCCATCTTCTCCGACCTCACGGTTAAATCCGACATCAAGTAGGAGGTTTAATTTTGTAGAAGCTAGTGCCTCTAAAAGAGACGGATTAGTTCCACCAACTTCATGACCATGGAGGTAAGCAAAAGCATGCTCACGGATATACTTGAGCAACTCTTGGTCATAAACCGTCCCAACAAACTTGACACGTGGATCTTTGTCAAAACCAGTCTCTTGACGCAGTTTCTCATAAAACTTATTTTGCTCAACATTGGTAATCAAGACAAAATCTTTCTTAGAGTTAGACTTCATAAAGCCACGAATCATGGCTTCATAATTATTTTCTGGGACGAAACGTCCAACTACAAGATAATATTCATTCTCACGAACACCTTTTTCATCATACCAAGAACGCACTTTTTCATCTGAGGATGTCAGTTGTGATCTAGTTATGTCAGTCCCATAAGCAATATAAGTTGTATTTGGTTGATAATGAGTATAATCCGTTTGGATATACTTTTCGATATTCTTACTATCACAAATCAAAAGGTCTGCGTGCTTCACCATAAGTCGCTCAGAATATTTCCAATATTTACGAACAGGTAAACTCCATTTAGCTCGCAGCCACTCATGTCCATCTGGATTAACCATCAAAGTGCCCCCAAGAGCTTTGATTTTTCTTTTTATAGTTGAAATAAATGGACCAATTCGGCAAGCTAGAATATAAAATATAGGTGCTTCGTCCTTGTTTTTCTTTGCTATTTCAATTGCCTTGTTGAGAGCAGCAATATCATAAGCGATTGCACGAGCCGGTCCAATATTCGGAACATCAATGTTAAAGCATGTGGCACCATTATGTTCAAAAACATCCTCTGTGATTCTAGACTTAGCTGAGTTTTCACGCATACAAGCGACATAATATTGAATGTCTTTATCCTTTTGAAACTCTGTTAATTTCTCTACAAAAGTTTCAAATCCGCCATATTTAGCTGGTATTCCTTTAGAACCGATAATATAAACTGTTTTTCCCATTCTCTCTTCCATCATAAATAGAGAGGAGGAAGTAGAACTACTTCGCTCCGTCTTTCATTAGTACAACTTTAATTGTTTTGAGTAAGATTTTAATATCTGACCAAATGGTCCAACCGTCAATATAAGCGACATCCAGTTTGACGACTTCGTTAAAATCTGTAATGCTACTACGACCGCTGATTTGCCATAAGCCAGTGATTCCTGGTTTAAAGCTCAATCGCCGCTTTTGCTCTGGTGTGTATTGCTCATATTCGTCTTTGGTAGGTGGTCGTGTTCCGACAAGGCTCATATCGCCTTTGAGGACATTATAAAACTGCGGTAGTTCATCTAGACTGGTTTTCCGAATGAATTTTCCAATAGGCGTAATCCGTGGGTCATCATCCATTTTGAACATCCCACCACTCATAGTATTATGTGCCATCAGCTCTTTTTTGCGCTCCTCGGCATCTACGTACATAGAGCGAAATTTGTAAAATTTAAAAATCCGACCGTTTTTTCCAACACGTTCTTGAACAAAAATTGCTGGTCCGCCATCTTTACGAATCATTGGAACTAGGAAAAGCGCTGCAATTCCACATATAAGAAGTCCAAAGAGAGAACCAATGATATCCAAAACTCTTTTAGCAATGATGTGACTATAATTGTAGAAATTTGTTGAAAAAGTGACCACGCTAAAGCCAGCAATTTCTTGAAGCTTCTTCTCACCAATTTGAAAATCCAAGGCGTTAATATTCACATTAACGGTGATTCCCATATTCTCAAACTGAACAACCAAATCTTCAATGGAATAGTAATCGCTCGGCAAGCTAATAAAAACTTCATCTACAACAGAGCGAGTTGCAAATTCGATGAGACGTTCTTTTGGTATTGTTTGAATTGTCGGATGTTGGTAACGCGAGTTATCAAATACTGAGATAGCTACTATACATTCATTAAATGTGCGTGTTTCGGTTAATTGCTTTAAAATTCTGTCTAGACGATTAGAAACCGTAATGATGAGTACTTTTTTACTGCTTTTTAATCTTGGATGTACTCGTGCATAATATTGCTTGATTAATAGATTAATGCAATAAACACCCAAAGCATTCAACAAGATAAAAAAGATGAGATTGCTACGGGATAATGAAAAGTTGCCTCCCAGCATAAAAGAAGAGAATGTGATAATGACTGCATAAAAAGCACTGTATTTCAGTGTCTCGGTAAATTCAATTAAATAGCCACGTTGAAAAAAATGATAGTTATAATTACTAATATAAAAAGCAACAATATGTAGCAACATTAACATCACAATTTCTTTATTAGTTAGACTAAAGTTTGAAATTAAATTTATGATTGTAATCACAACAAAAACTGCAACTAGTTGAATAAAAGCAATTCCTGTTTTTTGAAACTCATTTCTATTTTCAAACATCCCTACTCCTAAATGCTAATCTCTACTTTTTCTTTCCGTAATTTCCGTAATTGCCATAATTTCCATAGGAGCCATATTTTTCTAACTGTGTATCATATTTATTTAGAATAACTCCCAAAAATGGCGTCCCGGTTTGTTCTAATTGTTCTTTTGCCTTTTGCAATGTTTTCCGTTTTACATTTCCTGACTCGACGACTAAAACGCTAGCATCACATTTTTGAGCAATGATAGCCGCATCAATGACCAGTCCAATCGGTGGGGTATCAACAACGATATAATCGTAATGGTTTCTGAGAATATCAATCATGATACCAAAGTTTTTACTTTGCAATAAAGCTGTTGGATTGGGGGAGACTTGTCCAGCTTCAATCACAAATAGATTGTCAATATTTGTTTCGCATAAACCGTTTGACAAATCTGTCGCACCAGCTAGATAATCTGTCAGACCTGTGATTTTATCACGCGTTTTAAAAATCCCTGACATGACAGAGTTACGAATATCTGCGTCAATTAGTAAAGTATTATATCCTGAACGTGCAAAAGCAATGGCTAGATTTGTAGAAGTCGTTGACTTCCCTTCACCGGACTGTACAGAAGTGACAGCAATGACCTTAATATTATCCCCACTAAGCTGAATATTAGTTCTTAAGGCATTGTAGTATTCTTCTGTTTTCTTTATCGTTTTTTCTTTATTTTTAGCTAATTCTAAACTCGGCATTATTTTCCCCTCTTATAGTTTATTCATATTTGGCACAACTCCAAGAAGAGTAATTCCCAGCGATTCTTCCACATCTTCTGGCTTTTTCACTCGGTCATCTAACACTTCAACGACAAGAATCACAACTGAGATTAAAACCCCGCCTGCAAGAAAACCAATCAAAGTATTGCGTCTAATATTTGGTGAAGAAGGGGAATTTGGTACTTCTGCCTCTTCTAACGTTGTTACATCGGATACTTTGGTAACAGCAATAATTTTTTCAGCTGCAATTTGACGCAAACTATTAGCAATACGCGCAGCTTCTTTGGCATCCCCATCTGAAACAGCGATAGACACAATACGCGTATCCGTTGGGACAGTGACATTGATTTTTTTAGCTAATGCGCTTGGTTGTACATTTAACTTCAAGTCATCAATCACTTTTGCTAACACATCTTGAGATAAAATAATTTCTTTGTAGTCTTTTACCAAGTATGTCCCAGCTTGAAGGTCTTGATTGGTAAGAGTAGAATTTTCATTGGCTTGTCGATTTACAACGTAAATACGAGTTGTACTAGTATAATTCGGCTTTATAATAAAGGTACTATAGCCTAAAGCAACAATAGCCATTGCAAAAGCGGTCACAATGATGAGAAATTTTCGTCTCCACAGGATCTTAACTAATGATAGAACATCAATTTCCACCGTCTGATTATCTTGATTTTTCATTTCTTCTCCTAAATTAAGTCGTCTTTTAATAATATTTCTTGATTTTCGCGGAATAGTGCATCAGCATATGCTTTGCCATACTTTTTAGAGATAATTTGATAGGCCTCCTGCATATAAGGGGGGCGCGGACCTAAATTGTGCATATCACTCGCCACAAAGTGCACTAAATCCTGCTCCATAAAGAATTGTGCCCGCTTCTTCATGAATTTATACTTTTCACCAAATAACTTCGGTTTGAGGACGCTAGAGCTGTTGATTTGCATATAACAACCCATGTTAATCAAATCCTGTACTTTTTTCGTTTCATTCTCCAAGCAATGATAACGCTCAATATGAGCTACAACTGGTGTAATTCCTAAACGGAGCACATTGTTTAAAGCGCTGTGGATTTCCCTATATGGTGTCGTCATACTAAATTCAATTAAAGCATAACTCGTTCCGCCTAAAGTTGGGATGATTTCCTTATCGAGTTTTTCTAAAATATCGCTGGTATAATAAATTTCAGCCCCATACAAAATAGTGAGATCATCTGCTACTTCTTTAGCGATTTGCTGAACTTCATGAAAGTTTGCTGCGATTTTTTCTTCAGGTGTTTCAAACATCCCTTTTCTACGATGAGACGTTGAAACAATCGTTCGAACTCCTTGACGGTAACTCTCTGTCAAAAGCTCTCGTGTGTCCTGACGTGTCTTGGGGCCGTCATCCACATCAAACACAATGTGCGAATGAATATCGATCAATCTTATTTACCTTCCATCACTTTCTGAATTGCCGTTTTGGCTGCATTCAAGCTATCTTGATTTAACTCCATCATGTAAAGATTGGCATCCGGCATGGCATAAGACGGAAGGTCCGTCCGACCTTCTCCTGTAACTGCCTGAGAAGTCACGGTATAACTACCACCAGATTCCAGTTGCGTGTTGATTAGACTCATCATGGTTTCAAGACTCATATTGGTTTGAACTGAATCTTGTAGTCCTGAAATAATAGCATTGTAATTCTTCAAAGCACTTGTTGAAGTCAATTTTTTAATAATAGCCGCAATGACCTTTTCTTGGTTTTTACCACGGTCATTATCGCCACCACTCAATGAATAGCGTTCTCGCACAAAGCCTAGAGCCTGCTCAGAATTTAGATGAACATCTCCTACACCAAAATGATAATTACCGTGTAAGCTTGTAAACTCTTGATCATTATAAACGTCAATACCACCTAGCAAATCCACGAGTTTAAGGAAAGAAGTGAAATTGAGACGAACATAATAATTCGTTTTGATGCCGTAGAGATTTTCCAACGTGTGAATGGACGCCTCCACGCCATAAATACCAGCATGCGTTAATTTATCATTTTGATTGTTACCACCATCAGCAATCGGCACATAGGCATCACGCGGTGTTGTTGTCAACAACACTTTCTTCGTCTTGCGATTCACCGTCATGATAATATTCACATCAGAGCGAGAAACAGATGAAACGGGGCCATAAGTATCAATACCACTGACATAGATGTTGAAGACATCGTTATTAGTAGCTGGTGACTGAGCGTTTCCAATCTTTTTACTAATCTTGTAAGTATAGATTTTCTTAATTTTTGAAGCGTAGTCTGGATATTCGTTTTCGATAACACTTTCAAAGACGCTATTTAGCACCATAGCCTTCGCTTCACCGCTCATCAAAGACTTATAGGCTGCCAGATAAGAAGATGACTGGTCAACCGTCAGGTTCACTTTTTTAGTTTGCGCTAGGTTATTTGTCAATGCCTTGATATTATTTGCATCATTTGCCGTTGGTGCTAGAACATTTTTGACTTGGCTAATATCCTTGATATCGCTATTTTTCGGTACCACTACACTCATTTCATATTCAGAGTAGTTGGATGTTGAATTTAAGCCATTAGACAAATCTAACACTTCTTTAACCGCATACATCGCACCCGAACTTGCCAGAATCGCTAAAATCAGTATAATCGTCGTTGTGACACGCGCTTTGTTTCTAAAAATTAAAAAACCAGTCCCTAGTGCTACAACTGCTAGCAAGATTGATACCAAAGCATTCATGTACCGAAAGGCTAAAATGTTATATCGGAACATTGAAAAAATCAACAATGCTGCTAACAATGCAAAGATGACTAGCAAAGCAACATTTAAGATCCGATTGCTTTTCTTCTTAGAAGAGCGCGATCTTTTTTGGACCATTTGAAACTCCTATGCAAAAATATTCATTTTATTATCCCTATTATAGCATAAAATAACTAAATGTTAAACGTTCTTTAAAAATTCTTAAAACTTTCATCTATAAATACGTTTTCAATGCAATCTTTCGCCATTACATTTTAAACAACAAAAAAGCAGGAACATTCAGTCCTGCCTTGGTTCAAATTTATTCTGTTTTATCTCGATTAACTTGTTCAAAACTTTCTGTGCCATCATTCAGTCTATCCCAAATGATCACTTTCCCAGCTTTGAGAGACTTTTGCACATCAATGATTCGTTGGTTAGAAGAACCGCGAAATTGCAGCATGAGATTTTTCTTGGCTTTGTCAAACCGTCCATCGACCAGGATGTCAATAAGACTCAGCAGTTCCAGCTTATCTGGTGTTTCCAACATCATTTCTTCCCATGTGTAGCCCGTCCAAGACCAAATATCTTTATTTGGCAATTCCTTACGAATCCGCTTGACTAGAGGTAAAAGAATGCCTGTATTAAGAAAAGGCTCTCCGCCAAGCAAAGTCAACCCTTGAACATAGGGCTCTGCTAGATCTTTCATAATTTGCTCTTCCAGCTCATGCGTATAAGGAATCCCTGCATTGAAAGACCAAGTTGCTACATTGTAGCAGCCCTCACAATGAAACATGCAGCCGCTGACATAGAGGGAATTACGCACCCCTTCGCCATCTACAAAATTAAAGGCTTTATAGTCAATAATACGTCCTTTGCTTAACTCTTCGCTTTTCCACTCACCTGGCTTCGGTGTATTCCATGTCATTTTTCTACCCCAACTCTATCCAATAACGCTCTTTCCCAGCTCGTACATCTTCCAACACTCCACCATTGGCCAAAATCACTGCTCGACTAGCAGCATTATCCATATCGCAAGTAATCAGAACGGGAGAGAGCGCTAATTTTTTGGCTTCAAGTAAAGCCAAGGCTAATTGTTGTTTACCATACCCTTTCCCCCGCTCACTAGGCCGAATGCCATAGCCAATATGCCCGCCCAACTCTAAGTAAAAATCATTTAGTGTCATACGAAGCCCTAAAAAACCTAATGCACGATCATCTGCAAAGGAAGCAAACAAAATAGCTGGAACACGCCCTTCTTTCAAATTCAGTCCTGCCTCTTGATCACGATTGATTTGCAACCAATCTTCGTAATTTTCTGCATATGCCCAAGTGCTTTCTACACCGCCATTCATGAGAAGCCCCTGCTCTTTGTATTCTGCAATCATTTCAAGTATCGCTTCTTTATCTGCCAATTCTGGTCTTCGTAATTCCATAAATTACTCCTAATTCAAATCTATCCAATAGCGTTCGGTGCCCTGTCGGATGTCTTCTAATATGCCCCCGTTTTTTAAAATAACTGCCCTACTAGCAGAATTGTCCTCCGCACAAGTAACTAGCACTCGGTGGATATTCTTTGAAGCAGCGACAAGAAGCCCTTTTTTCAACATAGCGGTCGCATAGCCTTTCCCCTGCATAGACGGACGAATGCTATAACCAATATGACCGCCATGTCCGCGTAAATGTTCATTCAGACGCAAGCGTAAATTTAGAAAGCCAACAGCCTGTCCTTTATCAAAGGCAACAAACTGTATAGCCGGCACCCATGTATTAGGAATATTGAGACCCATTTCCGCATCTTGGTTTCCAGCAATCCAATCTTCATAAACGAAATTTTCCTTGTCCCAAAAACCGCCATCGTGTGCAGCATTTGACCTTTCAAATTCTAGTATGAGGTCTATCACCGCCTCTTTATCTTCTAATCCTGGTCGTCTTAATTCCATTTTTCTCACCTTGATAGAAAGAGAGTGAGACTAGCTTCATGCAAACCTCACTCTTTCTCCTATTTTTTCTTTGTTTTTTGTAAGAATTGTTCTCGCAAATTTGCAACACGATCTTTTTTATTGACTCCGCCTTTGGAATGCTTTTCATGATAGCGTGTCACTTGTGCTTTTCCTTTATCGTCTAATTGATATTTTCCCATGAAAGTTCCTACTTTTCTACATGATGTCCTTCGAACTTGATTGTTGAACCATTCATGTGTTTAACACGAGCTGAAATCTCCTTGTGACGTCCATTTACCATCGGACGGGCTTGAGGATTTCCAAGATAACCACAAGTTCGCTTGACAACATCAACTGTCTTAGGATCGCTATTGCCACAGTTTGGACAAGTAAATCCACGTTCTGTTGGCGTGAAATCCCCTTCAAAATCGCACTTATAACAATGGTCAATCGGAGTATTGGTTCCCAGATAGCCCACACGATCGTAAGCATAGTCCCAAACAGCTTCGAGCGCTTTTGGATTTTGTTGCAAAACAGGATATTCACAATAGTGGATAAAGCCGCCCGACGCACCCGCTGCTGGATAATCTTTTTCAAAATCTAATTTTTCAAACGGTGTTGGATTCTTCCGAACATCATAGTGGAAGCTATTAGTATAGTATTCCTTATCTGTAATATCTTTCACAAGACCAAATTTTTCTGTATCCAGACGACAGAAGCGATCTGTCAGACTTTCAGACGGTGTAGAGTAAACTGAGAAGTGATAATCATATTGGTCAGACCACTCTTCGACACGGCGTTTCATTTCACGAACAATATCTACTGTAAATTTCTTAGCTTCTGGGTTATGTTCCCATTCACCACCATAAAAGACAGTCGCTACTTCATACAGACCGATATAGCCGAGAGAAACCGTAGCTCTACGATGTTTAAAGAGTTGATCTACCTTGTCATATTTACCAAGACGTTGCCCAAAAGCGCCATATTGATAAAGGATAGGAGCATTAGCTGGCGTTGCTTCTTTTGTACGTTCCACACGATAGACAAGGGCATCTTCAGCGATGTTCATCCGTTCATTGAAGATTTCCCAGAATTTATCCATATTACCTTCAGATTCGAGGGCAATTCTTGGAAGGTTGACAGTTACAACCCCAAGATTCATACGACCAGAATTGACTTCTTGACCATTTTCATCTTTCCAACCTTGTAAGAAAGAACGGCAACCCATTGGAACTTTAAAAGAACCTGTTAATTCCACAATTTTGTCGTAAGACAAGACATCTGGGTACATCCGTTTCGTAGCGCATTCCAAAGCCAGCTGTTTAATATCATAGTTTGGGCTATCCGGTTCTAAGTTCAATCCGCGCTTCAACGTGAAAATCAATTTAGGAAAAATAGCTGTCCGATGTTCAGACCCCAGACCTTTAATGCGAATTTGAAGAATCGCTTTTTGAATTTCACGCTCAAAACGATTGGTGCCAAGACCAAAACCAAGCGATGTAAATGGGGTTTGTCCATTTGACGTAAACAAGGTATTGATTTCATATTCCAAAGACTGCATGGCATCGTAAATGTCTTTTTTCGTCTTTTCCCAAGCAAACTCTTCCTGTTTTTCAGGAACGACCCATTCACGCGCATCCTTCAAATGCTTTTCGTAATTCTTTTCAGCATAAGGCGCTAAAACTTCATCAATTCGATCAGCTGAACAACCACCATACTGACTAGAGGCGACATTGGCAATGATTTGAGAAATTTGCGCAGTCGCAGTTTGAATCGACTTTGGACTTTCCACCTCTGCATTTCCAATCTTGAAACCATTTCCCAGCATACCTTTGAAATCAATCAAGCAGCAGTTTGTCATCGGCGTATATGGGCTATAGTCCAAATCATGATAATGAATATCCCCTTTTTGATGGGCGTTTGCTACATGCGGCGGCAGCATTTGCAAACCAATTGATTTCCCAACAATCCCCGCTGTCAAATCACGTTGAGTATTGAAAACATCACTGTCCTTGTTGGCATTTTCATTGACAACCGCTTGATCTTTATTCAGCAATTTGCCGATTGTGAAGTTGATATCTGTTGCTTTTGAACGCGCAAAATCACGTTGCGTACGGTAAGTAATATAACTTTCCGCAATAGCATATTCATTGGCTTGCAACAATTCATGCTCAACGATATTTTGAATTTCATAAATTTTAACACCAGCAGGGAAGCGTTCAATCACCTCTGCTACAATTTTATTGGTAATCCCTTCAAGTTTTGCTTCTAACAACGGCGTCATCGTCGTTACTTCTTGACTAGCTTTGACAAGCGCTTTATAAATCTTATCTGCGTCAAAAGCCACACGACGACCGTCACGTTTTTCAACATAAATATCAGCAAAACCTTGTACTGTTTCTTCTTTTAATGCTATCATGAGCTCCTCCATTCATATAAATCATATTATATCACTCTCATAAAAAAAATCAATATCTTGTGGTAAAAAACTTAAAATTTTATTTTAAACACAAGATATTGATTAAATCATTTTAATTTATAAAGCTTGAAATGATGAAGTTCCAGGTCAGTTTTCTCATAATTTTTCTGAATTTGTTTTTGCACATCTTGAAGAACAGGCACTTGATTATTCACTAAAATATAGGTTGGTGCATTTTCTTTCAGACTCCTAGCTAGCGCCATTTTATTTTCATCGGTTCCTTGGTACAAGCTAGGTGTTAAAATTGGTACTGCAGATAAGTGTCTACTCGCCTGATAAAGCGCTGCTGTTTTATCCCAAGCATAGATTTTATCAGTCTTCTTCGCTTTATCTTTGATATAATTTGCCGCAGAAACACGTTCACTTGCTTCACCTGAAGATAAAATATAGTGATTAACAAGCGGAGAACCAATTAAGTAAGTAACTGCTAAAAGCGGCAAGAAAGCATTTTTTGCAACATACGTTCCTAAAATAGATGTAGATTTTTGTACACGGCTATGACGTCCACCTCTTTTAAGTTTACTTTTTCCTAACCACATACTGAGCAAAATCAGGAAGAATGGCAAAACAGGCAACAGCTGATAAGCGCCTTGATCTGGCAAAAAGAAAACAAATAAAACTAAAATTAAGGACGCGAAAAAACTAAATAGCTGCAGGAAACGTTCCAAAGAATTTGCTGGCAATGAAAAACTTCTCACCCAAGAAAACACTAAACCAATTCCAATGATTAACCCACCATAAAGTAAACCATTATACAACAAGTGCTGCCCTGCAAAGCGTAAGCTTTCCAACGGATAAAGAATCTGACTAATCGCAAGACCAAAGCTACCATTTAAAACCGTATAATAGCCTAAAGGATAAAATAGAAACGAAAAGCCTACAAGTGCTGCTAAAAATTGATAAAGGCCATGTACTTTTTTCTTTACACTAATATTATAAGCTGACAAAACAAGGAAAGCCACTAAATAAAACACGAGACTTGTCATCGGATCTGTCATAAACATCAATGTACCGAGCGCACCAAAACCAATAAAACCTCTGTCACTAGCTTCTCCTGCAACATAGCGCATCAGAAAGTACAGTGCACCAAATACAAAAGGAAAAGCAAAAATACTAGAATATAAACCGCCCCAGCCCAAAGCTAAGGTTAATCCATAAAATAAAGAAAGAATCTTTACAGAGGTATTCCTTACAGTTGTTAATTGGTAAACAATTTTAAAAAGAAAAATTCCTGCAACAAATAGGGCAAAGCACTGCACTACTGCAAATAAAATATTACCCATGAAAAGACTACCCACCCAATTAGTTAGATAATAAAGCAAACCACTCGTTCCATAAATATTTCCATAAATAACCTGCCCCTGCGCCATTGCCCATCCAGCATATAAATTTTGAGATTGCAGATTAGTAGCAAGGTTGGTCAAAAACGGATTGGCAACACTTAAAACACTCAATAATAAGCTCCACAAAAATAAAACGACAAACGGCGTCGGTGTAGGTTCTACAAAAAAATTTTTCTGTTCACTTTCTTCGTGAATACTCTCTACTATTGGCTCTTGTTCAAGCATTGTGTCGTGCATAAAGATTCTCCTTGATATCAGTCTTATTTAGTATACCAAAATCTCCTCTATCTGTCAGCTTGATTCTGACACAATCTTCATCTTTTGCAAAAGCAAAGTGTAGTATTCCAATTCTCGAAAACGATGATAACTTACAGCCGCATACTCTTTCAAAAATTCTTTTTCTTCACTTGTTAAATCGATAACCATTCTGCCTCCTTTTACTAGATTATTCGTAAAAAAGAAAAATTCCTCTCATTACAAGAGAAATTTTATAGCATCGGTGCAAATAATTCGACAATTTCTTTAATCAAGCGTTGATACCAGGTATTTTTAATGGTATCTTCATGTATTTCTTGTGAGGTTTCAAACAATTCCTCAAAATCTCGCTTCAAGTCAAACATAGAAGGCGTTTTATACATCAAAACAGCATTTTCATAGTGATGAACTAAGCTGCGGTAATCAAAATTGATTGTTCCGACAACACCAAAATCATCATCAGCCACTACATGCTTACTGTGAATAAAGCCCGGTGTATACTCATAAATCCGAACCCCAGCCGCCATTAAATCAGGATAAGCTCCTCGCGTAATAAGCTGAATGATTTTTTTATCCGGAATATAAGGTGTCACAATGCGGACATCTACCCCCCGCATAGCAGCATTTTTGATGTCTTCCGTCAAATCATAATCAATGATTAAATACGGCGTGGCAATATACACATAATCTGTCGCCTGGCTGATTATATTTTGATAGACATTTTTACCCACTTGAGCTTTATACATGGGCTTCGGGCCGCTTCCATACGGAATATAGAGCCCTGACGCATCTACAGCTTTGTTGTCCAAATGATAGCGATCGAAATCACTGATTTTCCCACGGTTGATATACCAGTTCATCAGAAACAGCCGTGTCAAGGCTTTTACAGCGCGCCCGTTCAGACGAATCCCACCGTCTTTCCAGTGACCAAATCGCTCGATGTGATTGATATATTCATCTGCCAGATTGATGCCACCAGTATAGCCAATCTGCCCGTCAACGACGAGAATTTTACGATGATCTCGATTATTATAAGCCACCGTCATCCGCGGAATCACTTTGTTAAACTTATGAGCGTCAATCCCCATAGCCTGCAATCGGCTAGTATAATCTCCCGGAAGAGTTGCCATACAGCCAATGTCATCATAGAGCATTTTCACTTCCACACCTTGGGCTGCCTTTTCACGCAGAATATCCAAAATACTATTCCACATGATACCTTCTTCCACAATGTAATATTCTAAAAAAATAAATTTTTCTGCTTTGCGTAAATCTTCCAGCATTTTCTGGAACATCTCTTCTCCCAAAGAGAAAAATTGCGATTCCGTGCCGTCGTAAACATCCGCATTATGATCCATGCTGAGAAGCGACTTAATAATCCCGTAAGCTGATTTATCTGTTTTTTTCAAGTCTAACCGCAACTCATAGCTATTGTCCTCACGAAATTTCATCTGATCCATATTTTTTAGCTGTTTCAGTTCACTTCTGGATAATCGGCGCTCGCCAAACATCAAATAAAGCAAGGGGCCAATGACTGGAACAAACGCTACCAAGAGCCAAGTTACTTTACTTTCCGGTGTCATTGAACGATTGACAATCGCTAAAATCGTTGCCAAGCTGAATAAAATCACAAAGACAATCCATAAAGTAGGTGTCCAGCGACCAAGCCAAAAGAAAAACCAAAAAATGAGCGCAAGTTCTAGTAACATGATAATAATACTGAAACCATATTTTGACATCAATAGCTGAAATTTCCTAAGATTCATTTTCTCTCCCTGTTTTTACTTAGTACTAGTATAACGGGGATTTCCTAATAAATCAAGCCAGAATCACTCATTCTTCGATATTCAAAGTATTTTTTCATTAGAGCAAAAAAGAGTAAAAGAAAAGTTGTGGTTCGTAACCATCAACTTTTCCTCACTCCCTTATTCTAAGTGCTAACTGACATATTGCCTGTTCCCTTTTCACTCCCGCATGCTTCAACAATCTGGAGAGTGGCTAAAATTTGCTCCAGTCCCAGACAGGCTATTGCTTCGTTAAAACGACCGTATCATTTTCTCCATTTTCTTGCTCAATATCCTCAATCGTTAACTGTTTGCCATCAATCATATAACGCTCAATGTCATCACCAATCGTCATTCTCTGATTTGTTGGATCAATGCTCACCTGTTTTACTTCTTCCTTACCATTTGGTTCTTTTTTTGTCCATGTACCACTGTTTCCCTTGATAGCCAAAGTGATCTCCTCTTCTTCGTCCATACCTTTATAAGTACCGTCTAATTTTTCTGAGGAATTTTCCGCAATAGTTGACGAAGTACCACTCTCACCTGAGACTGTAGTTGATTGACTGCTTGAGACAGATTGAGATGACGGTGAAGTTTGGTTAGACTTGGCACACGATGTCAAAATGATAAGTCCTATCAGAAAAAATGCGACGTAGCAGAATTTCTTTAATTGTGCCATTTTTATCCTCCTTTACTTACATTTCTATTATACCATCAACCATTCTAATCAGTCAATTTCTTTCTCCAAAAGAAAAGCACGAACTTCCGCAATAAAATAAAGAGAACCTGTTACAAAAAGGAGCTGATTGTCATTAGCGCTTTTAATAAATTGTTCGATAAAGTCCTGATAAGAGGCAATGTAGAGACCATTTGTAAAGTCCTGTTCATTTGCTGCACCGTCATCCTCAAAAGTCGTTACGAACAACTGCACATGAGGCAATTCCTGCTGAAGATAAGACAGCATCCCCTGATAATTTTTGCGTTTCAAAGCACCGAATAAGAGAAAGATTTCTTTTTGTCCTTGCTGGCGAATAAACTCCACCAAACGTGACAAAGCGGGTAAATTGTGAGCCCCGTCCAAATAAATTCCTCTCTCAAAATATTCCAGTCTCCCTGCCCAATGGGTCTCTTGCAAAGCCTTGCGTATCCATTTTACTTGTGGTTGCCAATTTTGCTGTTTCATGAATAAAAGAAAACTTTGCAAAGCAACAGCTGCATTTTCTTCCTGATAAGTACCTTTGAGACCCAGCTGTAAACCAACTATCATTTTATCTTGATTAGAAAATTGTCCTTTTGAAAATGAAAAATCCCTACCGTGTTCATACAAAACGACTCCCAACTCATCTGCGCGCAATTCGCAGACCCTTCTAGCTTCTTCAGCCAGCGGCCCGATAACAGCTCGTTCCTTTTTCTTGAAAATTCCTGCTTTCTGCTCCGCAATTGCTACTATGGAGTCTCCTAATGTTTCTTGATGATCCAATCCTACAGACGTTACAACCGCAACATCTCCTATCACTACATTTGTTGCATCTAAAAGTCCACCAATTCCCACCTCAATTAAAGCCACATCTACCTGCTCTTCTTCGAAATACAATAAAGCTATGAGTGTTAAAATTTCAAAATAAGATAATGAATCTTGTGTCCGCAAAAGTTGCCTTTCCATTGCTTGAATACGGCGCCCAATTCTAACAAAATCCTTGTCAGAGATTGGTTTATGATTGACACAAATCCGATCATAAATGCTCACCATATGAGGTGACGTAAAGATTCCCACCTTCTTTTTATGCTCTGCAAATAATTGACTCATAAAAGCAATGCTTGAGCCTTTTCCGTTCGTTCCTGTCACATGAATAATGGGATAATTTTCTTCCGGATGATCCAAAAGACTTATAGCCTGTCTCATTCGCTCTAAACCAGAGCGAAAATTTAAACCAATGCGACTCTCTAGCCACGTTTCAATTTCATTCATATTCTTCTCCCAGCAAAAAGGGAGTGAAACAGAACCAGACTTTGGTTCATGTCACACCCCACAATTTACTTGAATGGCTGGAACTCTTGCTCCACATGGGAATTAACCAACCACTCATTCGTATACCATAAAATAACGATTCACACAGCCTTTTAATCTCTTCATCGTCTGTAATACGAAAAGCTAGTGTACGCAATTTTTATTCTTCCATAAAGCTATTGAAAACTTCTTCAATCATATCCCATTCAGCATCTGAATCTTCTGGGATTGGTTGCAAATCGCCTTCTGTTCCGTCCTCATTTTCAGTAAACGAGTAAGCTTGAATTTCTACCTCGCCATTTTCATCTTCTTCTGCGCTAGCTGGAATTAAGAGAACATAGTTTTTACCAAATTCTTCTTTTCCGTCAATGGTCAAGAGAATTTCAAACAAAGTTTCATTTCCTTGCTCGTCTACTAGCGTAATCAACTCACGCTCTTCGTGTTCATGGTCATGGTTATGATCGTGTGCCATGTTTTCTCCTTTATTATTAAAAATTTCGATCTAAATAATTCTGCAATATGAGCTGCGCTGCGAGCTTATCAATCACTTTTTTTCGCTTCTTTCTGCTCACATCCGCTTGCTCAATCAGCATTCTTTCCGCAGCTACCGTTGTTAGACGCTCATCTTGGTATTCAACTGGCAAATGAAATAATTGCTCAATCTTAGCACCATAAGTTTGACTTGCTTCTACACGTGGTCCGCTTGTATTGTTCATATTTTTAGGGAGTCCTACAACGAACTTATTAACCTTATATTCTTTTACAAGCTCACTCAAACGATCAAAACCAAATTCCCCTTTTTCTTCATCAATAGGAATAATTTCAAGTCCTTGAGCTGTAAAACCAAGTGGATCACTAACTGCGACACCAACTGTTTTTGAACCAACATCTAACCCCATAATTCTCATTAGAGATCAATGCCTTGCCCTTTCAAATAATAACGAACTAATTCTTCTACAATCTCATCACGTTCATATTTACGAATTTGATTTCGTGCATTATTATAGCGAGGTACATACGCAGGATCACCACTAAGCACGTATCCCACGATTTGGTTGATTGGGTTATAACCTTTTTCATTCAGCGACACATAGACATCTTTCAATGTTTCACTAATCTCTTTTTTGTTTGAATCATCAAGATTAAAACGTACTGTCTCATCTGTAAATCCCACAATTACACCTTCTTTCACTAGAATATCCATATTATAGCACATTTCAATACTTTTCACAAATGAAAGAGGTTGAAAAAGGGAGTGGGACAAAAATCGGTAATTTCGAAGAAATTTGATTTTGTCGTCCCACCCCCGCACAGTTGAGTAGGGCTGTAAAGGTTGATTTATCAACCGCATAGAACCCACTCAACCGCTGCAACTTGCAAGAAACTCATAAAAATCTGACGAGGTTAAGGACTTTTGTCCCAGCCTCTTTTTGTTTCATTATACACCTATAAAATCATGGATTTGCAACTTCTTTAGCTCCAGCTGCTTTGACAGATTCAATATATTGTTTGGGTGTTAAATTTTTAATAGTTGAAAACATAGAGCCATATGTATCCAGTTTTGATGCTTCATCAAGGTTGATTTTGCTCATATCAATATTGATTGTAACTTTAATAATATAGTCTTTTGTAATGTCTGTTTTAACATCAACACCGCCCAAAGACTTAAATTTATCCAATCCTGCAGCCTTTTCAAAAGCAGAAATCAAGTGCGGCTTAGTGCTTTCTAAATCTTGACCCGCTAATACACTCTTCATATTTTCAGGAAGTATTTGTTCAAGATTTATCACAAACTTCTTAAAGGTTTTTCCTTCATAAGAAATAGTTTGCGTAAGTGTTTGTTCAATCCCTTGGACAGTCTGTTTTTGTTGAAAAGACTTGGTCACAACAGAATCCTTTTTCACAACACTCGAACCAGTCTTACTATCCCCTGACTGATTCTGACCGGATTTTTGACCACAAGCTGTGAGCAGCAACAAACTTGCTCCTAACAAAACAACCGATTTTCTCATAAAAATATCCTCCTTGTATTTTAGAGCTTTATAAGAATAGTATACCATCTTTTGTAAGCGTTGTCAAAACAGCCTGTCTAAAAAGGCAACCAATGATTGACAGTTATTGATTGACTTCCGTTGCACCACTCGCAATCTGATTTTCAACATATTCTTTTGGTTTCATTTTTAAAAATTCTTTTAATTTCATATTTTTTAAATATTCAGTATCAGCGGCCTTATTAACATCCAAAACTTGAAAATCAAAAGTATGAACTCGCTTCAATTCTTGATCATTTATAATTTCCAAAGAGGTCGAAAAACCTTCCAAACTTTTTGCTTGTGTAAATTTTTCATCTTCAGCCAAAGATTTCTCCAATAATTTTTGCGCTTCAGCAACTCCAACTTCCGCAACTACTTTTTTCATTTCTTCTTTCATCGGCATGATTTGCTCAATCGTTAAACTTAAAAATTGATCGCCTTTGTAAGTAATTGTTTGTGTTTGTTGAATCCCTTCAGCTGTTTTAGGGAATGATAAGGTTTTTGTCACAACTGTTTCTTTTTCAGCGTTTGCAATAACTGGCAACGTACTATCAATTGATTGCTTGCTTGTTTTTGATTTTGTTTCTTTTTTTTGACCACATCCTGCTAAGACTGTAAGAATAATGGTTAATAGAATCAGGCTTCTTTTCATGGATTAACTCCTCCTCATTCTTTATTTTATCATATTTTTAATATCAATAAACATCGAAATAAAAAAAGAGTGGAAATTCCACTCTTTACAAGGCCGCGCGTAAACGCGCTTCTGTATTTTCAACATTACGAACCGAGCGAGGTAAGAATGCACGAATATCATCTTCTTTGTAGCCCACTTGTAGGCGCTTGTCATCTACTAAAATAGGGCTTTTCAAGATGCGTGGAGTTTCCATAATCAAGTCAATCACTTCACTCACACTTAATTCTTCAATATCTACACCTAAGCCTTTTGCATAACGATTTTTTGAAGAAACAATGCTTGCAACCCCATTTTCAGTTTTTGTTAGAATATCTAATAACTCTTCTTTTGTAATTCCTTCTTTACCAAGATTTTGTTCTTTATAAGTTAACTGGTGAGCATTGAGCCATGTTTTTGCTTTTTTACAACTAGTGCAACTTGAGACAGTATAAATTGTAATCATGTAAGTACTCCTTTCGCCACACGGTACTATTATCATACTATATTATACCACAAAATTCCTCCGTCTTGCGACCTATTTTTAAAAAATTATTCCTCAATCTCAATCGCGTCATCCAAATCTAGTGTGACTTCCTCCACCTTGTTTGCTGATTTAGTTGCTTCTGCATTTTTTTCATCTTCAGCATCATCCTCAATCAAACCGTAATGCACTCGAACTTTATGATCAATTTCATCAAAAATTTCTGGATGATCCGCCAAGTATTTCTTAGCATTTTCAGACCCTTGACCAATCTTTTCATCATTATAAGAATACCAAGCACCCGCTTTTTTGATAATATCAAGGTCTGTCGCAATTTTAATCAACTCGCCTGTTTTAGAAATTCCTTCACCATACATGATTTCTACGAAAGCTTCCTTGAATGGCGGAGCAACCTTATTCTTCACAACCTTAATCTTGGTTTCCTTACCAACATTGGTATCTTTCTCATCACCAGTCCCCTTGATTTGGGTATTTCCACGAACATCTAAACGAACAGACGCATAGAATTTCAAGGCACGACCACCAGGTGTTGTTTCTGGATTTCCAAACATAATACCAACTTTTTCACGCAATTGGTTGATGAAAATCGCAATTGTCTTCGTTTTGTTAATGGAAGCAGACAATTTACGCATAGCTTGACTCATCATCCGCGCTTGCAAACCAACGTGACTATCTCCAATGTCTCCATCAATCTCAGCACGTGGTACGAGGGCTGCCACGGAGTCAATAACTACCAAATCTACCGCACCAGAGTCAATCAATTTCCCAGCAATCTCAAGACCTTGCTCACCAGAGTCCGGCTGAGAAAGTAAGAGTTCATCAATATTAACTCCAAGGGCTTGTGCATAAGCCGGGTCAAGAGCGTGTTCTGCATCAATAAAAGCTGCAATACCGCCTTCTTTTTGAGCTTGCGCTACTGCATGAAGAGCTACGGTCGTCTTACCAGAAGACTCTGGTCCATAGATTTCAATAATCCGCCCCTTTGGATACCCTCCTGCACCAAGAGCAATATCTAGCGCCAAGCTACCTGAACTCATGACTTGAACTTTTTGTTCAGCGCGCTCACCTAGGCGCATAATCGCTCCTTTACCAAAATCTTTTTCAATATTTTTAAGTGCAGTATCTAGCGCTTTTTGACGTTCCTCGCCAAATTTCTTTGAAATTTCTTCTAATTTTTTTTGTTTTTTCGCCATTTATTTCTCCTATATAGTGATAAATTATTTTTTGCCTATCTAATTATTATAGCATGTTTTCGTTTTTTAATAAAGTTTTTCGCAGCAGATTGAAAGCATGCAGAACGGCTATTTTACGTACATCTGTCCGACTGCGACCCGCAATATTAACCTTAATAGACCGAACATCTTCTGTGGTTGCTAGGCCGATATAAACTGTCCCTGCTGGATGTCCTTCTAAGCTGTCTGGACCTGCCACACCTGTCAAGCTCACCGCATAGTCACTAGCGGTCAATTTTCTTGCCTGCTCAGCCATTTTCTCCGCTGTAAAAGCTGAAACTACCCCATGCTTTTCTAAGTCTGCCAAGGGAATGCTCAGCATTCGGCTCTTTTCCTCCATACTGTAGGTAACAAAGCCACCACTAAAGACATTGGAGGCTCCAGAAAAGTTTGCCAAAGTCGCTTGAAAGAGTCCTGCGGTCAAACTTTCAGCTGCTGTGACGGTCTTTTCTGCTCTTCTCAGCAGTTCAAAAGCTGTTTGCCCCAGAGAATTATTATCTCCATAAGCGTAGAAAAGGTCTGCTAAATGTTGTTTCTCAAAAGTCTGTACTGCTAAAATTTTCTTTTCTAAATGAGCAAACTTAATATCTGCTTCCTTTTGACTAGTAGCCTTGGTGGACAATCGCAATGTCACCTCTCCCGTCTTAGCATAAGGAGCAATGGTCGGATCGGTCTGATTATCAATTAAATCTCCTAAAAGGGTTACTAATTGACTTTCACCGATACCAAAGAAACGTAAGACTCTTGAATACAATTTTTGACCAGTCGCTAAAAGTGGAACCAGCTTATTGTTCACCATAGGTTTTAATTCACTAGGCGGACCAGGTAGAACAACATAAGTCACGCCACTGACCTCAATCACGCCTCCTACTGCAAGCCCAGTTTCATTTTGTAGAGGAGTCGAGCCTTCCACTATTTGAGCTTGTCGCTCATTGTTTGGTGTTCGAGCATAATCCGGTCGACTTGCGAAAAAGCGGTCCAATTTCTCCGTAGCCATTCGGTCAAATACCAACCTACGATTTAAGAATTTTGCCAAAGTCTGCTTAGTCAAGTCATCTTCTGTTGGGCCTAATCCTCCAGTTAAGATGACCAAATTACTACGATTTCGAGCAATTTCTAAAATGGATAACAGACGAGCTTCATTATCTCCAACTGCTGTTTGGAAATATACATCTACACCCAGACTCGCTAATTTTTCCGATAAAAATTGAGCATTCGTATTAACAATTTGCCCGGTCAGAATTTCAGTACCCACAGCAATAATTTCTGCTTTCATAGAACCTCCTACTTTACTATTCGCAATTGATTTTATTTTATCACAAAAAATCTTAAAAACTTCATTTTAAGAAAAGAATCTGTAAGCAAATTGATAAGATTAAGAATTTTTCAAAAAGAAAAAGTCTGGAATTGCCAGCCTTCTAATTTATAACTATAATTGTGTCACATCAATAATATGATTACCTCGATTATGGGAGTGAGGTAGAACTCATCTTGAAAATTTTTAGTTCGTAATCTCACCTCCGCAAGCTTGCTCGACAGTCTGGGAGACTGTTGAGACGGTGGATAAAGAAAATAAAGTTTTCGTCAAAAGTGTTTTTGCGAGCTTGAAAAGCTAATACCCTGAGACTTGCTTCGCATCACCACAAAGCCGTGCTTTGAGCAATCAGCTACTACGTCATTGATTTATCGCTTTATATACTTTGAAGTTGGAGACTTTCGCCCCAGCCTCTTCAAAAATGAGGATTAGCTTAGCAAAACTAGGTTTTATATAAAAAACAGACAATTTTGTACTGCCTGAGTGCCTTTAGTTTGCTGTGTTAGATAGAATCAAATGTGATAAAATAAAGAAAACAAAACATTTAAGGAGATTTAATGATGTGGGCAGTTTTTGCATTTCTTTCTGCTTTATTTGCAGCACTGACATCTATCTTAGCCAAAATCGGGATTTCTGGTGTCAATTCTAATCTAGCGACAGCTATTCGGACAGTGGTCGTTGTTTTAATGGCTTGGGGTATGGTCTTTTTGACGAAAGGGCAACTCGGTCTTGCTAACATCAGCAAGAAAAGTTGGATTTTCTTGATTTTATCTGGATTGGCGACGGGCGCTTCCTGGCTCTGTTATTACCGAGCATTGCAGGAGGGAGAAGCCTCCAAGGTCGTTCCTATTGATAAACTTAGTGTTGTCCTCACACTCATTCTTGCTTTTATCTTTCTACACGAGGATTTTACTATGAAATCCTTGATTGGCAGCATTTTGATTACGATTGGAACTTTGGTCATGGTTTTGTAGTGATGTCATATCATCATAAATACAGCAATATTACGAAAAATATAAAACAGTATCGGTCAATAAATATTGCACCGACTACTCACATAAAAGATAGCAAAGCTATTAAAATCGTTTGATTGTTTTTCTTGCTGAATTAAAATCGCAAGTCTCCTCATGGTCATTGACAAGACCTGCCGCCTGCAGGAAAGAATAGACACAGACTGGTCCTACAAACTCGAAGCCTCGTCTCTTCATATCTTTGGCCAGTTTTTCAGACAATGGAGTCTTGGAGGGCATCTGCTTGTAGTCCTTGACAGGATTGTCAATCGGTGTAAAGTCTACAAAAGACCAGAGATAATGATCAAAACTGCCAAACTCTGCCTGTATTTTCAGAAAAGCTTGAGCGTTAGCACGTGTTGCATAGATTTTCCGACGATTTCGGACGACGGCAGGATTTTGTAAAATACCTTCTAACTCCCGCATCTGTCATGACTGCCACCTGATGAACATCATAGCCATGAAAAGCTTGTCGGAAGGCTGCTCGTTTATTGAGAATGGTCTCCCAAGATAGTCCTGCCTGATAAGTCTCTAGGCAGAGCAACTCAAATAAAGCCCGCTCATCATGCAAAGGACGACCCCACTCTTGGTCATGATAGGCGATATATAAAGGATTATTCTCTTTTACCCAGCTACATCGTTTCATCTTTTCTCCTTTATTTTACCAGCATTTTGAGGGCGGATTTGATATAGTTTTCCGCGGTATCATTGGTTCCTTCAAAGAATTTCTTAATTTTCTTGAGTTCAGCCGCCTTGTAGCCCAGAGCCAACATAGCTTCCATGGCTTCTTCCAATTCTTGATTGTCACTAGTAGCTGCAACAGCAACTTGCTTAGGAGTAGCACCTATTGCCACAACCTTGCCTTCTAAGTCCAGCACCATTTGTTGGGCTGTTTTTTTGCCAATTTTAGGAAATTTTGTCAGATAAGTGATGTTTTTCTGCTCAATGGCCTGCACCAAACCGGCATTATCATCGGCAGCGATTATCGCAAGAGCAGAAACGGGTCCAATGCCAGAGACCGAAATCAAATTGAGAAAAAGCTGCTTTTCATCCTCTGTGCGAAAACCGTAGAGGAGCTGGGCATCCTCTCTGACCACCTGATGAACAAAAACTTGAATCTCCTGATTGACCTGACCTGAATAGGCATAGGGATTTGCCACATGCAGGATATAGCCAATTTGCCCCACTTCCACTACAATATATTTGGCTGTGATTTTACTTAAAATTCCTTTAAAATATTCGTACATGACTTCTCCTTTTCAACCCTTTTAGTATATCATATTCTGAGCGCAGAAACTGCAAATAAAAGCGCAACCTCCGGTTGACAAAAAGGAAAGCTGGCTATATGTTCAAGTTCTCTCAATCATGGTACAATACAAGTAGAGAAATATGAAAGGAGATTTAGCAAATGCAAATCAATAAACGAATTTTTGAACTGCGAAAGGAAAGAGGCTGGTCTCAGGATCAACTGGCGGAAAAGGTCAATGTCTCCCGGCAGAGCATCTCCAAGTGGGAATCTGCTCAGGCCCTGCCGGAAATCGAGAAGGTCATCGAACTGAGCAAAATCTTTCAGGTGACGACGGATTATCTGCTACTGGATCAAGCAGATGAGAAAGAAGCCAGATCCAAGTGGACTACTTCGGAAAGCGAGGGCTATCAACAGGAGGTCAGAAGCTTTGGTCTGGTCAACGTCCTCTATATCCTCTTTCTGGCCATCACCCTCTTCTTTTTCGCAGGAGTACTCTATCTTCCCTGGAATCCATCCCTCATCTTTTTCCTCTTCTTTCTATCTGTCGGCGCAGCCTTATCTTGCAAGAGGTATCTGACCATCAAGAAAACTTACTTGGACCAGATAACTAACTTTAGAGTAGGAAGTGCTGAACATCAAGAACCCCATTCCTATAGCCAAACATCTTAAATCACTGCTGAAACTCAATTACAGATAAAATCTTAAAAACAGAAGCTGAGACAAAAGTGTTCAACTTCTTTTGTTTATATAGTCAGAATTATAAGACGCAGTGATTTGGAGAAGCTCTAGTGACTTTAGTCAATGTAGAGTTTCCCATGCACAATTGATTAGGCACTTTAGTGCCAATCAATCACTGCTGAGTGGACTCTAATACGTTGATAACTCAACTTTTCCAGTCCTTTTGACCCAAGTTTCACTTGACTTTATTTCCAGCCTCGAAGGGTTCCCCAAACCTTTCGAGCTGTGCGGAGGAGGCTGGGACAAAAGTCCGACCTCAAATATAAAAAGCGAACAAATCAGAATTCTGCTTTGTTCGCTTTTCGCATTTAATTATAGATTTGAAGGGCTTAATAATTAAGATTTTTAAAAATTGAAATCTTTTTGTCCCAAACTCTCTGTTTTAGAGCTTTTATAAATAGTTTTAATACTTGCCCAATTCTCTCAAGCTAGTATGGTTTTCCTGAATCCGACGGAACATTTTTTCCATATCAGATTTGGTGAAGTTGACTAAAACGGGACGACCGTGAGGGCAGTTGTAGGGATTGTCGCATTGTGATAACTGAAAAATCAAATCACGCGCTGAATAGTCATCTAAACTGTGATTGGCTTTAATAGAGCGTTTGCAACTCATCATAATAGCCAGCTCAGCGCGATATTTCTTGATAGAGACTTCCTTGGTTAGAAGTAGCATATCGCACATCTCATAGATACCCGACTCGATCTCCTCTTCCTTAAGCCAAATGGGATGTTCACGAAGAATAAATTGATTAGTTCCGTATTCTTCAAGGAAAACACCGACTTCTTCTAAAAGAGCCATTCGTTGTTTCAGACGCAACATATCATCAGCTGGAAATTCAAAGATATAGGGAACCAGAAGCTGCTGCTGACTAGCATCTACATCTCCGATTTTTTCGCGGTAATATTCGTACTTTACTCGCTCTTGAGCTGCATGTTGGTCAATAATATAAAGACCACCGTTTCCTTGAGCAAAAAGGTAGGTGCCGTGCATTTGCCCGAAATATTCCAATTCTGGAAACGTTGAAGTTTCTTCTCCATCTAGCTTATCTAAAGCTCTCTCTAAGCTCGCCTGATCCAGCTCTGGATGATCTAGTTGATTGTAAGAAGGAGATTGCCTTTCTGCAAATTTGACAGAAGCAACTTTTGAATTGAGTTCATCTGTATCAGCAGATTGTTGGTCTAATCGGGCAGATTCCTCAAAAGAAGGTTGAGCTTCTGACACTTGTGGTTTCACAAAGAAGTCATTTCTTTCTTTATCGTAATAAAGTCGGTTCTCTTTGAGAGGGAGGCTGGTCTGCTCAGGCTTAATTGCTCGGTTAATAGTTGATTTGGCTAAATTCTCTAATGCGTCCGGAATCAAATCTTGCTCTTTCAAACTTGCAGCAATAGCTTGCGATATCAAGGCCATGAGCTCTCGCTCCTTTGAAATCCGCACTTCTTGCTTGGTCGGGTGAACATTAACATCAGCAAGATATGGGTCAATCCGAATATCAATCACAGCAATCGGGAAACGTCCCACCATGAGCTTGCTACCATATCCATCTAAAATAGCTCGATTGAGTAGGAAATTCTTGATGTAGCGACCATTGATGAGGATAGTAATGTAATTCCGATTAGCCCTTGTTAATTCTGGCAAACTAATATAGCCTGATACTTCAAAATCCAAATCAGATGCTGAAATTTCAATCATTTTTTTGGCTGTTGTCAGTCCATAAATGCCAGCAATTGCTTGACGCAGATTTCCTGTTCCTGCTGTCCGTGTCATCTCTTTACCGTCATTAACAAGAGTGAAAGCGACCTCCGGATGAGCCAAGCTCAAACGATTCATCACATCTACAATATGAGATAGTTCCGCTTGTTGACTTTTCATATATTTCAAGCGAGCAGGCGTATTAAAAAAAAGGTCTTCCACTTTGATTTTGGTACCCCTAGGACAGCTACTTGGCTCTAAAGTCTCAACTTCTCCACCTTGCGCAATCAGAAGCGTTCCATGTGCACCACTACTTGTCGCAGTTTCAATCGTCAAACGTGAAACAGAGGCAATGGATGGAAGTGCCTCGCCCCGAAAGCCCAATGTCCGAATTCGAAAAAGGTCGGCTTGTTTCTTGATTTTACTAGTAGCATGCCGCCGCAAAGCCAAGGAAACCTCCTCATGCTCAATTCCTTCACCATTATCAATGACTTGAATGCTCCTGAGTCCCGCTTCTTCAATCTCAACTATAATCCGAGTAGCACCAGCATCAATGGAATTCTCTATCAACTCCTTGACCACGCTGCTAGGTCGCTCGATGACCTCACCTGCTGCAATCTGATTAGCAAGATTTTCTGGTAGTTCAATAATTTTTGACATAGTTTTCTCCGTAAGTATTCTAGCTATTATTATAACATAAAGCTGTTTTTCTATCAGAAGTCTGGTGTGAGAGGAACACACATCGTTTCCTAGAAAGGACCAAATAGACAAGCAAAGCAACCACTTAGGTAAAAGTCCTTGTTTTCCTAGTCGAAATAATGTTTAATAGATTTAGGAAGAGGGAGGTAGTTAGTAACCTCTTGCTATTAACGAAAATAAGCAACAAGCTAACATCTGGAAAGAAGGGATGTTTATGAAAGTTCAATTGCATATTGACGAAAAGTTTTCAGAAGAAAAAGTCATTATCGAAGCACCGGCTTTGTCAGATGCCATTCAGCGACTGCTGAAATTTGCTCAACAACTCGATAAAAACAAAGTTATTCGAGCCAAAAAAGAGGAAGATATTTACCTATTAGATACTACTGAAATCCAGCGGGTTTATATTGAAAACCGCCAAGTTTGGGCTGAAACAGTAACAGACAATTATCACTTAGGACTTCCACTTTATCAAGTTTTGGAATTGCTTCCTGCTGATTTTCTACAGATTTCCCAATCTGAAATCATCAATACCAAACAGATTGATCATCTGAAATTGACCGGCAGCGGTCTGATTCAGATTACACTAAAAAACGGTCAGATAACTTATTCATCTCGCCGTTATCTCAAAGCTATAAAGGAGAAATTACAGCTATGAAAAAAACATTATTCAGAGATGCTCTAGGAGGTATTGTTATCGGGCTTCTCCTATCCGTCATCTTTTCTTACTTTTTTGCACCTGTCTATCATCCGCTCAACCCTTATTCAGCAGTTGGTCTTTGGATGGAACAGCATCATATTCACGGCGCCTTAGTCGTTCTCTATTGCGCAGCGATATGGTGTCTAATCGGCTTGCTCTTTAGCTTAGGGAAAGAGCTTTTCAAAAAAGATTGGAGCATTCTCAAAGCAACAATCTGTCATTATGGGCTTATGATTTTAGGGTTTATCCCTCTAGCTCTATTAGCCGGCTGGTTTCCAAGTGAACCCATTTTCATCTTACAGTTAATTTTGGAATTTACTGTTGTTTATCTCATCCTTTGGGCAATCCTGTCTTATCTGACTAAAAAGAAAATTGAGAAAATCAATCATCACTTAAACAAACAAAGCAAATAGCAAGAAATAACCGCTGTGAAAAAACTCACGGCGGTTATTTGAGCCCAACTTAGAATGCAGATTGATAGAAAACGATCATAGCTTACTAAATTGTTGTGGTTTGAAGATTAGACCCTAGCTGCAATTCTGGTATGACATTTCAGCAAAATAAGCTGTTAGCCAGTCACACCCACTATAGCTTCAACATTTTAAAGTTTCTTCTTCATCTCTGCCACAGCCAACATCACTTCCATTGGGGTCATATTATAAATGTCCAACTGGCGCAACTCGTCTAAAATAGGTGATTCAGTTGTTTCTGTAAATAAAGACATCTGCTCAGCCACTTGATTTTTTTCACGAGCAGCCGCAGGCAATGTATTAGAGATGCCGAGAGATGATTTCTCATTTGCTTGGCTTTCTAATCGTGTCAATATTTGATCCGCTCTTGTCAACAAATCATTTGGCAAACCTGCAATTTTTGCTACATGAATCCCATAAGATTTATCAGCAGGCCCAACCTCAATCTTATGAAGAAATGTTACTTGACCATCTTTTTCTAGGGTTGCTACATGGACATTTTCTAGTTGTGTCAAGCTAGTTGACAGTTCTGTCAACTCGTGATAGTGAGTCGCAAAAAGTGTCTTGGCTCCTGTCCGATTGTGAATATACTCAATAATAGCTTGAGCAAGCGCCATGCCATCATAGGTAGCTGTTCCTCTTCCTAACTCATCAAAAAGAATGAGTGAATTTTCTGTTGCTTGAGAAATAGCATGGTTTGCTTCCATCATTTCCACCATAAAGGTTGATTGTCCAGAAACCAAGTCATCAGCTGCACCAATTCGAGTAAAGATTGCATCAAAAATCGGCAATTGGGCACTTTCGGCTGAAACATAAGAGCCCATTTGAGCCATAATCACAATAATCGCTAACTGCCGCATATAAGTTGACTTCCCACTCATATTTGGGCCTGTAATTAGCTGAACATTAACATTCTCATCCATTGAAATGCTATTAGGAATATAGGTTTGTGCACCCATAACTTTTTCTACGACCGCATGCCGCCCTTTATCAATTTGGATAGAGCGCTGCTCAATAAATTCTGGTCTCACAAAATGTTGCTTTTCTGCTACAGCTGCAAAGCTTTGCAGCACATCAACCGTTGCCAGAGTTTGCGCCAAGGATTGCAGGCGTTTGATATATTTACCAGCTTCCTCACGAATGCGCATAAAAATCTCGTATTCCAAATTAGCTGATTTTTCACGCGCTTCCAACATCTCACCTTCAATACGAGCCAGTTCTTCCGTACCAAAACGCTCCGAATTTTTCAAAGTTGCCTTGCGGAAAAAATGACTGGGAACATGTTCAAGCTGAGAATTGGTGACATGGAAATAATAACCATCTTTTTTATTGTAATCAATCTTCAGGTTGTTAATTCCACTAGCTTCTCTTTCTTTCGCCTCAATATCTGCAATCCAGCTCGTTCCATCTCGCATGACCACTCGATACTTGTCCAAGGTTTCATCAAAACCTGTTTTAATAATATTACCCTCTGTAATGACATTTGGAGCATCCGGCGAAATTGCTGACTGAATTAAGGACGCCAGTTCAGGAATTTCATCCAATTTTGCAATCAAATCTTCCAAAACTGGGCTATCAATTCCTTTTAAAATTCCCTTAATTTGTGGCACATGACTCAATGTCGCAGCAAGTTGTAATAAATCTTTTGGATTGGTCTTGCCAAACGAAACCCGACTGGCTAAACGCTCAATATCATACACTCCTTTGAGAGTGTCTGATAAGTCACTGCGCTCAAAGAAATGATCTAAAAAGACTTGCACTACACCCTGCCGCTTGACGATTCGCTCTTTATCAATCAACGGACGTTGAATCCACGCTCTCAACAATCGTGTTCCCATAGCTGTCTTGGTATCATCCATCAGCCAATAAAGGCTCCCGTGCTTCTTTCCTGTCCGAGCATTCTCTGTTAAATCCAGACTTGCCATAGTTGAGTAGTCCATCTGCAAGAAATCTTTGATTTCATAATGATGAACTTGTTTCAAATGACTAAGCTCACGTAGCTGCGTTTTATGAACATACTGTAATAACTTTCCAGCTACTTGGCGCTCTAGCGGCGACAAGTCCTTTCCTAGTAGCTGAACATCATCAAATGTAGTTTCTACTTGCGATAAAAGGAGATTCATTTGAGTCTCCAATACTTGGCGCTCCATTTCAGACAATTCATACCCTAAGACCACTTCACGCGCTCGCAGGTTTCGGATTTCTCCACAGACTATGTTAAAGTCACTAAGACTTGTGACCTGAAATTCACCCGTTCCCACATCCATATAAGCCAGTCCATATATACATGACAGCTTATCCAAAGCCACTAAAAAGTTATTCTGACTGTCTGGTTTTGAAGAATCAACTACTGTCCCCGGCGTAATCACCTGTACTACTTCGCGTTTGACTACTCCAACCGCTTTTTTAGGATCTTCCATTTGCTCTGCAATCGCAACTTTATAGCCTGCTTCAATTAAAACATCAATGTATTGCTGCACTGAATGGTAAGGAACTCCTGCCATTGGGATTGGATTTTCCGAGTTTTTATTGCGACTAGTCAGAGCAATCTCTAAAATCTGTGCCGCATTGGTCGCATCATCATAGAATAATTCATAAAAATCTCCCATGCGAAACAACAAAAAAGCATCTGGATAATCTTTTTTTATATCTAAATACTGTTGCATTCCTGGAGATAGTTTTTCTTTTGTCATTCTCATCCTTTCTGTTGGTTAATAGTGATAAGAGTGGGATAGAAATCAATAGTTTCGTAGAAACTTGATTTCTTCGTCCCACATCCACATAGCTGGAGTAGGACAAAACTCATCTTGAAAATTTTCAGTTCGTAGTCTCACTCCCGCAGGGTTGCTCAACAGTCTGGAAGACTGTTGAGGTGGTGGATAAAGAAAACAAAGTTTTTGTCAAAGGTGTTTTTCCGAGTTTGAAAAACAACAGCTTGAGACGTGCTTCGCAAGTCCTATCCGCCACCTCGAAGCATTGCTTTGAGCAATCAGCTACTGCGTCTTGTTGACTACATAAACAAAGGAAGCTGAGCTCTTTGTCCCAGCCTCATCATTCATTTTCTTAATCCATTTTCTCAAGAAGCTGCTCTTCCATTTGTTTTGCAGCTGCTGTATCACGACAGATAACTAAGAGCGTGTTAGCTCCTGCTACCGTTCCTAAAATTAGCTCACCTTTATTGGCATCCACAAAGTTAGCCAGAATAGAAGCATCCCCTAAGCGAGTATGAAGAACCAAGGAAAATTCCGCCCGAGAAACGCCCTCTACATGATAAGACAAGAACTCAACCAAATCGATTTTATTTGTTTCATCTGCTAAAACATAATAAACTTCATTGTTTTTCTTGGCTTTCGTCAATCCAATTTCACGTAAGTCCCGAGAGAGGGTTGTCTGTGTTACAATGATGCCTTGTGCCTTTAAACGATCCTGAATATCTTTTTGTGTACTCAGTTTTTCTTCCTTAATCATTCGCTTAATTAGTTTATGACGTTCACTCTTTTTCATTTTATCCTCAATAATGTATATTTATACTCAAAATTATACCAAAAAAATTGAAGATTCGTCAAAAAATATGTTAAAATACTAGTAAAAGACCAAAGGAGAAACCATGGATAATAAACAATTGATTGCAAGTGAATTGGCTAAGGTCATTGACAGCTTAGACCAAGACGCTATTTTAAATTTACTAGAAAAACCCAAAAGCTCAGATTTAGGTGATATTGCTTTTCCTGCCTTTTCTTTAGCGAAAGTAGAACGAAAAGCGCCTCAAGCGATTGCAGCAGATATTGCAGAAAAAATTGACTCAACAAACTTTGAAAAAGTAGTGGCAACTGGTCCTTATGTTAATTTCTTCCTTGATAAATCAAAAATTTCAGCTCAAGTTATCAAAGAAATTGTAAAAGAAGGAAATAACTATGGTCAGCAAAATGAAGGAAATGGAGAAAACATCACCATTGACCTCTCCAGCCCAAACATTGCAAAACCATTTTCAGTTGGTCATTTGCGCTCAACTGTTATCGGTGATGCCCTTTCTAATATTTTCCGTAAATTGGGCTATAACACCATTAAAATCAATCACTTAGGTGACTGGGGAAAACAATTCGGTCTTTTAATGGTGGCTTATAAAAAATGGGGCAGCAAAGAAGCCGTCGAAGCAAATCCAATTGATGAATTACTGAAACTGTACGTTCGTATCAATGCGGAAATCGAAACAGATCCTGAGCTTGATGACGAAGGTCGCCTCTGGTTCAAAAAACTAGAAGACGGTGATCCTGAAGCTACTGAATTATGGCAATGGTTCCGCGACGAAAGCCTGAAAGAATTTAACCGTATCTACAAATTGCTTGGCGTTGAATTCGATAGTCTGGCTGGTGAAGCCTTCTATAATGACAAGATGGACGAAGGCATCAAAATCCTTGAAGAAAAAGGATTGTTGGAAGAGTCTAAGGGGGCTAGCATTGTCAACCTTGATGATGTCAATCTGCCACCAGCTATGATTAAGAAATCTGACGGAGCAACACTTTACATTACACGTGATATTGCGACAGCTATGTACCGTGCTCGCACTTACAACTTCGTTAAAAACATTTATGCTGTAGGTCAAGAACAAGCTAATCACTTCAGACAATTAAAAGCCGTTTTGAAGAAGATGGGATTTGACTGGAGCGATGATATGATTCATGTAGACTTTGGCTTGGTAACAAAGAACCGCCAAAAATTGTCTACACGTAAAGGAAATATCATCCTTCTTGAACCAACTCTTCAAGAAGCTATCAATCGTGCTCAGTCACAAATTGAAGCCAAAAATCCTGACCTTGAAAACAAAGAAGCTGTTGCTCGTGCTGTCGGAGTAGGAGCTGTTAAATTCTACGATTTAAAAACAGACCGCCGCAACGGTTACGACTTTGATTTGGAAGCCATGGTATCTTTTGAAGGAGAAACAGGACCATATATCCAGTACGCTTATGCACGTATCCAATCAATCCTTCGCAAGGCTGACTTCAAGCCAAGCGCTGAATCAACATACAGCCTAGATGATGCTGAAAGTTGGGAAATCATTAAACTGCTGCAAGATTTTGCCCGTGTTATCAAACGTGCAGCTGACAATTATGACCCATCACTCATTGCAAAATATGCGATCAGTCTTGCACAAGCATTTAACAAATTCTACGCACACACTCGTATCTTGGACGAAAGCCCTGAACGTGACAGCCGTCTGGCTCTCAGCTACGCAACAGCTGTTGTTCTAAAAGAATCTCTTCGTCTTCTCGGCGTTGATGCTCCAGAAAAAATGTAATTTTCTAACCCTATCAAAAAATCCTATCGATATTTACAACGATAGGATTTTTTATTACATTCCGTATAATTCTTCAATTTTCAGACCAATTCGTTTAACATCTTCATTCAAGCCACGAAGTTCAAATGTGTCCAAGACTGGAAAGCCAAATCGCTCTGAATATTGCTTTGCTGTTAAACAATATTGGTTGTTAAAATTACGATTACCACTACCAACAATTCCAAAACAGCGCTTGTAATTCTCTTCAAAAGCGATAAAGTCACCTAAATCATTGGTAAGAATCTCCACATCCCCATTATCCAAACCATTTCCACCTTCTAAGTAGGTTGGCAAAAAGGCTACAAAAGGCTGAGACATGGCGTAAAATGGTCGCTCCTCTTTCACCATATCTTTTATATCCACCTGCTCAATCTCGACATTTTCATGTCGCTCTTGCAAAAAAGTGGACAAGCGCTTGATAAAACTCGCTGTGTTGCCACTTAAGCTAATATAAACTAAGGAAATCTTCATATTTTCTCACTTTCTAAAAATAAAACACATCTATCATTCTCTTAAAATTTTAAGCTGATAGATATGTTTTGTCAACTATTGTAATTCTTCTTTTGCTAAGTCTTGTTGCTGCCGTTTCATCTTGAAAAAGACAATAACAAGGAAAAGAATATTAAATGCAAAATAAATAATGGTTAAAACTCTTGTCGATGAGATTGCTGTAGCACGCATCGTTTGATCTTTATAAAGATTGTTGAGTGGCATACCACCGATATAATTGTAAATTGTCCCAATAATTCCTAATAGCACATAAGCAATATAGGCAAAATTAGCGTATAGAATGTTTTTCTTGACGATAAACACAATGGCAGCAATCAACAGTAGAATGGAAAGGATAACTAATATTTTATGCGGAATATTATGAAGAAAGACAAGACTTCTTTCAGTTACTTCCACGATTTGCTTCACAACCGTTTCAGACAATCCTTTATAAGAACTTGTATTCGTTATTTTTTCACTGCCAAAAAAGGTTCCTACAAGTGTAAAAGATGATAGAATGGCTGATAGTGTCAGCAAGACATATAGATAAATTGGTCGTTTTTTCACAATAATCCTCCTCGTTGTGAAAAAGTTTTCAGTTTTATTTATTATAACGTAAGCAGTCAAAAATGGCAACAAAAGTTTCACTAGTGTCAATTATTTTTTTCAAACAAAAGCCCCTCAACTATCAATCAAGGGGCCTATTTGCTATTGAACTAGTTCAAATGCCAAATTTCATCGTTATATTGAGCAATCGTACGGTCAGCAGAGAAGAAGCCTGCTTTTGCAATATTGACAAGAACTTTTTCAAGCCAGACATCACGGTCTTCATAATCCGCAAACATGCGTTCTTTTGTTTCAATATAGTCTTCCAAGTCAAGAAGCGTCATGAACCAGTCTTTATTGATCAATTCATTGTAAAGTCGTTCCAAGCGCTCTTTCTTACCAACTGCAAGAATAGCATCACTGACAATGAAATCAACCAGCGGTTTGATTGCTTTACGAGCATAGAATTCACTTGACTTATAAGCTTCTTTGGCATACAAATCAATAACTGTTTCAGAATCTTCACCAAAGATATAAATGTTGTCATCGCCGACTAATTCATGAATTTCAACATTTGCTCCGTCTGAAGTACCAAGCGTTAAAGCACCATTTAGCATGAATTTCATGTTACCAGTACCTGAAGCTTCTTTAGAAGCAAGGGAGATTTGCTCAGAAATGTCACCGGCTGCAATTAAGAAGCTAGCTGCTGTTACATTATAGTTTTCAACCATAACGACTTGCAAGTATGGAGAAACTTCTGGGTCGTTAGCAATTACTTCTGACAAGCAAAGGATTAAATGAATAATATCTTGCGCAATCGTGTATGCTGGAGCAGCTTTCCCACCAAAGAAGACTGTAATTGGACGCGCAGGAATGTTTCCAGCCTTGATGTCCAAGTATTTGTGAATGACATAAAGAGCATTCATTTGTTGGCGTTTGTACTCGTGAAGACGTTTGATTTGGATATCAAAGATTGATTCAGGATTGATTTCAACACCTTGGTGCTCTTTCAAGTGACGAGCTAACTTCCGTTTGTTGTGAGCTTTGATTTTTTCAAGTTCAGCTTTCACATCAGCCTTACCAGAAAATTCAAGTAAGTCTTCTAATTTTGAAGCATCATGGTGCCAATCGCGGCCAATCAAGCTATCAATGTAATTTGACAAACGTGGATTTGCGTGCATAAGCCAGCGACGGAAGGTGATTCCGTTTGTTTTATTGTTGAATTTTTCTGGATAAATGTCGTAAAAGGCCTTGAGTTCTGAGTTTTTCAAGATTTCTGTATGAAGAGCAGCAACCCCATTGACACTATATCCATAGTGAATGTCCATGTGAGCCATGTGTACACGATCATGTTCATCAATAATTTGAACAGCTGGATCTGCGTATTCAGCCTTCACGCGCTTATCCAATTCTTTGATAATTGGAACCAAGTGTGGAACAACTTCTTCCAAGAATTCAAGCGGCCATTTTTCAAGCGCTTCAGCAAGAATGGTATGGTTTGTATAAGCCGTCATATTCTTAACGATATTGATTGCTTCATCAAGAGAAATACCACGTTCTGTCAAAAGACGAATCATCTCTGGAATGACCATAGATGGGTGTGTATCGTTGATTTGGATAACAGCATAGTCAGCCAAGTCATGAAGATTGCTACCTTTTTCAATCGCTTCATCAATAATCAATTGTGCACCATTTGACACCATAAAGTATTGTTGGAAGATACGGAGCAATTCACCTTGCTTATTACTATCATCTGGATAAAGGAATAGAGTCAAATTACGAGCAATATCTGTCTTATCAAAGTCAATCCCATCTTCAATGATACTTGCATCTACTGAGTCAAGGTCGAACAGACGAAGACGGTTTTTAGTAGCTGTTTTATAACCAGGCACATCAATGTCATAAAGAGTTGATGTTAAAGTGAAATCAGCAAATGGTACTTGATAGCCACGGCTTGATTTTACTAACCAATTTTGCTCTGTCAACCAGAAGTTTGGTACTGTTGTTTGCTCATTATTTTTCAATACTTGTTGGAAAAGACCAAAGTGATAGTTCAGACCTACACCGTCTCCATTCAAACCAAGTGTTGCAATAGAATCAAGGAAGCAAGCAGCCAGACGTCCTAAACCACCATTACCAAGTGAAGGTTCTAATTCGACTTCTTCCACTTCAATCAAGTCTTTACCAGCGTCTGCTAATTCTTTTTTGACATCATCATAAAGGCCAAGGTTGATGAGGTTGTTTGACAACAGTTTTCCAATCAAAAATTCTGCTGAAATGTAATACAATTTCTTTTTACCAGTATTAACTGGCTTTTGTGCACTAGCCAATTTTGTATAGTTTAAAAGGGCAATATACAATTCTTCATTGCTGCATTCAGCAATTTCTTTTTGATAAGTTTGTTGGATAAATTCTTGTAAATTTGACATTTTTTCTCCTACTTAGAAAAGAACGTTACAATTCATTCTCTTTCTTTAATAATTTTTTATTTAAACGACGATATGTTTTCGTCAAGCTATATAACTCTGCTTCAATCACAGGGTCCAATTCATCTGCTGTCATACGCCATGACCAATTGCCACCAATGCTTGATGGATAGTTCATGCGAGCTGAGCCGTCTAGTTCAAGCAAATCTTGCATGGTTGCAATTGCCATAAAGCTGACAGAAGCAAAGATAGTCCGTAGCATAGCATGAGGTACTGTTTCATATTCTTTACGATTAGTATATTGAGCCATATATTCACGTGTGGCATCATCAATTTCATCGCGATACCAACCAAGTACCGTGTTATTATCATGCGTACCTGTGTACATGACAGAATTGTTAGGCGCAAGATGTGGACTATCAATACTTTCAGACTCTGGATTAAAGGCGAATTGAGTGACTTTCATACCAGGGAAGCCTGTTTTTTCCCGCAAAGCAATCACTTCGTCGGTCATAAAGCCTAAATCCTCGGCGATGATGTTTAGTTCACCCAATTCTTCCTTCACAGCTTTAAACAAAGCATAATCAGGACCTTTCACCCATTTACCAGGAGCGGCTGTATCGGATCCAGCAGGGATTTCCCAATAAGATTCAAAACCACGAAAATGATCGATACGAACCACATCGTAGATTTTGAAACTCTCACGTAAGCGTTCAATCCACCAGCTATACCCATCTTCATCCATTGCCTTCCAGTCATAAATTGGGTTTCCCCAAAGTTGACCGGTCGCAGAGAATTCATCTGGCGGACATCCTGCTACACATGTAGGCTGTCCTAATTCATCTGTTTTAAAGAAATGCGGTTGCGCCCAAACATCACAGCTATCAGCTGCCACATAGATTGGCATATCGCCAACGATTTCAATATGATGTTCGTTAGCATAATTTTTCAATTCTAACCATTGTTTGAAGAAGAGATATTGCGTAACACGATGATAGGTCAATCGATCAGCTAGCTTTTCGCGATAAGTTGCCAAGCTAGACGCTTCACGATGACGTACTGCTGCATCTGGCCATTCAGTCCAAGCTTTCAAGTCGAAATGCTCTTTAATCGCCATGTATTCAACAAATACTTCAAGCCAAGACGCATTATCTGCTACAAATTTTTCATAAGCCGCTAAATCTCCGCGTTCTAAGAAACGTTTCACAGCTTTTTCTAAAACCGGTCTACGATTGTTGAAAACTTTCGCATAATCTACTTTTCTTGGATCTTGACCAAAGTCTAAACCATCAAGATCACTTTCAGTAAGTAGACCCTCTTCAATCAGTCGGTCAAAATCAATAAAATGTGTATTTCCCGCAAATGCAGAGAATGATTGGTAAGGAGAATCTCCATAACTGGTCGTGCCCAAAGGCAAAATTTGCCAGTAGCGTTGCTTTGTTCTTACCAAAAAATCCACAAAATCGTAAGCACTTTTTCCAAATGAGCCGATTCCGTATTTCCCTGGAAGAGAAGAAATATGCATGAGAACACCACTTTGACGCTCTTTCATCTTATCACCTCAATAAATTTTTCTGTTAAATTTTGCATTCATTTAACGAAAACGTTTGCGTTGATTTGATTATAACTTAATTTCGACCTGTGTGCAACCATTTTTCTAGTTTTTTTATAAAATTTTAAAATATTTTGGACAATTGAATCATTTTCTTCTATATTTTTTCAAGATTTTTGGAGTGGAAAATAAAAAATTTTCAAGATTTTTTAAAAAAGTGTTGCAACCGTTTTCTATTTGTGGTATACTTAAGCATAGTTTAAGAAAACGTTTGCGTAAACTATTTTAAATTGTTATCTTATTATTTTATTCTTTAGGAGGAATAAATCATGAAACATAAAATGTTGAAAAGTGTTGCAGTTCTTGGAACTGTAGGATTAGCTAGTTTGTTACTAGTAGCTTGCGGTAGCAAAAATAATAAATCAGCTTCTTCTGGTGATGGTAAAAACCTCACTGTTTACGTAGAAAAACAATACGAAGGCTACATGAAGAAAGCTGCTGCTGCTTTTGAAAAAGAAAATGGAACAAAAGTTACTATTAAAACTGGCGACCAACTTAAAGGTCTTGAAAATCTTTCACTTGACAACCAATCTGGCAAAGCTCCAGACGTTATGATGTCTCCATATGACCGCGTAGGTAGTCTCGGTTCGGACGGCCAACTTTCAGAAGTGAAACTTGACAAAGGTTCAATGACTGATGACACAACAAAAGCACTCGTAACTACAAAAGGTAAGACTTATGGCGCACCTGCTGTTATCGAAACATTAGTAATGTACTACAATAAAGACCTTGTTTCTAAAGCTCCAACTACATTTGCTGAATTAGAAGAACTGGCAAAAGACAGCAAATATGCTTTTGCTAACGAAAATGGCAAAACAACTGCTTTCCTCGCGGACTGGACAAACTTCTATTATGCTTACGGTCTGTTAGCTGGTAACGGTGGTTACGTATTTGGTAAGAACGGTACCGATCCTAAAGACATCGGTCTTGCAAATGACGGTTCTATTAAAGGTATTGAATACGCTAAATCTTGGTACGAAAAATGGCCAAAAGGAATGCAAGATACTAAAGGTGCCGCAAACTTAATTCAAACTCAATTCCAATCAGGTAAAACAGCTGCTATCATTGAAGGCCCTTGGAAAGCTGCATCATTTAAAGAAGCTAAAGTGAACTATGGTGTTGCCACTATTCCTACACTTCCAAATGGTAAAAACTATCAAACCTTTGGTGGTGGTAAAGCTTGGGTCATCCCTGCAGGATCTAAAAATGCCAAAACAGCTCAAAAATTTGTCAACTTCTTGACATCAACAGATCAACAAAAAGCTTTCTATGATGCTACAAACGAAGTACCTGCTAATACAGAAGCTCGTAAATATGCTGAAGGTAAAAATGATGAATTGACTTCAGCTGTTGTTAAACAGTTCCAATCTGCTCAACCTATGCCAAATATCTCTGAAATGAGTACTGTATGGGATCCAGCAGCAAGTATGCTCTTTGATGCTGTAAGTGGTAAAAAAGATGCTAAAACTGCTGCAAATGATGCCGTGAAATTGATTAAAGATACTATCGATCAAAAATTTGGTAAAAAATAAAACAGATTGAGGTAGGATAGAACTCGATTGGCAGCACCAGTCGAGTTCTATATTTTAGATAAAGGAGGCTCTGATGACAACACAACAACAGCCACGTAAAGCATTGCTGCTCTCCCTCATCCCAGGACTTGGGCAAATTTATAATAAACAAAAAGCAAAAGGGGCTATCTTTTTAGGAGTTACCATTTTATTTTTGATTTACTTTTTCGCCATTGCTGCTCCTGAGTTAGGAAACTTAATTACTCTCGGTGAGGTGCCTGGACGCGATAACTCTCTTTTCATGCTGATTCGTGGTGCATTCCACTTTATTCTTGTCATTGTTTATTTCATCTTTTATGCTCTCAATCTAAAAGATGCTTATACTATTGCGAAACGTTGGAATAATGATTATCCAGTTCCTACGACTTTCAAAGATATGTTAAAAGGAATTTACGCTAATGGTTTTCCTTACCTATTGATTATTCCTTCATATATTGCAATGACTTTTGCTATCATTTTCCCTGTATTGGTCACTCTTTTAATCGCCTTTACAAACTATGATTTCCAACATCTGCCTCCAACCAAGCTCTTGGATTGGGTTGGCGTGACAAACTTCACTAATATTTGGCGACTTAGCACTTTCCGCTCTGCTTTCGGAGCCGTTCTTGGTTGGACTATTATCTGGGCACTGACTGCCTCAACTGTCCAAATCGTTATTGGTATTTTTACCGCTATTATTGCAAACCAACCATTTATTAAAGGAAAACGCATTTTCGGCGTTATCTTCCTACTGCCTTGGGCTGTCCCAGCATTCATCACTATCTTAACTTTCAGTAACATGTTCAACGATAGTATCGGTGCGATCAATACCCAAGTCATTCCGCTTCTTGGTAAACTATTGCCATTCTTAAATGGACATCTGATTCCTTGGAAAACAGATCCAACCTGGACTAAAATTGCTCTAATTATGATGCAAGGTTGGCTTGGTTTCCCTTACATTTATGTATTGACACTTGGTATCTTGCAATCCATTCCAAACGATCTTTACGAAGCAGCTTACATTGATGGTGCAAATGCATGGCAAAAATTCCGCAATATCACTTTCCCAATGATTTTAGCAGTTGCTGCCCCTACACTCATCAGTCAGTATACTTTCAACTTCAACAACTTCTCTATCATGTACCTCTTTAATGATGGCGGTCCTGGTACAGTTGGTGGTGGTGCAGGTTCGACTGACATCCTCATTTCATGGATTTATCGTTTAACGACAGGTGCAGCTCCTCAATACTCAATGGCCGCTGCGGTAACACTTATCATTTCTCTTATCGTGATTTCAATCTCCATGATTGCGTTCAAGAAACTACATGCATTTGATATGAAGGATGTGTAAGATGAATAATTCTATTAAATTTAAACGCCGTTTAAACCACTTTTTAACTTATTTCTATCTAGTGGCTTTATCTATTATCATTATCTATCCTCTCTTGATTACGATTATGTCTGCTTTCAAGACAGGGAATGTCCTTGCGTTTAAGCTAGATACAGATATTAATTTTAGCCTAGAAAACTTTAGCAAGCTTTTTACTGAAACTCTTTATGGGACTTGGTACTTTAACACTTTAATCATTGCTATCTTGACAATGATTATCCAAACAAGTATAGTTGTACTAGCTGGTTACGCTTATAGTCGTTATAATTTCCTAGCTAGAAAACAAAGTCTGGTCTTCTTCTTAATCATTCAAATGGTACCAACAATGGCTGCCCTGACCGCCTTCTTCGTTATGGCTTTGATGTTAAATGCGCTCAACCACAGTTGGTTCCTCATCTTCCTTTATGTCGGCGGTGGTATCCCAATGAACGCTTGGCTCATGAAAGGGTACTTCGATACAGTGCCTATCTCACTTGATGAGTCTGCTAAATTGGACGGTGCTGGTCACTTCAGACGCTTCTGGCAAATTGTACTGCCACTCGTTCGTCCAATGATTGCTGTACAAGCTCTCTGGGCTTTCATGGGACCATTCGGAGACTACATCTTATCTAGTTTCTTACTTCGTGAAAAAGAATTCTATACAGTTGCTGTTGGTTTACAAACCTTTGTTAGTGATGTGAAGAATTTGAAGATTGCTTACTTCTCAGCAGGTGCTATCTTGATTGCTCTGCCAATCTGTATCTTATTCTTCTTCCTACAAAAGAACTTTGTATCTGGTTTAACAAGTGGTGGCGACAAGGGATAATCTTGTCCCACCCTCTTTTATTTATAGTTGTATGATAGCTAATAAACTTTGCTTTATTAGCCATTACCTGATTATAAATTTGGGAACTATATAGCACTTTACACTAATCACAATATATAGTATCTTAAAATAAGATTTTTGTAAATTTGACAACTATACTTTGTAGTTGTGTAAACAGGTATATAATTCCCATAAATTTTTAGAAAGAGTGTCTTATGCTACCTTATCCATTTAATTATTTTTCTAGTATTTACGGTTTTAAAAAGCCTTTTGCCAACCGAAAATTACTGACCTGGTGTCAATTGATTTTTACAAGCATCTTTTTAATTTCCTTATCCATGATACCAGTTGCTGTGCAAAACGTGTCTCTCAAGACTTATCCACTCACTACTTTTGTAGATGGTGTTTTTGACCCTGTTACAAAGGAAGTAATGGACGATATCACAGAGAATGCTAAAATAGCAAATCATCAATTCAGCTATGCTGGTCAGCAATCAACTCACAATAGCAAAGCAGGAACTGTCCTTCTTGGAAAAGGGAATACAGCTTTAGGAGAAAAGCTGACCCTTGCTTTTGAGCCAAAGCAATTGGTTATTAGTAAAAAAGGAAGAAAACTGGCAAACATTCAATATCAGCATATCAATCAAGCTGCTCTAAAAAATAAAAAGTCGCTCAGTGCCGCCATTTCACAAGATTGGTTTCAACAAAATCGTGTTACCGTCAGTCTATTTTTGATTCTGATTTCAGGATTTCTATTGGCATTAAACTTCTTTATTGTCCTTCTAGGTGCCACTTTTTTCCTTTACTTAACGAAAAAATCTCGTCTTTTTTCTTTTAAAACCGTCAAAGAATGCTATCATTTTGCTTTGAATTGTTTAGGTTTGCCAACATTGATTGCTGTCGCGGCAGGGTTATTGTTTGGTCAAGCCATGACCACTATGATTACCATTCAAAACATTCTGTTTGTTCTTTATCTCGTCATTATTTTCTATCGGACACATTTCCGTGATGAAAAAATGAAAAAGTAGGAGGTTTTTTATGCGAGTTACTATTAAAGAAGTTGCTAAATTGGCAGGAGTTTCGCCTTCTACCGTTACCCGTGTTGTCCAAAATAAATCCAGCATCAGCGATGAGACCAAAAAAAGAGTCCGTAAAGCTATGAAGGAATTGAATTATCATCCTAATCTTAATGCACGTAGTCTTGTTAGCAGTTACACACAAGTTATTGGTGTTGTTTTACCTGATGATTCCGATGCTTTTTATCAAAATCCATTTTTTCCTTCAGTCTTTCGCGGGATTGCTCAGGTAGCTTCTGAGTTTCACTACGCTATTCAAATTGCGACCGGGAAAAATGAAAAAGAACGCATGGAAGCTATTTCCCAAATGGTTCTAGGAAAACGTGTGGACGGACTCATTTTTCTCTATTCTCAGGAAAATGATCCATTAGTGAAAATGGTCAGCGAAGAACAATTTCCTTTCTTAATTTTAGGAAAATCTCTTTCGCCATTCATTCCTTTGGTGGACAATGACAATATTCAAGCCGGATATGATGCAACAGAATATTTTATCAAAAAAGGCTGCCGCAATATTGCTTTTATTGGTGGTAGTAAAAGGTTATTTGTGACACAAGATCGTTATAAAGGATACCAAAAAGCGCTAGAAGATTACCATTTAGAGCTTGACACTCAAAATACAGCCTTTGCAAATGAATTTTTGGAAGATAAAGGATATCAATTTACCAAGCGCCTTCTCAGTCATGATACAAAAATTGATGCTATTATCACAACAGACAGTATGCTGGCAGAGGGAGTTTGTAATTATTTAAATGAAAATCAATTATCTGTTCCCATTCTAGCCTTTGACTCTATTAAACCCAAACTTGATTTAATAGCTTATGTAGATATTAACACATTAGAGCTAGGACGGGTTTCGTTCAAGACTATTCTACAAATTATCAATGATACCAAAGAAAATCGACAAATTTGTTATCGCCAATTAATTCCACATCGCATTATCGAACAATAAAGAAAGGAAGTTTATGGCTTTCCGAACATTCCAAGCCTACTTAGATGACCAAAGTCTCATCACGATCGAGTTAGAAAAACAATTTTATACTGAACAATTACAATTTACAATCGAAACGGTTGATAGCACACAAACCTTACAGATAAGAACTCTGGAAGAACAAGATGACTTCGTGCAATACAGTCTTGCTCCTCTTGAGCCGTTAGATTTAACCAGTCATTATTGGATTTACGACCAAGATCGCAATAAAACCTTTTTGCAATTTCGCCATATTGTGAGAAAACCGATTTTTGACCAGACCTTTGCTTATGATGGCGATGACTTAGGAGCTCATTACACTCCTAAAGTAACGACTTTTAAACTCTGGACTCCTATTTCCGAGCAAGTTTTGCTCCATTTACAAAATCAAGTTTATCCGATGACACTTGGTGAAAAGGGCGTTTGGCAAACAGAGGTCTCTGGAGATTTTGATGGGGCTGCTTATTACTATCTACACAAAGTGAATGGTCATTGGGTGGAAGTCCACGACCCTTATGCCCTATCTTCTGAAAGCAATTCTGGTGTTAGTTATGTTGTCAATCCAGAGAAAATTACTCGTCCAATTCACCGAGCAGCAACACAAATTCCAATAACAAAAGCTGTTATCTACGAGATGAGTGTGCGAGATTTTTCCATGCAAAAAGAAGCTGAGTTTTCTTACCCTGGGAAATTCAAGTCCCTAACAGAGTCTCCTGATTTGCAAGAACACACTTTGGGAATGGATTATGTCAAACAACTGGGCATTACTCATATCCAACTCATGCCAGTGTATGATTTTGGCAGTGTTGATGAAAACCATCCAGAACTCGTGTATAACTGGGGCTACGACCCTATGCAATACAATCTTCCTGACGGCAGCTTTGCAACAAATCCACATGATCCTTATACAAGAATCGTTGAATTGCAAGAAGCAATCGCTGCTTATCATCAAGCTGACATCAGTGTTATCATGGACGTCGTTTACAATCATGTCTACAATCCCAAAACCTATGCTTTTGAAAAAATCGTCCCAGGCTATTTCTTCCGCTACAATCACAACGGAAATTTGACAAATGGTACGTTTTGTGGAAACGATGTAGCCAGTGAACGAGCAATGGTTCGTAGCTATATTAAGCATTCCCTCAAACAGTGGTTGACAATCTATGGATTTGACGGATTCCGCTTTGACCTCATGGGCATTCTAGATATAGAAACCATGAAGCAGATTGCAGAGGAATTGAAGTCGCTTTATCCAAATGTTTATTTGTATGGAGAAGGGTGGCGTATGAATACGGGACTCGATAGCAATCGACTTGCACATCAATTCAACGCTGACAAATTACCAAGCTATGGATTTTTCAACGATCATTTTCGCAATACAATAAAAGCAACCATTGCAGAAGGGCAACAATTATCAGAGGTTCATTCGCTAAATTCCATAGAGAATGTTCTAACTGCTAATATTGGCTTCTCAGGTACTGGTACTGAGCACTTTATCGCACCGCAACAAGCAATCAACTATGTAGAATGCCATGACGATGCAACTGCTTTTGACTATTTTGCGATTCAAAATCCAAAGATTGATTTGAAGGAACGGCTTGATAATGCCCGTCTCGCTCTGCATCTCTCCTTACTTGCACAAGGGGTGCCTTTTATTCACAGCGGGCAAGAGTTTTTCCGTAGTAAAAACCTCATGGATAATACTTATAATGCTCAAGACGCCATCAACCGTCTTGATTGGCTACGCTCAATTGAATATGAGAAAGACGTAGATTTTGTTCGCCAGTTGATCCAATTCAGAAAAGCAAATCTGCTCCTCAGTTTGGAAACAAGAACAGAAATTAAAGATTACTGTTCTGTCGAATGGCTAAGTGATTCTGTGGTCGAATATAAAATTAAAGAAAAAGAAGATCAAATCACAATCCTCATTAACTTTGGAAACGAAGCATTTAGCTATCCAAATCAGGATAAACAAGCTATTTTTATCAACTACCCAGAGATCAGCCTTGACGTTCCTCTCAATACTAACAGAGATTCCTATACTGTCCCTGCAAAACAAGTTCTCGTACTTAAATAATCGTGAGGCTGGGCAAAAACACCATTTTTAATCAGAAATAGATAATCAACGACATTATAAAAGGCTTAAAATCAAGATTTATTTAAACCAGATTCTAAGCCTTTTTGCTTTTATGCTTGTTTTTGCCCAGCCTCTATTTGTCCCGCACCGAAGGCCGCGAGACAGACTGCAAGTCATATAAAAAAACATCAGATTGACCAAACTAGCCAATCTGATGTTTTATTCTTCTACGAAACGTCCAAGAATGTGAACATTATCTGCTACCGATACAAAAGCATGCGGATCGGTTTTACGCATGATATGCTTGAATTCATTAAATTCAGCACGCGTAATAACTGTAATCAAAACTGCTTTTTTCTCATGATTGTAGGTACCTTCTGCACCATTGATAATCGTTGCACCACGATGCAACTTATTGTGGATTTTTTCAATAACGGCTTCAGGATAACTGGTAATAATCATAGCTTGCATCCTCTTTTGCTTAGTAAAGACTGCATCTGTCACACGGCTTGACACAAAAATCGTAATCATCGAATATAGTGCATATTTCCAGCCAAAAGTCACACCGGCAATAATCATAATCATGCCATTGACCATAAAGGAAATATTTCCCACATTTCTGCCGGTTTTCTTCCGAACCGTCAAGCTGACAATATCCGTCCCACCACTGGAAATATTGGAACGCAAGGCAAAGCCGATTCCCATTCCCATGATAACCCCACCAAACAAGGCATTGATAATCGGGTCATTCGTTAAAGTCACTTCAGGAACAAACTGGATAAACAGCGAGCTCATGGAAACGGTTATAAAAGTAAATACCGTAAATTTGTGCCCAATTTGATACCAAGCCAAAATCATCAGCGGGATATTGATGAGATAGAAAGTCACAGAAACCGGAATAGTAAATCCTAAAAAACGCGTACTTAAAGCGGCTAAAATCTGTGCCAATCCAGTCGCACCGCTTGAATAAACATGTCCCGGTTGAAAGAAAAGATTCACTGCAACCGCAGATAGAAAACCATAAATGAGCGAAGCAGAAATCTTTTCATCGTACTTCTCACGAGAAATACTCTTAAGTACTCGTATCAACTTAAAATCATAGGCTAGACGGCGCAAATAATAACGCAATCGTTTGTAAATCTTACTTTTCTTCATGAGTTTCTACTTGTAAACTTAATTCTTCAAGTTGTTTAGCGTCGACTATGCTTGGCGCCTGAGTCATTGGATCACTTGCTTTGTTGTTTTTAGGGAAAGCAATCACTTCACGGATATTTTCCTCGCCAGCCAGCAACATGACAAAACGATCTAGCCCAATTGCCAGTCCACCATGCGGTGGAAAACCATAATCCATTGCTTCTAGCAAGAAACCAAATTGATCAGTAGCTTCTTCTTCAGAAAAACCAAGGGCTTTAAACATTCGTTCTTGCAAATCTTTGTGGTTAATACGAAGACTTCCACCACCCAATTCATAACCATTCAAGACAATATCATAAGCAATAGCACGAACCTTGCTCAAATCACCTTCTAATTCATGAGCTGTGTCTGCTTGTGGAAGAGTGAATGGATGGTGCGCACTCATATAGCGACCTTCTTCTTCCGACCATTCAAACATTGGCCAATCCACAACCCAAAGGTAATTAAATTTCGATTCATCAATCAAGTCTAGATCTTTTGCAAGACGAACACGAAGAGCTCCCAAGGATGCATTGGCAACTTCAAGCGTATCCGCTACAAAAAGAACCAAATCATTGTCTTCAAGCTGTAAAGCATCTGTCAAGTCACTTGTCAAGTCTTTCAAAAACTTAGCAACTGGTCCATTTAGTTCACCTGATACCACTTTCACCCAAGCAAGTCCTTTTGCTCCATACTGTTTTGCTTGCTCTGTCAACTTATCAATATCTTTGCGAGAATATTTATCAGCAGCATTTTTCACAACAATCGCTTTAACGGCTGGTGCTTCTGAGAAAACTTTAAAGTCAATTCCCTTGACAAGTTCTGTCAAGTCTTGCAATAGCATCTCAAAACGTGTATCTGGCTTATCACTTCCATACAAAGCCATTGCATCATCATATTTCATTCGTGGGAATGGCAGTGTAACCTCAATCCCCTTCGTTTCTTTCATCACTCGAGCAATCAAGCCTTCTGTAATATCCTGGATTTCTTGATCAGATAGGAAAGAAGTTTCTAAGTCAACCTGTGTAAACTCTGGTTGACGGTCTCCACGTAAATCCTCATCACGAAAGCATTTTACAATTTGATAATACCGATCAAATCCAGCATTCATCAACAGTTGCTTGGTAATTTGAGGACTTTGTGGCAGAGCATAGAAATGACCTTGGTTCACTCGACTTGGTACCAAATAATCACGCGCCCCTTCTGGAGTTGACTTAGTAAGAAACGGCGTTTCCACATCAATAAATTCAAGCTCATCCAAGTAATTGCGGATAGAATGTGTTACCTTAGCCCGCAATTTCAAATTTGCCAACATTTCAGGACGACGAAGGTCTAAATAACGGTAACGGAGACGGGTATCATCATTCGCTTCAATACCGTCTTTGATTTCAAATGGAGTCGTTTTGGCCGTATTGAGAACTGTCAAATGCTCCACGTGTAATTCAACGGCTCCCGTTGCCAATTTATCATTCGCCTGCGTACGGGCCTCTACTTTTCCAGTCACTTCGATCACATATTCGCTTCGCAAACTTTCAGCGGTTTCCATGACTTCTTTATCCACATTTTCAGGATTGATAACTAGCTGCATTATGCCTTCACGGTCACGCAAATCAATGAAAATCAGTCCTCCCAAGTCACGACGACGGGACACCCAACCTTTCAAAGTGATTTTTTGACCAACATGTTCACTACGAACACGCCCGGCATACATTGAACGTTTCATTTTTATTCTCCAAACTTTTAATTCTTTTACTATTTTACCACAAAAGCGATGAAAAAGAAGACATGCTTTTCAAAATCTTCATATCTTAACGTAATATTTTTACAAAAGAAGATGACGACTCACTTCTTACTCTCTTTGTCATATAATTCAGGATGCAAAACCTTGACTACATAACTTGATGCTAAGCGCAATAGCCCTGCTGCCAAGCCAAAAATCGGTGCTAAAAACCGAAAAAAGAAATTTCCTCTTACAAAATAGGCAATTCCTCCTATAATCAAAAAAACAATTAGAAACTGAATTACAGACGGAATGATTATTTTTTTCATTGTTCTCTCCACTTCTACGTCAACGTTCTGCTATGTTACGAGAGAAAAAAGCCATTTGACTGGCCTTCTCCCTTTTTAAATTAAAACCCCAGTTGTTCAAAAATTGTTTGAAAATCTTTTTGAATCTGATTTAAGCTGACTGTCAATTCTTCACGAGTATAATTGTTTTTGACGGTAACTTGGTTGCTTTCAATTTCACTTTCGCCAAGAGTTATCAACACTTTAGCAGAAAAAGCGTCTGCTGACTTGAATTGCGCTTTCAACTTACGATTTAAATAATCACGTTCAGCTGTAAATCCTTGCTTACGAAGTGCTTGTACAATTTCCAAAGCTTTGTTATTAGCACCGTCTCCCAAAACTGCAACATAAACGTCTAAGCTATCCTCCAGCGGCAAGGCTACACCCTGCTTTTCAAGAACGAGAAGCAGGCGCTCCACGCCCATTCCAAAGCCAAAACCAGCCGTCTCTGGTCCACCAAAATAAGCAACGAGGCTATCATAACGACCGCCTGCACAGATTGTCAATTCATTACCTGCCACATCTGCAGTAAATTCAAAAATCGTGTGATTGTAATAATCCAATCCGCGAACCATGTTGGTATTGATAACATAAGGAATTTTTAGTGCTTCCAACATCGAACGCACAGCTTGAAAATGAGTTTGGCTTTCTTCATCTAGATAATCTAGGATAGAGGGTGCATTTTCAACAGCGAGTTTATCTTCTTTTTCCTTACTGTCTAGCACACGGAGAGGATTTTCTTCCAGACGACGCTGGCTATCTTTAGAAAGACTGTCTTTCAACGGCGTCAAATAATCAATCAATGCTTGACGATAAGCGGCGCGACTCTCCGCATTTCCCAAACTATTCAACTGCAACGTTACACCTTGAATACCAATTTCATTGAAAAATTGAGCTGCCATAGCGATTGTCTCCACATCTGTCGCAGGATTGTTGGAGCCAAAACACTCTACACCAATCTGATGAAACTCACGCAAACGCCCTGCCTGAGGACGCTCATAACGAAACATAGAGCCCATATAATAAAGTTTCACCGGTTTTTGGACTTCTGGTGCAAAGAGCTTATTTTCCACATAAGAACGTACAACTGGTGCTGTTCCTTCTGGACGCAAAGTAATATGACGGTCGCCTTTGTCATAAAAATCATACATTTCTTTGGTCACAATGTCAGTCGTGTCGCCAACAGAACGACTAATCACTTCATAATGCTCAAATAGTGGGGTACGAATTTCTGCGTAATGATATTTTTTAAATGTTTTGCGAGCAAATTCTTCTACATATTGCCATTTGACAGACTCTTGAGGGAGAATATCCTGAGTCCCTTTCGGTTTTTGTAATTTCATAGCTTTCCTCTTCATTCATATAATATAATTATTTTACCACAAGTAGCCGATTTTGAGGATAGTTTCGGTATATTTTCTCTGAAAAGCTAGCACGCTCTGCCATTTTCCAAAAAATAAAAGAAAATCTGTCAAGTAACTTTACTTTACAAAATTTTTTTGATATACTATTACAGTTGATGAAAATCAAAGAGATTGAATCGAACTTATATTAAAAGGAGAATAAAGAAAATGGCAGTACCTGCACGTCGCACTTCAAAAGCGAAGAAAAACAAACGCCGCACTCACTACAAAATTACAGCTCCATCTGTACATTTTGACGAAACTACTGGAGATTACTCACGTTCTCACCGTGTATCCCTCAAAGGATACTACAAAGGACGTAAAATCGCCAAAGCTGCAGCAGCAGAATAATAGAAGGGAGCTATCATGCGCGTAAATATCACACTTGAACACAAAGCATCTGGTGAACGCTTGTACCTTACTTCTAAAAACAAACGCAACACTCCAGACCGTCTTCAATTGAAGAAATACTCACCAAAATTACGTAAACATGTAGTGTTTACAGAGGTGAAATAGGGATTCACTACACGTCAATGGGCGGTAGAAACCTTGATTTAAAGCGATTCTTGAAATTTCAAATTTCACTACATTGTAATAAAAATCAACCGAATCACTACCTTTTTCACTACCTTTTTTGAAATAAGATTTTGATTCGGATATTAAAAAGTAAGAGAAACTTCATTGTGGGGTCTCTCTTTTTTTATACTTTCATTCCTAAAAATCCTAGAAATAGCATGGTCTTTTCTAGGATTTGTGGAATTTAGACATACAGATATGGAAATCTGTATGTCTTTTGGTTCCGTAAAACTTGAAAAAACAATGCTTTTGTGATATGATATATAAAGTATTGAAATAACTTGTAAGGAGAAATATCAAAATGCACGGTGGTATAAGAGATGGAGCGGGTAGAAAGACAAGTGTAAACAAAAAGAAAGCTGTAACAATTTACTTAAATGATAGCGAAATCGAAACTATCGAAAAGATTCCTCTGCCGAATCAAAAGACTTTCTCTAAAAAATGTCGTGAATTAATTTCTGTTGGTATTAAAGAAATCTCTAATAGTCTTGAGGATTCAGAAAATACAATTAAGTTTATTGACCTTTTTAGTGGTCTAGGTGGTATAAGATTGGGATTCGAACAGGCATTGGCTGAACATGGATTGGTGGGAAAATGTGTTTTTTCAAGTGATATTAAACCTGCAGCTATAAAGGCATACCATAAAAATTTTAACCATAACCCAGAATGTGACATTACAAAGGTAAACCCAGCAAGTATTCCCAATTTTGATTTTTTGCTAGCTGGTTTTCCTTGTCAAGCATTTTCGCAAGCAGGCTTAGGTCTGGGTTTTCAAGACACGAGAGGAACGTTGTTTTTTGATATTGCAAAAATTCTAATGGAAAAAAGACCTCTTGGTTTTGTATTAGAGAATGTTGAAGGACTAGTCAATCATGACAAAGGTAAAACATTCAAAGTCATTACTACTACTCTTGGAGAGCTAGGATACAATATTCAATACAAGGTATTAAACGGAAAAGACTTTGGATTAGCTCAGTCACGCAATCGTATTTATATCATTGGTTATAAAAATACTCAATTACCTGAATTAACAGATTTTATTCATACTCATTCAACTTTAAAAGATGTGATTGAAAATGATGTTCCGCCCATTGAAACAGAATTTACCAAAAAACTACTTACTCATTATGATATTAAAGATATTTACGGTAAGGCAATAAAAGATAAACGTGGCGGAGAAAATAATATTCATAGCTGGGAAATTGGGCTTAAAGGAGAGATTACCGCAAAACAAACAGAATTACTAAATTTACTTCTTAAACAGCGACGCAATAAAAAATGGGCAGAGATTATTGGAATAGACTGGATGGATGGCATGCCTCTTACTAAGGAAATGATTTCTACATTCTATGATAATTCGAACTTGTCTGAAATGCTTGATGACCTCGTAAGCAAAGGATATCTTGCGTTTGAATATCCTAAGAAAAAAGTCGGAAATAAAAGAGTCCCCGATGAGACTCTTGAAAAGGGATATAATATTGTAACTGGGAAATTATCGTTTGAGTTTTCTAAAATTTTGTCCCCAAATGATGTAACACCTACCTTAGTTGCAACCGATGTTAGTAAATTAGCCGTTCCTGTTAATGATGGTATTAGAAAGCTCACTGTCAAAGAGGGGTTGAGATTATTTGGTTTCCCAGACAACTATGATTTAACCCACCTCAATGAAACAGAGGCGTTTGATTTATTAGGTAATACGGTATGTATTCCTGTCATTAAAGCTGTATCTGACAAGCTGTTATCAAGCCATCTAAATTATATCCGAGAGAGTTCTAGTAATTCAATAATCTAACACCTTTGTCTTCCAATCTTCAGCTGTGAAATCAAGTACTGAGCTTGGATATAATTTAAAAGCTTCATAGATAGCCTCTATAAACTGTTCCTTACTTTGGAAACTTTCCTTACGGTGAAAAGCACACGGTCTGATAGCATAGGGGCTATTTCGTTTAATTTGTAAACCAATTGGGTACTTTTGAGATTTATTAGTAATTTCCCAGATTCGTTTGAGATAAACCTGTTCTACGGTAAATCCTTTTGAAAAGCCATCATTTGCAGGTTTATAGCCTAGAATGATAAAATAAGCATTTAATTTACTAGGACTTTTATAGGTTTGATTTATGAAACTATGAAAATTAGCTATATCGAATGCTGGAGCATTATTATAGTTCCAAGCCTTTACTTCAACGTCATATTGTTTACCATCAAAATTAGCTACAAAGTCTGGAAATTCTTGAGTATGTTCTCCAGGTTTTATGTCAACATCAAGATAAGTAAACCAACTAGGCAGCCACTCTTGTAGAGAGTTTCCTATAATATCGTTTCCAGAGTATACAATAGGATGATTAGCAAAATTTATCGTAATATTTCCTTGTTTACCTTCTAACTGCTCTTTTGTATATTGAAATAATTCATCAATAGAAGTGATTCTGACCATATTAAGCTCCTTGTTTTTATTCACATCTATTATATCATTTATATCATTGAAAAAGGCAAAATTTCCAATTTAACTATTATTGCATATACCATATTTAAAGGAGAACCAATGATAACTTTTTTTGAACTATACTACTCAGATAAAATACCAGCTCGTTTAATAAAACTTAGAGAAAAATATAGATTGACACAATCAGATGTAGGAAATTCCAGTCAAGTTAGTCAAATTGAAAAAGGAAAACGTCCTATTACTAACACAATACTCTACGATTTGAAAGAAAGGACTGGACTAGATTATGCAGATGTAATTTTTGGAAATCTAAATGAGTTTATAGAGGAGTTATTTTACCATTGCTTTAGTACAATACTATATAAAGATTTCTCAATTGAACGGTATAATAAAGTTTATAAATTCCAAAGTAGAGAGTATGTTGAAATACAAGAAATATGTTTAAGACTTGCCAAAACTTTTGCTAACTTCAATATACAGAGAAAAAATTTCAATGAGGATTCTGAAGAGCTGGAAATGGATACATTTCACAAAAAAGATGATATAAATATAATGATGGGAGATAAGGGATTTAATCCTGCAAGAAGTCTAAGAGAAAGTTCCATAAACGAAGAAACAGTAATTGATTTTGAAGAAATGTTCAATATTTTATGGTTAATGTTAGAAGATAAATTGGTTCAATCCTTCAAGGTCAATGTTTGCAACTCATTATTTGAATTAGATAAAGATGATTTTCCAGATAATTTTAGTTTAGATAAAATCGATTTCCTTATAAATAAATGGTGGTCTAATAACATTTCATCTGAAATCATACCTAATTTAATCAAAAAACTTAAAGAGAATCCTTTATTTAATATCGGTTATATGGTGGATGAAATATTAACTAAAATGTACAGAGGAGATATCCCAAACTCTCTACTTAATTCAGTTCCATTACGGATATCAAAAGAATATGGTACCAATTTTGGTTTAACTCTTGTAGGTGGTCAACAGAGTCAAAAATTAGACCCTGTAAAAATAAATCAGGTTTATAAAGATTATATGGAATTAATCTCTCAAGGTAAGGAAATTAGTGAACTCTATCAAAAATATTCAAAGGAAGATTTAACAAGACTGGGCGTGAGCATATATGAGTCACAACCAATAAATAAGATTGAGGAAAGAACTTTTGATGAGATACTAAATTTAGTGACCAATCCTTATTCGACTAGAAAAATTCAAAATTACGATTTTGTTGAAATTGAGCAAACCAGATTCACTCCAGAAGATAAAGCTAGAGTCGAAGCTGGGATACAGAAAGATATGACAGATATCGAGATAATGAATCATGCTGAGTTATATGACCTGAATTTAGATAACAAGAGTGTGACACGTAAAATTGAAGGATTACTAACTAACAATACACAAGTGACATACTATTTTCAAGAAAAATTAAATGAAGAATTGTTAGCTATGGCAAATGCGTTAGACAATGTTCAGCAAGCTTTTATTAGATTATTAGATGAAGAAGAAGTTAAAAACTTTTCTCTTTAAGACTAGGGTTCACCTAGTCTTTTTTTTTACTCATTATTTTACAAATTAGCCTCTTAAAGTAAAAAAAGAAGTAAAAAATAAAAAGAGTTCATGATTTATACTAGGTATATCAAGAAAACATCTTGATAAATATTATTTAATAAAGTCCTAATTGATGGCCATCAAATGGACGGATTTGAAACATATATGACAACTCTGACAATGACAGTCAAGTTATACATATCTCTGTTTATCCGTTTCTTTGGTGTGCCTTTTTACATCTGTTCGGTATTCAGTATGGTTCATAACAGTTTCTTTCCGTCCTAAATATGGACTTGGAAAGAGGCTACAATGGCAATTAACACTTTCAACAATCGACTCACTCCAGAGGATAAAAAAGAATTAGAGCGTTGGGATAAATTACTACGTAATGAAAACAAAGCATTTGCTAATGCAAATCGTAGAAATCGCTATCATAATCTTGGAAGTCTTGATGAAAACATTTCTCTTGATGGGCGTGAAACAGATAGATATGAAGTAACTAAGGGAAATTCACCATCTGGTGAAGAAGCCTATCTAACTAATGAACTATTCGATAGTGTTCTCAATTTCATTAAAAGTCTGACAGAAGAAGACCAAATTATTATGATTAACAAATTGGCTGATAAGCCTATGTCTTCAACTAAATTAGCAACAATGACAGGGCTTAGCGATAAAACTGTAACAGCTCGATTCAAAAAACACCAAAAGACATTGCAACAACTTGTAAAAGATTATAGCTAATCTTTAAACTGGTAATCAATCTGATTATCAGTTTTTTTTTGAAAATTATTCCGAATTTTACTTCCTCAATCTCCTTAAATATAGGAGATGAAAATAATTTAAAATTTTTAAATTATTTTCCTAAATTTCTCCGAATTTGTATCTCCTAATCTCCTAATAGATAAGGAGGAAAAAATTTAAGTCCAGCTCATGACCTCAAACCGAGCATGTCTCAACACTACAAAACAAAAATAGAAAACAAGAGGTATTTCGAAATGAAAATGAAAACACAATATCGCAAAGGCGGTTACTCAAATCAAACAGCAGAACAATATATTGATTTACAAGCCCCCATCTATTTACTTAGTGATGAACTTGAACCACAACAACGCTTTGAGGACGGTAAACCAACAGGTGAAATCATCGCTTATAAAACATGGTTTGGTCAAAAAGGTCTTCCACCATTTCAGGTGAAATTTCCTGACGAACCTTCTCTTCCTGACTATTTATCACTTGTCTCTTTTGAAAACTTGATGGCTTGCGAAGTCAATTATAATGTTTACTTCAAAGCAGATGGATTGAAGGAGGTCAAATAATGGTTCAATTTCTTGCCAAGCAAGAGTTGGAACAATACCTGTTGCAGAGTCTAAACATGGCTTTAGGCTCTGTATTGCAGGGTGAAACATCTTATACCAACTCTTTTAATATCAGTGTACTAGATGATGGTTTTATCTTCATCCCACGTCTCCCATCTGGATTTATCATAGATGATGAACTATACCAGAAGATTTTCTTAATCGCAAATGCTTCGTTATATCCACAATATACACTACTGAAGCAAAACTCAGCTTACTTTGTGGCATTGAAAACAAATGATATTCATGTTCAGCGTGGTTTGTTCTTCCCGTGGAAAAAGGGAATCTCTGAACGTCTTATCATCTCAGACCTTGACCAATTTACAAGCACTGTAAAAGAAAATCAAATTCCTTTAATGAAGAATCTAGTGGTAGATTATGACAAGGTTACTTCTATTGCTATCGCAGGAAATTCAGGTAGTGGTAAAAGCTATGCTCTCACTTATCTACTTAGCATTCTGAAGAATATTTCCGATTTGATTATTGTAGACCCCAAATTTGATACTCCATCACGATGGGCACGAGAAAATCGAATCCCTGTTATTCACCCTAAACAAAATCGGTCTAAGTCGGATTTTGTCTCTGAAATCAATGAAAATCTCAGTGATTGCCTAGATATCATCCACAAGCGTCAAGCAATTCTATTTGATAATCCCCGTCATGAATTCAAACATTTAACAATTGTTATTGATGAAGTATTGGCTTTATCAGAAGGTGTCAACAAAAACATTAAGGAATCCTTTTTCTCCTTGCTATCTCAAATCGCCTTACTCGGACGTGCTACCAAAGTACACTTATTACTTGTAAGTCAACGATTTGACCACCAAACTGTTCCTGTATCTGTACGTGAGCAACTGAATGTTCTCATCCAGATTGGAAACATCAACAAGCGAACAACTCAATTCCTGTTCCCAGACCTTGACCCCGAAGGGATTGTAATTCCAAATGGCAAAGGCTGTGGTCTTGTTCAAATTATTGACAATGAACATCCTTATCAAGTCTTACCTCTACTATGTCCTACGTATTATACAAAGAAAGGTATTTTGTAGCCAATGAAAAAAACTTACTATCAAAAGATTTTTAATACATGTACCCTGTTATTCGTCATTGGATTTCTCGGTACAGTTTGTTCAATCTTACTAAGTGTTAGTATTAATAGTTTGAAAGATATTACTTATCTGACTTTCTTATATCAGTTTGTAATCATGATTTATACCATCAGTTTATATGTTTCCATCGTCGCAACTTCACTTTGCCTAGCACTGGCTTATTATGAGATTTACTTACGACTAAAACAAGATAATCTAGTAAATTTGTGGAAATCCATTAAACAAACCGTTGCTGTCCGTATGTTTCTGAATCAAAATGAACATTCAGAAACAGTAACTACAGTTGAACAGATACAAGTGACACGTTATAACCCTATCAATAAACATTTTAACAAGGCGGTTCATAAAGCGATTGTAGACATTCGAGAAGATAAAGCTGTTTTGCTAATTCGAGTTCCTAAAACCCAGCAGGCTACCAAAATTCTAAAAGAAATGGAAACACATATCAGTGAAGACATTTCGAATCGGAATCTTGATTACTATTTTTCTCGCCCTGAAAGAAATGGGAAATGGATGTATTTTATCGGTACTAAACGAAAATAAATGGATAGAAGGAATGGTGCTGTGGCTCACGAAGTGAAAGCCAGACAGCACCATTCAATACCCTAGGATTTTATGGGGGGACTACGACCCCCCATAAAATCAATAATCAATAATCGCAAACTTCAAAGAAAGGTATTTACTTATGGCAAAAGAACAACGTTCTAATAAATGGGCTTTCATTTTCTATAAAGAAAGTGCACCAAACAATTACTTAGATGTCCTTGAAGAAATTCACGTTCCCTTTGTATTATCGCCGTGGCATGATAAGGATGTAAACAAAAATACAGGAGAAATCAAGAAGGCACATAAGCACGGAGCATTCTATTTCGATTCTCTCAAAAGTTACTCTCAAGTATCAGAACTTATTAAAGAAAAATTAAACGGTCCTGCTCACGTTGAACCCGTAATGTCACCCAAAGGGATGTACGACTATTTTATACATGCAGAAAATCCTGATAAAACTCCTTATGATATTGATGACATTGAAAGCGGATGTGGATTTGAACTAGATAAATTTCTAGTGCAACAAAATTCTGATGATTTTACAACCGAGGTCATTGATACGATTGAACAAAATGATTTCACAGAGTTTGAAGAGTTGGTCTGGTATGCACGAGACAACAATACAGCTCTATTAGGACTAATCATTGAACGAACTTACTTTTTTGCTCGTTATCTAGATTCACGTCGGCACAATCTGAAACGACTAGAAAAAGTTATTAAAGCACAGGAAGGAACAGCCTATGGACACGATGAAATTAAACCAAATTGAAGAACTATTAAATATACTCATTGGTATTATTCAACAAGAATTAAAAAAGAGTAATAATTATGGTATTGTGACTCAAAAAGAACTTCTTAAAGTTTTACAAATTTCCCCTAACACCTTAAAATCTTGGGAAATGAAAGGACTAAAACGTCTTGAACCACCAATTGAGGGAACACGTACTGTTTATTACAAAATGGAAGACGTTATTGAATTTTTAACTATTTAACTTTAAAATGTGCTAGAATAGAATTATCAAATAAAGATTGTGAGGGTACTATTCTAGCCTTTTTCATATCCGAATCTACGAGGCTGTATGTACAAAGAAATTATACAATATAACGGTAGAAAAGTTACTAAAACTACCAAAAAAAATGGCGATATCAGTTATTCAATCAAAGGTGTTTACATTGGAACTGATGTAAAGACAGGAAAACGCATTACCAAAACTATCACTGTTAAAACATTAAAAAGTTTAGATAGAAAAATTGTTGAAGCTAAGATTCAATTTGAAAAATCTGGGTCTACTATAAAAGAAACCATTCAAATTGATAACTTTGAAAGTCTTGTTGAAGTTTGGTTTAGTAATTTCAAAACGTGGGTATCATCTCAAAATACAATCAATCGTGTCAGAGGTTACCTTGATACTTACATTATTCCACAATTTGGAGATTACAAACCAGAGCAGATTGAACCTTCAGATGTTCAACTTTGGGTAAACAAGTTAGCTAGAAAAGCAAAAAAATCTGTCGATTCTGGTGTTAAACGTGCTAAAAAAGGTAGCGCTAAAGACTTTGGAGCTATGGCTCACAAACTTAGTGATATTTTCGATTTTGGGATTACAAATTGCGGTTTAACTACAAATCCAGCCAAAACAATCAAGATTCCACCAAAGCCTAAGGCAAACAAAGAGCGTATTATGGTACTCCATGATAATGAGCTTAAAAGTTGGCTGTCTTATCTTGATACTTTACAAAATACAAGAGCAAATAGACGCTTTAAAGTTATTTGCAATACTCTTCTAGCTTCTGCATTGCGTATCAATGAGCTACTTGCTTTAGAGATATCCGATCTTGATTTTGATACTAATGAAATCATTGTCAATAAAACACTAATGTGGAAGAGTGCGAATAGTAAATTAGGCATTAAAGGAGAAGTGGTTTGTAAACAAGCACCAAAAACGGATTCTGGAAATCGTAGAGTTGCCGTGCCAGCATCCATTATTGAGGAGCTTAAAAACTTTCATAATGAAATGACCATGTATTTTGAAAAACATGGTCTACCAAAATCGACACTTATTTTTCCAACTATATATGGTAATTATATGTGTGATAGGAACGAACGTGCAACACTTAAGAAGCGTTTATCTGCTTTAGGGTTACCTGACTATGGTTTTCATTTATTTAGGCATACACACGCTTCTATGATGCTAAATGCTGGCGCCAACTGGAAAGAACTCCAAGCGAGAATGGGACATAAGTCAATCACCACAACAATGGATACTTATGCTGAATTAGCACCCAAGAAGAAGTTTGAAGCAGTTGATATTTTCCTAAGTAAAATGGAAGAATTGACTACTTAAGTTTATCACTACCTTCATCACTACCTTTTTATTTAAAAGGCGAATAAACCTTGATTTAATAAGGTTTTTACATGAAATACTTAATCCTTACAGAGGTGAAATAATTGAGATTAAAAAAGCCTATGAAACCAACGTTTCTAGGCTTTTTTGTCCTTACTAAGCGGGCTGTTTTAGTGTAACCTATCTATCATATCTCACAGTTTGCATACAATGTAAGCATCTATATCTTACAACTCTTAAAACAATTTACTGTTTTTGATTTATTCTTTGTTCCTTTATTTCTTGCCCTTATTGCTAAAAACAGACTTAAGTAAAACAACTATAAGAATAATAAGCCAAGCTAGTTCTGAGAAAATTATCATAACCTTCTCTGTTGCTTCCATTTTATAGGAAATGGTGACACTATTTTTAGCATTTGGAAGTTGCTGGAAAGTGGGAGTTCCGATAGCACTTAAATTTAAGAGGTCATTATTCAACTGCTGCCCGTTAAATGTAATGATAGTATTCTTGTAAACTATTATAGGTAACTCTCTAAAAGAAGTGGAATCCCCCTGCCACTCTAAAGTCAATCCACTCTTTTTTCTTGTCTTTTTAAAGCCTTGATTTTGGATGACCTTGGTGAGGTAGGCATCGTAATAAGAACTGGATTGTTCAGCCAATTGTCCATAAGAGGGCAGATAGTCAGGCGTTCCTTTGGCAACTAATTCTAATGCTTTTTGCTTATCTACATCATAGAAAGAACTTTTAATAGTATCGGAATCTCCAGTAAAAACTACTTTATACTGATTACGCAAAAAGTTATCTGATGAATTCCAATCCAGAACTGCCGTCGCAATCAGAACAGTAGGCTGAATAAGGCTTACTACTAAAATAGATAAGAATATTTTCTTCCTTGTTTTTTGAAAAGGTAGACTGGTTGAGATAAACTTTAGGGCTAAATAGATAAGAATAATGGTTACAGGAACGAAGAAGCGAAAAGGATATTGGATTAGTTGAGCAACTGGATTTCTCCTCTCAATTAAATCGTTCCAAGGGAAAATGCTAGTTGTTAAGAACAAGAAAGCATTCATGACCCAAAACCATGTCTTCATTCCACTATCTAAGTCTTTCCATTTTCTGAAGAAAAAGAAATAGATAAGGAGAAAAATGGGAATCAGCGTTACTGGATTCATCAACCAATAATAACTATTTTGGTTAATGGTATTGAGGTTCATAGATGTATTTATTTTAGGACTTATGAGTTGATTACCAGTTAAAAGGTAAAAATAACTAGACCAGATATTCATTGTCAACCCAAAGAAAATCCCTATTTCAACAAATAATCTTTTTATGAAAACCAACTTTTTAGGATGTTGAAAAAATGCTAAAGCAAAGAATGGTAAGTAAATCAGCACTAATAATACGGAAGATAGCATATGTGTCTGAACCATCAAAGCTGTATAAATGCCTAAGGTATATTTTGGTACCTGTTTCGTATCCTTTAGTTCAAATAAGATACTCAAAGCTAAGGGCATTAAAGCTGCACCCCAACTGGTAAATCCTTGCCGAATTGTCCAATATTGAATAGAGTAGCTAGAGATATAGAGCAAAGCGCCAAGGACAGCGTACTTCTGCTCCATTTTACTTTTAATAAAAAACACATACATAGACAAGCCAGCTAGATTGAATAATACAATATTGGATAAGACCTGATAGATAAACCAATTCTTACTGATTAGAACCAAGAAGCCATGAAAATAAGCTATAAAAGGACCATAAAGGGCATTAACTATCCGTCCAGACTGCTGAAAACCATATAGAGAGATATGATAGTTAAAATTGACATTCTTAATTTGTTCAGCTGTATCATAAAATCGGTTAAAGTGAAAGATGGAATCCGAACCTAAAATTAAGTTACCTGAAAAAAATTGAGGTAATAAGATAAGGATAGAACACAGAAATATCAGAAGCAGACCCGTCAGGTGATTTGTTTTGTTCCTATCAAACACTATAATTTACCTCCAAATTATCATATAAAAACTAAAAGTTGATTATAAATCGACTTTTAAGTACACCACAGTATAATCCATTACTCAATAAACTAAGTATGTCTATATTCTTTGCTTGTATTACAAGTGCTATAGCATGCATACAAAGGACTTACAAAAGTATTTTCTGTCCATCTACTATAATAGCCATGCTTTTGTTTCCATGCTATCCTCCAATAACTTCTTTGTTTTATTTAATTGATTTTTTCATGACAGATACCTCCTGTTTTTAAAATGAAGTATACTATATCTAATTGAATAATACAATGATTACCTAAAATAATCAACCATTTTATGAAAGTAGAATTTTCAACAATCATTAAAAAGAAAACATAGAAATAAAGAGTTTAAAACATCTGTCTTAAACTCTTTGCCCCTCACTGTTGCTCACCAATACAGCATTCTTCGTGCTCATCTAAACTTTCATCTGCTTGAATGGTGACTTTTGTAATTCCATACATTTTGAGATGTTGGCGAATGAGCTGCTGAGTTTCTGCTTGCTGTTCGGGATGTTTCATGCAAATATGAATCATCGCAAATTTTTCTAGTCCGTCGGTTGTCCAAACATTTAACTGAGTGATTGTCTGGATATTCTCGATTGTTTGAATTTCTACATAAAGGTCATTCAGATTTACATCGCTCGGTACGTGATCAAGAAAGATTTGAACATTTTCCCAAAACTTTGGTAGTGCTTTACTCAAGATAAAGGTTGAAATGATGAGTGAAAGCAATGGGTCAAGGAAATACCAGTTTGTAAAACGAAGAATGAAGGATACAAAGATCACAGCCAACCAGCCTAAAATATCTTCTAAGAAATGCAGACTCAGAATGGATTCATTGTGCGTCCGTCCATGACTAACCACCCTGCTGGCTGCAAAGTTGATTACAATTGCAAAAATTCCCAAGATAAGCATACCGTCGTAATTTACCCGTTCAGGCGCAAACAATTTGGGTACATTTTCAACCAGAATGAGAATAGAACCCACTATTAAAATGGTAGAAGTCAACATAGCTCCCAGCAAACTATACCGTTTATAGCCTAATGTATAGTTTCTATCACCTCGTCTATTGGAAATTTTTTCAAAAAATGCTGATAAACCAATCGCTAGGGCATCACCCGTATCATGCACCGCATCTGCCAGTACAGCACTAGAGTTAAACAGAACTCCAAAGATAAATTCAATAACTGCAAAAGAAAAGTTTAATAGAAATGCAATCCAGACATTTTTGCTTGATTTCATTATTGTCTCCTTCTAATCGCACATTGAGATTTGATTTTATTTATTGTATAATGTATTCAAAACAAAACACTTTGTTCAATTATATTATCTACTATTTTAACGGAGGAAACAAGAAACAAATCTAATGCTTCGTTTGATAGTGTACATTTAAGGAGATTTGTTCGGAAATGATGGATAGACGAGTTAAAAAATCACGCACAGCCATTTATCAGGCTTTTCTCACTCTTTTGAATCAAAAAAGCTATGAGTCCCTCACAGTTCAAGAAATCATTGACCTTGCAGATGTCGGTCGGTCGACTTTCTATGCTCATTTTGAGACAAAAGAGGCACTACTTGAAGAAATGTGCCAAGATTTGTTCCAGCATACGTTTGTTGAGCGCTACCAAGCAAGCGAACTTTTTGACGCAACAGCTCATATTTTTTACCATTTCAGGAAAAACCAAGATAAAATAGCCACTTTATTATTGTCTAAAAATATTTATTTTATCAATCGTTTAAAATTAGAACTAGAGCATTATCTTTTTCCTCTCATTCGTGAAAAGCTATTGGCACAAAAGTCTGAGCTACCAGAACCATTTTTAAAAAATTATGTCACGACAACTTTTATCGAAACGGTTACTTGGTGGTTGGGACAACGAAATAAAATCGATGAAGCCACTATTACAGCCTACTATCTTGAGCTAATGCACTAATATAGGACTATAATTTTGGCTATCTCTATGGTATAATTTTTTAAGAACCTTTCTAGGAGAATTTATGAAAAAACAACATTCTATCTTTTTATTACCAGGAATTATCATGGTGGGTGTCGCTTTGCGGACGCCCTTTACAACGCTTCCAACTGTCTTAACAGACATTGCCAATGGACTTCATGTTTCAGTTAGTTCCCTTGGTCTTTTGACCAGTCTGCCCTTAATCATGTTTGCTCTCTGCTCTTCATTTTCGGCGCGTTTAGCGAGCAAAATTGGGCTCGAACGGATTTTTACTCTCGTCCTTGCTCTGCTTACCATTGGATCCTTCATTCGGATTTTTAATCTACCACTTCTTTACGTGGGGACGATTCTCATTGGAGTTTCCATTGCAGTACTTAATGTTTTACTTCCAAGTGTCATCCAAGCCAACCAACCGCATCGGATCGGGCTATTGACAACGATGTATGTCACTTCTATGGGATTATCAACAGCTATCGCTTCCTCTATTGCTGTGCCCATAGCAGAAGCCAGCTCATGGAAAGGGTTGGTACTTTGTCTGACAGCCATCTGTCTTTTAGCATTTTTAGTTTGGTTGCCAAATACTTCCTATAATCACTACTTAGTCAGCAAAGACAAATCAAGTCAAGGCAACACCATTTGGAAAAATAAAAAAGTTTGGGCTATTATTATTTTTGGTGGCTTGCAATCATTGCTTTTTTATACTTGCCTAACCTGGCTACCAACTATGGCAACGCAAGCTGGCATTTCAAATGCTTCTGCTGGAGTTCTAGCCTCTGTCTTTAACTTGATTAGCCTACCTTTTTCAATGACCATTCCTAGCTTGACAACACGGCTGTCTCCTCGTCATCGTATGATAATGTTAGCAATTATCTCTGCTGCGGGTGTCCTTGGTATTAGCATGCTCTTAATTCAAACGAATGATTTCTTTTATTGGATCATTGCAAATATTTTCATTGGGTCAGCTGTGAGTGCTCTTTTCCCATATCTTATGGTTACTTTTTCAACAAAAACGAGTAGCCCTGAACAAACTGCTCAACTATCTGGCTTAGCACAAACAGGTGGTTATTTACTAGCTGCTTTTGGACCAGCTCTATTTGGTTATAGTGCCGATTTCTTCCATTCTTGGCTACCTGCTGTATGTGTCTTGCTCATTCTTACAATCATTATGATTATTGCCCTCTTTTATGTAGAAAAATCTGATAAAATTTTATAAAAATCAAAAACAGAATGGAGAGTGAACCTTTTTCAGTTGTTGGGTTCTTTTCTCCACTCTGTTTTTTTAATTATCTATTTTCCATGTCTTAGCATCTGGCAATAAACCTACCTTCGAAATTTTAGAAACGTGCCGATTGCCCATAACATAAAAGCCTAGAGGCGCAGCTCGCCATTCATCTGTGCAAGTCACGCCAATTCGAGAGCGCAAGCCAATTTGAAGCGGGACAGCATTTTCTACCAATTGCAATCTTGAAGTAGTCAAACCTTGACCATCAAATTCCTTGGTAATCCCTGCAAATTTAGTTAATTTTCCTGGGCCGTTGGCAAGCAATGTACCGTCTGGTAATTCCAAGGCTCGAATCAAGACAGCTTCTGCGACATTCTCAGCTCTTGTGACTAAATTCAGCATTTGATGCCCGTAGATTTGATAGACATACCAGTGTCCAGCAGATAAATACATAGACTCGTTTTTCGGTGTTCGTTTACCATGCGCACTATGACAAGCACTATCTTTAGCTCCCAAATAGGCTTCTGTCTCAACAATTCGTCCCAACACTTGTCCGTCTAAGCACAATTGCATACCTAACAAGGACTTAGCCGTTGCGACTGTATCTGTCTGCATGATGTGTTTAAATTCTTTTGATAACATGATTTCATTATAACATGAATTCCATACAAAAAAGCAATCGAGAAAGACTGCTTTTTTGTTTAGGAGATTATGATGAAAAAAGTTTTTTAGGATTAGTTATAATATACCTTGTTTTGCTTAAATTTGTCTTAATAGAAAATAGCTAAACCGCTTTCAAAAAATCTTTTTTATGTTAAAATAATAACAAAGAAGAAAAATGAACATTCTGGTTATCAACCCACAATGATATCATGCTTATAAGGACAAAATTTTATGAACAAACGACCTATCCGCCTTGTCATAAGCGATATTGACGGTACTATTTTAAATGACCAACACCAAGTTGATTATCAGCTAAAAATACAGCTTCCTCTTTTGCAAGAAAAAGGAATTCCTTTTGTGTTGGCATCCGCACGTTCACCACTTGGCATGGAGCCAATCGCACAGCAGCTTGGTCTCATTGACAATCCATTGGCTTGCTACAATGGCGCTCTTGTCATCAAAGGAAATCCTCAGAATTATGAGGTTTTAATGGAACACGCTTTGGATAAAAAAGAAGTTCGTTGTCTGCTAGAGTTCGTCCAAGAGAAGTTTCCAGCTGTAGCTATCAATCTCTATTCAGGAAAGGATTGGTTTGCTGAACAGATTGACAAATGGGTTCAGGAGGAAGCAGATATTACCGGTGAAAATCCCATCCTTCAATCTCTAGTCTCTGTTGTAGAAGATCGTGCTTCTATTCACAAACTTCTTCTGATAGGTGAAGCAGCCACCATTCAAAATCTTCACGACTATCTGCAAAACACAAATTTTCCTAAAACAGCCTTTTATCTTTCAAAAGAGAATTATCTAGAAGTTACAGCTAAACAGGTTTCTAAGGAAAATGCTCTTCAAGAGATTGCTCATTTTTATCACATTTCTCTCCAGCAAGTCATGGCAATTGGTGATAACTTCAACGACCTCCCCATGCTGAAATTGGCCGGATTAGGGGTGGCTATGGGAAATGCTCCTAAAGCAGTCAAAGAGCAAGTTGCAGCCGTTACCCACACCAATAATAATCATGGTGTCGCTCAAGCAATTGAGCAATACGTCTTGGATTAACAGCTATCTTGCCAAAATACAATAGAAAAGCTGACAGATTCATAAAATTCTCTAGTTCCCCATATAAAAAAACACGGACAAGCAAACTAGCAACCAACTAGTTAATTTGTGTTCGTGTTTTATTTTTCTTATTTAAAATTCTCAATTGCTCCGTCATAATTTGCCCATTCTTTGCTGAAGAATCGATCATTCATCTGGTAAGTCGGAGCAGGCTTGGGATTGGAAATAAAAGGATTGACAGTCTTATCAAACGCCAACCAGCCAAGCCAGCCCATGTGAATGGTATCTTGCATAAAGTAGGGCTTCCCACCATCGTTTGAAAAGTCCGCGATATTGGTAAAACCTTGACTTTCCAACTGATAACGAATTTTCTTCACTGCTTGTTGGTATTTTTCTTGACTCAAACCAGTATAGGCCATCCACTTCGCATTGACAGGAGGAATAACAAAAATTGGATTCGTTTTTGACTTGGCAAATTGCTTCAAAACAAGTTGTAAATCGTTATACTCGGGAGATTTGGTATAAGAAAACTTTGCTTGCTTTCCTTTAAACTTTTTAATACGTTTCCGCAAGCGATGCTTATAAAATTTATTATCAATTCCTAAATCATTATTAGTCGTGTTTCTTTGAGCATCTTTTGTCGCAAATTCTTCCAAATTCTGATAAGAAAATTTATCTGGCAAACGCTTAATTTGAGGCTGTACCAATTTTTCATAATTCTCATTACGTTCGGCAAAAAGAGAACTGAAAAGGGAATCCTCACGTTTATTTAAACGGCTGATAAGACGGACGTACTGTTTGTCAAAGTTTGACAGTTTCTGATGATTAGCTATTTTTTTTACATTGTCTTTCATAGCCACCGTAGGATACAGTTGCAGGAGGCGCTTCGCCGCATATTGAGCATCAATGTCTCCTTCTTGCTGGCGCAAGAAACTAGTCAATTGGTCACTATTGAAATATTGTTGAAATGCTGCTGGACTGTAGCCTTTTTTAGTAAACCATTGAGGAGAGACAACATAGACAGCTGGCTTATTTTTTAACTGCGGAAGCATTTGCTGCATGCCAAAATATTGCGTAAGAGATGCGGCTCCTCGTTGTCCTAAAAAATACGGACGATAATTACGCTTATATTTTTCTGACAAAACCGCAGGATGCATGCTGTCAAAGCGCAGCCATTCACTTGAACCAAAGTAAGGAACAAAGCGGTGCTTCTTATCTGTCAAAGCACGTACTTTTTGCGTTCTTCCCTTGAAACTTCCCGCCGTCAAAGTAACAGCCGAGCGCTTTTCAGCTTGGTAATCATGTTGTTGCTTGGTTGGGTAGAAAAATAGTAAAGCCACCACCATCAAAAGGGCGCAGAAAACTGGGCCTAAAATGAGCCACAATCGTTTAAGCATTACGAAGCTCCGTTACGCCTTCAATAATTTTATTAGCAGTATTCCAATCATCACGACCAAATTCTGAGACGGGAACATGAATGTCAAAACGGTTTTCTAATTCAACAATCAATTCAACCGTTCCCATACTGTCCAGAACTCCTGCATCAAACAAATCTTCGTCCATCATGTCTGATACATCTTCCATAAATAAATCATCAATAATTTCTAATACTTCTGCTTTTACGTCCATTAGAGAACTCCTTTTTTATTTTTTAAACCATAAGTCATTCAAAAATCCTGAGAAGATTAAGAATGAAAACATTACAACATTAAAGGTGATAAACATCCCCACTGCTTGTGTCCATTTGTTATCTGGTAATGGTGGCAAATTCTTCTTTTTCCGCTCTTTATTGATGGTCTTTTTCTTCCGCACCCAAGCGTCATTGATAACGAGTCCTAGACCATGAAAAAGTCCATAAGCAATATAATACCAAGTGACTCCGTGCCAAAAGCCCATGACCAACATATTGATGATATAAGCGACACTTGAAGTGGTATTCCGATTTTTAAAAACTTTGTTTCGGATAAGTACTGTGACTAGCCGCATAAATACAAAATCACGAAACCAGAATGACAGGCTCATATGCCAACGATTCCAAAACTCTTTCAAATCATGAGAGATAAATGGTTTGTTAAAGTTAATCGGACTTTTAATTCCCATTAGATTGGAAATGGCAAGGGCAAACATGGAATAACCCGCAAAGTCAAAAAATAAATCCAATCCAAATACATACATCACTCCTAGAGTTGGCAGGTTGAAGATACCACCCATTTGCACTGCATATTGCTTGAGAGGAGGCAAAATCATTGAGCCTAAAATATGTGCAAGAATAAACTTGTATAAGAAACCAAGCATTATGTATTGAACGGATTGCTCCAACATATCTAGCAGTTCATCACGCTCAGGGATATTTTCATAATCTTGATTGAACCGCTTAAAACGATCAATCGGCCCACTTGAAAAAGTTGGCATAAAGAGCATGAAACGTAGAAATTCCCATAAGCTAAAGTCTTTTAGAACACCATCCCGCAGCTCAATAATCATTCCTACTGAACGGAAAGTTAAGTAGGAAATTCCTAAAAAGCCCAAGAGTGATTGATGACCATAAATAGCTGGCGTTACCTTTACAAAGAAAAGCGGTAGGATAGACAAAGCAATGTGCAAATAGAAAATCCATTTGCTATCTCCCGTTTTTCGATAAATTTTATAAGTCCAAACCCAAAGCATTTGCCAAAGAACATAAAACAGTAGCGCATAAATTTGCGTTAACTTTGGTCCAGTCAGCATAAAAATGATAAAAGCAAAGCTGACCAGAGCTTCGTAAATGGGAAATCTTTTTTTGAAGAATAAACCAACAAAGATTGGCAAAACGGCTAAAATGATATAAACAAAATACTGCGGATCCCCGTACGGTTCCAAGTGAGGAAGCTGTCTTATGAAATCCATCATCGGTTGTTGACCTCGCTAATCAAACCTTTAATATCAATCTTACCATTTGGTGTCAATGGCAAGGAATCCCGATAAAGGAATTTGGAAGGCATCATATAAGACATCATAATATCTTGCAAATCTTCCTTGATAGCTTTGGTGATGTCAATCTCACGCTCAAATTGTTCCTTAACTCCGTCCTTCAAGATGACATAGGCTAGAAGGTTTTGTACTTTATGGTCTTTATTGTAACGCGGTACAGCCACAGCTGAGTCAATGTATTTAGACTTATTCAGGTTTTGGGAAACATCTTCTAGTTCAATACGAAAACCGTTGAACTTGATTTGGAAATCCATACGACCGCCATAAAGCAGTAAACCTTCATCTGTCATAGTACCAACATCACCTGTATGATAAGCTGGTAACCCTTCAAACTCAAAAAATGCTTCGGCTGTTTTCTCTGGATTGTTCATATAGCCTTTTGATACAGCTGGTCCAGATATAATGATTTCTCCTTGCTCATCATTCGGCAGTTTGTTTCCGTCTTCATCAATCACAAAAGTTGGAGAATCCGCTTTGGTATAGCCAATCGGCAAGCGTTTCATATTTGTCAGCATGTCATCCGTTATAGCAACAGCAGATAGAGCCACAGTTGCTTCTGTCGGACCGTAAGCATTAATAATACGTGCATTTGGAAAACGATCACGCAATTTTTGAGCTGTTTTAACCGTCAATTCTTCTCCGTCAAAGTAGAAATGCGTAATGCCTGGCATTTTTTCAGCATTGAAATCCTCAGACAGCATCGCCATATCTGCAAAAGACGGTGTTGATGTCCAAATAGCGATTGGCAAGTTCAAAATAGTCTCAAACAGCTGCTTGAAATCTTGCGTAATGGCAGACGGAACTGCAAAAAGTGTTCCTCCAAGTGCCAAGGTTGGCGCCCAGTACATAACCGATAAGTCAAAAGAATAAGGTGGCTGCGCCAACATTTGCGGACGAATTGGAGTCGCAAATTCCTTATCTGTAATCATCCAGTTGGTAAAACTGAGCAAATTATCGTGCGAGATTTGTACTCCTTTCGGCTTTCCAGTCGTTCCTGAGGTGAAAATGATATAGTAATTATCATCGCCTTTAACAGGGTGTACAATTTCGTAAGGATGTTTGGCTGCAAAAGCAGTTTGAACTGCTGCCAAGTCAAAAATTGGTATGTTCACATCTTTCAGCGGAAAGTCATTGATTGCAATGATGAGACTAGGTTGTGCCACTTCCACAATTGCTGTCACACGTTCAAGGGCGGAATGACTATCAATCGGGATATAGGCATGCCCTGACTTCGTTAAGGCTACAAAAGTCGCCAACATGTCGTATTCTTGTCCACCAAAAACTACTACTGGTGATTTCTCAGGAAGCGCAAGGCTGTCAATCTTTGCAGCGAGCGAATCCGAGTTCACTTTCAAATCATGATAAGTATGAACTTCTCCGAGAACATTGTAAACTGGAAAATCTGGTTGAGACTGAGCAAAATACTCAATCGTTTCAATCATGTCGTTAATTACTGAATTGGTCACAGTCTGCTCCTAAAATTCATTATAGATAAAACCACCTTGGCCTTGACCAAGATAATTAAAGAAATAAAGCAACGCTAGAAATATCACAAAATAAAGCAGCGTCTGTCCAAGAAATTTAAAAATTATTTTATGTTTTTTCATCATATTCATCACTTTTGTCTTACTTCTAGATAAGACTTAATATATTTTACCATTTTCTAACGCTATTTTTCAATACAAAACATTCTTTAATTGAGGAATTAAGCTAGAATTAAGGTTTATTTACAACAAACCTAGGGAAATCACAGATGTGCTGTCTCAAAAAACTAGAAAAGAAAATAGTTTTAGACTTACATTTTAAAAATATATAAAAATTTTATATATTTTCTTGACTTTGAAAGTGAAAAGCACTATACTATGTATAGAAAAATTATATATAAAAATATTATACATAGGAGGTGGCTCATGTATTTTCCAACATCTTCTACCCTAATTGAATTTCTCATTCTAGCGATTTTGGAAAGTGAAGATTCCTATGGCTATGAGATTAGCCAAACGATTAAATTGATTGCCAATATCAAGGAATCAACCTTATATCCTATTTTAAAAAAGTTAGAAAAGAATCGTTACTTAACAACTTACTCGCAAGAATATCAAGGTCGAAAACGGAAGTATTACTCCCTTACTCCAGAGGGACGAAAGCAGTTAAACACCCTTAAAAGGGAGTGGGAGTTATATACAGCGACAGTCAACGGTATCATAGAAGGGAGCATTCGCCATGACAAAAACTGACTATTTAGCCGCATTAGAGAACTACTTAAAAACATTGCCAGAAGCAGATTATAAAGAAGCAATGGATTATTTTACGGAATACTTTGAAGAAGCCGGATCTGAAAATGAAGCACAAGTCATTGAGGAGTTGGGAGATCCCAAAGACGCAGCAGAAGAGATTATTCGCTCACTTTCAGCAAATCAAGCAGAAGAAACGTCAACTCGTCCTCAACACCAGTCATCTGCACACAATCACCAATCATATACCGACAATGCTTATATCTTTGAAGACTATGCAACAATCTCTGAATTGCATATTGATGTCACCACGCAAGATATTCTGATTGAGCCTTCACCTGATGATTTTTTCCACATCAAATACTATAATGGAAAAGGCAACAATCAAATCATTTCTACTGTTCAAAACGAAAAGTGGCACATTACAGAAAAAGGCAACACGCATTACAGCGGTTTGGACTGGATTATTAACGTCATGAAAAACGGTTTTGATAATCATCCCATTTGCATTCAAATCCCGAATGGCAAGATTCTTCAATCATTCTCACTTCAAGCAACTTCTGGCGATGTAGCTGTCTCTCATCTTCAAACACAAAAAGGAACGATTGAGCTTTCAAGTGGCGATCTGACTATGCGGCATTGTCATTTGCAACAGACTAATGTTACCCTTATCAGTGGCGATATTCATCTAGCGCATGTCAAATTGACGGATTGTAAGCTGTCTCTTGTGTCAGGGGATTTCGATACGCATTCTTTAGAAATTGCTGGTAAGACTTTCATTCAAACAACTAGCGGAGATGTTACGCTTCATTTGTTGCACCATGATTTTAGCTATGATATTGAAACGGTGCACGGAGACATTTCTATTTCTGATCAGCTCCAGCCAAGCCACCAAATCATTGGCAACACAATCCGTCATAAAGTATCAACTTCTACAAATTCTCTTGCTATCCAAGCTGTCAGTGGAGACATCAATCTTTATTAGAGGTTCAGCATGAAACAGATTGATTGGTTATTCTTTGATGTTGGATCAACTTTGGTAAATGAAGAAAAAGCCTACCAAGATCGGATTGAACAGGCTATTGCAGATACTAATATTTCTTATGTAGCATTTTATCAAACTATGATGCACTATTTTAAGGAAAATAAAAAGGGCGATGCGGAAGCGCTGAAGCATTATGGTCTGAAGCGTCCGTCTTGGAGGTCTGATTTAGAGGTGCTGTATCCTGACTGCAAGCAAGCGCTGAAAACTCTCCACCAACACTACAAGATTGGGATTATTGCTAATCAATTGCCGAATTTACTGGCAAGATTGAGAACATTTGGTATTGATTCTTGGATTAATCTGGTGATTTCCTCTGCCGATGTTGGCTTGGCAAAACCCGATTTCGCTATTTTTGAGTTAGCTTTCCAACAAGCGAACTGTTTGGCTGAACACGCTGTGATGATTGGCGACCGTTTGGACAATGATATTCTTCCGGCTAAACAACTTGGAATGCAAACCATTTGGATCCGACAGGGATTTAGCCACTTGAACCACATAACGAATCCAGCAGAAACACCAGATTGGACTATTGATAATTTGACAGAGATTCTAGAGATTTTAGGCTGAGCATGCAAAAAACTAGAGTTGTTTCGCTCTAGTTTTTTTAACGTTATCAACTTTATTATATCATAAATTTTCCTTTAAAATAGACTTGTTTTTTCTTATTTTTGTGATACATTTAGGTTGAAAAAGGAAAAAGTGAGGTTACTAAACATGAAAAAAAGATTGTTATTTTTCAAGCTATTTGGTTTGTTTGTTCCCCTTTCATTTCTTTATTTATTTGTAGAAATATGCCAATTATACGTGATTTATTATTTCATATATTTTTCTTAGTTTTAATCCTATCACAATGGTTAGCGATTAAAACACTATCACACCTTGACGATTAAGCAAAGGTCAAACGAAAGAGGTTGGGTTCTCCCAGCCTCTTTTGTCTATCATCACCGTCCACCAGAATTGCTACCTTTGCCATTACACACTTTTTTCTTGATTTCTAAAAAGACTTGGCTATCAGCCTGAGGACTGGCATCATAGGTGCGCACGCGCAATTTTTCCTTGAAATAAGGTTTCTCCAAAGACTCCCGAATCATCTGATAGGTTGACGTATCATAGTAGAGGTTGCCAATCGTTGAATAGGCATGCTCATCTTCTGCCATATACGCTTCAAACTCCTGTAGCAAATCTGCCAACGTTTCCTTTGAGATGACGTACTTAGTTTCTATCCGTTGAAATTTATCTTTAAATGTTTTTTTAGCCATGAGATTGCTCTCCTTTGTCGTTCTTTATCTACGTAGTTTACGGGTAAATCCTTAAAAGAAAGCTAAAGAAAACTTAAAGAAAACAAAACACCCCTATTTTATGGAGGTGTTTAATAGATGTCTGTAGAATGAAATAGAAAACAGAAGCTAGCGCAATCTTATTCTTCACTCTTCTCTTCTTTTTCTTTTTTGATAAGAAAACTGAAAATAATCAGAATAGCTGCTACCAGAAAAATCCAGTACAACACATCATGGCTGCTTCTCGGACCAGAGTAGAGGGAACGCGAAAAATAAATCATCAGATACAAGGAAGTTTCATTATAAAATTCCCAGTTAAAGTGATAGCTGTCTACTGGATAGGACCGCTTATGCGAACACTCTGGCACAAAGATCTGCAAGAGCAAAAATGTTCCCAACACAGCAAAATAAATCACATTGAACACGTCTAATTTCGGATAAGGTTCAACAACCAAGGAAAAGAATATCATCATGCTCAACAGATAAAACCGCCACCGAAACCAAAATTCGTTATTAAAATGAAATCTTATCATCCCATCACACTTTCTAATTTTCTGCTCGTTCCTCTTCGCCTTTATCCTACCACTCTGATAGACAAACTTCAAGTAAGATGAAGGAGAAATGTTAGTTGATTTCTGCTACTTTTCCTGCTTCTGCTTTAGGCTCTTTGCCCTTGCGACGGGCAAGGACATCCGCATAGTGCTTGCGGCTGTTGTTGAGCACGGAAAGGAAGGTCGCATAAAAGCTATCGTCTTTGACTTGGTGCAAAATCACTACATAGTCCGCCAACTGTTGGTAAGGCGTCGCCACTTCTTTGCGCAATCGCTTGACATCATAGCTCACTTTTTGCAATTTCTCTTGGGAGCGAGAAGCAAAAAGTTGTTCAAAAGTCGAGTGGCTTTCGGTCAGATTTTCAACGAATTTCCCAAGCGCTAAAGTCCCCACTTGCTCCTTATATGGGGCTGTTTTTAGCTTGTCCAGTAAGCTGACAATGAGGGCTGTTTCTTCCTCGTAATGCTTCTGATGAGCGTCTTTGTATTGGTCAAACAAGCGTTTCAAGCTGGCATAAGCTGCCTTTTCCTCTTCCCGCTTGGCTGCCCGATAAGGTTTCAGCGCATCGCGAAGAGCTTGCAAATCAGCGTCGCGCAATTCGTCAGCCGCACTAATCGAAGCTGACTTTTCACTCGCCCGAATCTGACCGAGAGAGGCTTGATAAGCAGGCAAGGCTGCTTTTATCTTCTTGACGAGAGCGGTAATGACATCCTCATTTTTAAAGTCGAGCGCTTCTTTCTCCACATCGTCTAAAAAACGAGTGATAAACTGCGTGAATTCCGCATGACGGAGACTGCTCACCTGAACATTAACTAACTTTCCTTTTGGCATAAAATCCTTTCCTTATTAAAAAATATTTTTTCTTATCTGACCCTCAGATAAGATGAATGACTTTTCTTTATCCTGTCCGAGGCTCGGACGAAGCAAACTTGTTTCAAGGCAAACCGTCTGACCCTCGGACGAAGCAAACCTGTTTCAAGGCAAGCCGTCTGACCCTCGGACGAAGCAAACCTGTTTCAAGGCAAGCCGTCTGACCCTCGGACGAAGCAAACCTGTTTCAAGGCAAGCCGTCCGACCCTCGGACAAAGCAAACCTGTTTTAAGGCAAGTCGTCCGACCCTCGGACGAATGAAAAATCATCTCATTTAGTATAACATGAATGGGAAATTATAGGAAATTTTCTGAAAAAGAGGATTAACCACTTTCGAAACAGTTTGAACACACAGTCCTTAATGGAACGCAGAAGCAGAAAAGGTATTTTTCTTCATCACTTTTTCTCCTTTCATCTATATGATATAATATGATGAAAAGGCATTCACAAAATGCCCACTATTTTCACATTTCATATTTTACACAAGGAGTCGCCTATGCGTTGGGATATTGGCACAGTTTACAAGACGATTCGAAAAGCAAAGGGAATCACCCAGCAAGAGATTTGCGGAGATTGGATTTCTCGCTCCAATCTTTCCAAGTTTGAAAGCAACCAATCCGTTCCCAGCTATGAAACCATGGAATTTCTGCTCCACCAGATTGACATGAGCTTTGGGGAATTTGAATATATTTGTGATTATTATCATTCAAATCACAGAATGAAGATCATCTTACAATTTAAAAATTATTTGTCTGTCGTTGAAACAGAACAATTATTGGATTTAACCAAACAGTGTGAAGACTACTTGAAAGCTCATCATGATATTCCCATTAGCAATATTTTGCGTATGGCAAATATACTAATTGAAATTAGAAAAAATAAAATCAGTAGTCAAGCACAAGTTTTAGCCCAACAGTTATGGACAGATTTAGAAAAACGAGATACTTTTTATGAAAGTGACTTAAATTTACTAAGTGTTATTCTTTACTTCTTCCCACTAGAAACCATTCAAAATATAACGGAAAAAATCTTAGCCAGTCTCAACAAGTATAAGCATTACAAAGAAATTCACAGTACGCAATTCTCCATTTTAGCCAACCTTTCGACCATCTACCTTTACAATAACCGCCTTGACGATTGCCAGCGTATCACCGAGATGATCTTACCGCTCGCCAAGCAAACAAAACGATACGACAAGCTCGGCTTTGCTCAGGTTCGCCTGGGTATTTGCCAAGGAGACGACGCCCTTATCCAGAAGGGGCTCCAGTTGCTTGAGCTGACAGAAGAAATGACCTTGCTCGAAAACTTGAAAGAAGAAGTCAAACAGCATCGTACTTCCCCTTTCTCTCATGTTTCACGTGGAACTTCAGCACCTTAAAGGAGACAGAGAAGCAAATGACTTACAACGGATTTGTATTTTTTGATATTGACGGCACCTTGGTTGATAGCCAAGGACAAGTCCCAGCAGACAACAAAACAGCCATTGCTCAACTACGAGCCAACGGCTTTCTGCCTATTATCTGTACGGGGCGCGGGCGCGGAGAAATGGGGACAGTTCTGGAAGACGCTGGGATTCATTCTGCCATTTTGCTAAACGGAATGGAAATTCTCCATGAGAGGCAATTCCTGTTTGAAGGACGGATTGCACAAACCAGCATTCTCAAACTCCTGCAATTGGCAAAAGAAAATAAGCACGGCCTCGGTTTTTATTCACAAGGAGAAATGCGTGTGACAGCACTCAGTTCAACTGTTCAGCAGAATTTCCGTTATTTCCATCAAGACCTGCCCCAAGTTGGACCGACCATTTACCAAAACCAGCCTTGTCAGATGTTGCTCATTTTTAGTGAAGATCCCGAAAAAGACACTCAGTACCAAACAGAAGTCCCTGAACTGCACTTTTTCCGTAACAGCCCTTACTCGATAGACATCACGCCGAACGGTTGTAATAAAGGCTCTGGAATTCAGCACCTACTGACCTTATTAGCAGACGAAGCACCAACTTACGCATTCGGAGACGGACTCAATGACCTATCAATGTTTGAAAGAGTGGATTATTCAATTGCAATGGGCAATAGCCAAACAGCCGTCAAAGAAGCAGCCACTTTCATCACGCGCTCTAATGATGAAAATGGCATTCCACATGCCCTTGCCCATTTCGGTTTGATTTAAAAAGGGTGGGACAAACATCGATATTTCGTAAAAAAACGATGTTGTCATCCACCCCGCAGGTTGAATTTCATTCTAGAAATAAACGAGTCTGGAACACTGTTTATACATCATCTTCCCCGATTTCATTTTCCTGTGGGTGATTATGTTAGTGTCCCAGCCTCTTTTTGATTAAACTAATTCTCTTTTATTTGGATTGTAAACCAAGAAACCAAGACCAACAAAGAGCAGCAGAACGATTGTCATGAAGGCAACTTGTCCGCCGACTTGCCCTGTCATCGAAATCGTTTGACGCAAAGCCGAAACAGAATAGCTCATTGGCAACCAAGGATTGACATCTTGGAAAATCTTATCCGTCAATGGCAGTGGGTAAGTACCCGCACTAGAGGCGAGTTGTAGCAACAACAAGATTAAGGAAATGAAAGCACCAAGCTTGGTGTCCCACGTTACCAGAGCCGTCACCACAGCCATGAAGCACATGCTGGTCAAAAGAATGATACCAAGCGTTGTCCATTCGTGGTTGGCGGTTAAGCCAATCATATGTACCGCACCATACACCAACAAACCTGCTAAGAGAGAAATAACGCCATTGACTTGAATACGTGCTTTCAGCCATTCCATACGTGTCTCAGGTTTCTTACCAGAGGGCAACGTGTTAAAAATGATATTGGTTGAAATAGCCGCTACAAAGAGTGCCACAGAAATCATGTATGGTGCCATCCCGATACCATTTTTACCAACGTGGTCTTTATCTATTTTCTTCGTTGTTAATGGATTTGCGAGAGCTTTAGCATTGGCTTTATTGGTTGTCACCATAGATAATTGATTTTTGGCATCTGTCAAACCTGCTGTCAAGCTGTCCGCACCCGACACAAGTGTCCCCAGATTAGACGTGATAGTTGAGCTGCCGTCTGCCAGCTTCGTAGAACCATCTGCTATTTTACCAGCACCATCAGACAGTTTGTCTGCCCCTGACACGAGTGTAGCAGAATTGTTCACTAATTGACTAGCTCCGTCTGCTAATTTTGCCAAGCCGGCATCAATTTGACCATTATTAGCCGCCAATTGATTAGCTCCGGAATTGATTTTTGCCATACCAGATGTCAATTGACTGTTTTTACCAGCCAAGGTCTTAGAACCTGAACTGATTTTCGCCATACCAGATGTCAATTGGTCGCTATTGCCAGATAAGGTATTAGCTCCTGCTGTTATCTGCGCAACCCCATTGGTGTAGTCGGTTACACCTTTTGCCAATTGACCAGCACCTGCTGCTAAGCTCGTTTGCAATTGATCAATACCTGCTGCTACTTGATTAGCACCCGCAGTTGATTGTTGCAAAGCTGCAAGGATTTTTGCTTGGGATTGTTGTGCGCTCGTTTGAAGCTCTGAAAGCGCACCTTTCGCTTGTCCGATGACAGCGATGTTTTGTTGATTAGAAGATTGCTCTGGCAAGTTCGCCACTTGTGCCTTGAGCGCTTGAATATTTGTCAACATGTTTGCCGCAGCTGTAGCGGTTTGACTTGGAGCTTGTGAAATCGCAGCATTGATTTCTGATTGCTCACTAGCACTTAACTTTTGATAAGCAGCTGTAGCAGCCACGTTAGTTGCAATCGTAGTCTTGTCTGTCGTCGCACTATTGGCAAGCGTGTTCGCAGCCGTTTCCATATCGCTTAAAGCAGTCGTCATGCTTGCTTTAGCGGCTGACAAGTCTGATCCAGTTGAAAGAGCGGTTTGCACAGCAGTTAAACCTGCTTGCAAATCCTGTAGCTTTTGAACTTGTTCAGCAGTCATGCCAGATTGTTGAACAGTTGTCATTAACGTATTCAGACCCGTAGCTAATTGATGCGCGCCGCTTGATAATTTTTGAATTTCTCCATTAGAAGCGGTCAATTGATTGACTCCAGCCAATAAATTTTGCGATTGAGCATTTAACTGATTCGCACCGCCTGCAAGATTTGCTACACCATTGGCATACGCATTTAAACCATCTGATAATTCTCCTGAACCGTCAGCCAATTGACCAACAGCACTTGTGTACCCCATCAGACCTTTTGACAACGTATCTGAACCAGAAGCCAATTGACCGACAGCATTTGTATAGTCCGTCAGACCTTTTGATAACGTATCTGAACCAGAAGCTAATTGACCAACACCTGAGGTATAAGCTGAAAGACGTGTTGATAGCGTACCAATTCCGTCTGACAGCTGACGCACCCCAAGCGTATAGGTTCCCAAACCTGTCGTCAATGTATTAGCGCCGTCTGCAAACGTTATGCTAGAGCTAGATAAAGTATTCAAATTATCTGTCAAAGTTTGACTACCGTCTTTTAATTGTTGAGCACCAGAAGCGAGTTGCCCACTACCAGAAGCAGCTGTTGTCATGCCTTTCCTCAAGCTATTCATACTCTTGAAGAGAGACGTCGTGTATGTATTTGTCACATTGTTAGCGACAGTTTGTTGAAGCCGCGTCATAGCCGAATCACTCATCTTGCTGGCAATAAAGCTGTGCCCGCTAGACGTTTGATAATCAATCTGCATCTTTTGTGGTTTATTATCCAGAATACTAGCAGCCTTTTGAGATAAATCACTTGGAAGCGTGATAATCATATAATAATCACCTTTCTCCAAGCCCTTCTTAGCCTTTCCTTCAGATACAAAATGAAAGTCCAAAGCATCATTCTTTTTAAGACTTTTCACCATATCATCACCAACGGATAAGGTGTTGTTGTTAAATGTCGCACGTTGGTCTTTATTCACAACCGCTACTGGCAATTCTGAAACTTTACCATAAGGATTCCACATGGAGCTCAAAAAGATCACATTATAAAGAGCAGGAATCAAGGAAACACCAATCATGACAATAATGAAGAGTGGTTTTTTAAAAATTGCTTTCCATTCGTTGAACATTTTTTCTCCTCTATCTTAGACACTCTGTATAAAAATTTTATTTTTTGAAATATTTTTATACAGAGTGTCTAAATATTTGATATAATAGATTATACAGTTTCTGAAATTTTTCACAAGAGAAAAAATTAAATTTTAGACACGTTGTATAAATTTGTTCAAAAGAGGAAAGACAATATGGCAGAAAGTAACAAGCGCCAAAAAACAAAAATGATTATTGAAAATGCGATGGTAGAGCTACTGGAACACGAATCATTCGACCAGATTAGTACTGTCAAGTTGACCAAGACTGCCGGCATTAGTCGCAGTAGTTTTTACACGCATTATAAAGATAAATATGACATGATTGAGCATTATCAGCAAAAACTTTTTCATAAATTAGAATACATTTTTGATAAGTATGCCCAAGATAAGCGCAATGCCATTATAGAAGTTTTTGATTTTCTCACACGCGAATCTCTCCTTTCTGCCTTATTGACAGAAAACGGAACCAAAGAAATCCAAACTTTTTTACGCCATAAATTCCAAATTATGCTAGCCGAAGACCTACAAGATCGCTTCAGTAGCAAATTGCTGAGTCAAGTAGAAAAAGAGTACAGCTATGTTTATCTCACAAATGCCTTTTTCGGTGTCTGTCAAATGTGGATTTCCAGAGGAAAAAAAGAAAGCCCCGAACAAATGGCAGATTTCCTTTTAAAAATGCTGTATTAGAATATTTCTTATACCTTGCCCTAGTAGCACCCACAAGCTCTCTAGGGCTTTTCTTCGTAATCTTTACAACAAAAAAGAAGCTGGGGAAATCCCAACTTCTGATAATCCATCAATTAAAGTTGTTTGTTATAGTATTCAACGACAAGCGCTTCGTTGATTTCTGGGTTGATTTCATCGCGTTCTGGAAGGCGAGTCAATGAACCTTCTAATTTTTCAGCATCAAATGATACAAATGCTGGACGTCCAAGAGTTGCTTCAACCGCTTCAAGAATTGCAGATACTTTAAGTGATTTTTCACGAACTGAAATCACTTGACCAACAGATACACGGTAGCTAGGAATATCTACACGTTTTCCGTCAACAAGGATATGACCGTGGTTTACGAATTGACGAGCTTGACGACGAGTAGTTGCAAGTCCAAGACGATAAACAACGTTATCCAAACGACGTTCCAAAAGAAGCATGAAGTTAAAACCAAGGATTCCGCCTTTGATTTTAGTTGCTTGTACGAACAAGTTACGGAATTGTTTTTCACCTACACCGTAAGTAAAACGAAGTTTTTGTTTTTCAGCCAATTGCAAACCGTATTCTGACAATTTGCTACGGTTGTTTGGTCCATGTTGACCTGGTACGTAGTTACGACGTGCCAATTCTTTCCCTGTACCTGTAAGTGAAAGGCCCAAACGACGAGCTTGTTTCCAAGATGGTCCTGTATAACGTGACATAAACATGTCCTCCTGTAAAAATAATAATTTGAGGAAATAGTCACTTAGAAAGCCCTGATTCGTGCAGAACATTTTCGCCTAAACAGCCAAGGCTACTTTTATAGCTAATATTCTGTTGACGAGCTTCATGCCCTCCTGCTGCTATTTCACACAAAAGCCATTATATCAAAAAAAATCCTATCTGTAAAGACGGATTTTTACCAGATTATTTCTTTCTATGAAAATAACCTTTCTTCTTCAACAATTCCTCTATCGCAATTATATTTTGCTGTTCAGATGTTGCTAAAATAGTTTCAAATCCTAGACTTTTAGCAGCATCTAAATTTATCTGTAAATCATCTATAAATACACATTGATTAGCGTGCAATGCATATTGAGTTAGTAACTTTTGATAGATGCTTTTATCTGGCTTTGCAAACCCTACTTCGTAAGAAAGGATTTTCCCAGTCAAAACTTTCGTCATCGGTAATAAACCTGCATTTTCAACTGCATAAAATATCTCACTTGTAGTAGACAAAATATAAATGCCATATCCCAGCTGAGCCCATTCAAAAATTTTCTCTTGTAGCTGATGATAAACATCCACTGTCTCATACCAATGAGTAAAAATGGCTTCAACAGTAGCAGAGTAAGAACTATCTAGCAATGTTTGAGCCGCCTGAATGGCTGATTTCAAAGTTAATTGTCCAGTATCTGTCTGAGCCCAAAGTCCCGAATCAAAAATAGCAGCCTCGACGCGCTTACGGTCTTCTTCTTTTACAAAAGCAGCTAAAATCTTAGCAGGGTTCCATTCAATTAAAACATTGCCAAAATCAAAAACTAGATTTTTAATCATTTTTCACTCCAGCCACATCAATCAAAGCAGTTTTTCGCCATTAAAACCTATTTATTCTTAATCCAAATAACGAATGAGATTTTTCTCTGTTAAAATATCTGAATAAGTATAAGATTCGACATAAGTGTTTTCAATCTCACCTGGTTGACCTCCATTACTTGTATATTCAACGATAAACAAAGAAGGATAAACTTCAATCAAGCGCCCTTGCTTATTTTTTTGACGTTTACGGCCATTTTCAAGAGTCATTTCTACCATTTTGCCCTCATGGGCTTTGATTTCTTCTTTAATTTTTCTCATTTTTGCAACATCTGTAAATGCATCACTCATTGTTTATTCCTCTCTCCTAGAAATACTTGAAAACTTATTGTATTCTTTTTGGAAAATCAATTCTACCGTACCACGTGCACCGCTACGGTTCTTTTCGATAATCACTTCGACTTTGTTGTTTGGAATCCCTTCAGTTTCTTCACCGCCCCGTTCATAATAGTCATCACGGTAAAGAAAAGCTACAATATCTGCATCCTGCTCAATTGAACCAGACTCACGAATATCTGACAGAATAGGCCGTTTATCCTGACGTTGTTCCACACTACGCGAAAGCTGGCTCAACGCAATGACTGGTACTTTCAGCTCTTTTGCTAAAATCTTTAATTGACGAGAAATTTCAGAAACTTCCTGCTGACGATTTTCTCGACCAGTCCCCGTAATCAACTGCAAATAGTCAATTAAAATCAAGCCCAGATTTCCTGTTTCTTGTGCTAATTTTCGAGCACGTGAACGAATCTCTGTAATCCGAATTCCTGGTGTATCGTCAATATAAATACTAGCTTCTGCTAGATTTCCTTGTGCAATTGCATACTTCCTCCATTCCTCCTCCGTCAATTGCCCTGTACGGATTGAATGCGATTCAATTAACCCCTCTGCTGCCAGCATTCGGTCTACTAGGCTTTCTGCCCCCATTTCTAAAGAAAAGATAGCGACTGTTTTATCTAGCTTTGTTCCAATATTTTGAGCAATATTGAGAGCAAAAGCTGTTTTACCAACCGCTGGACGAGCTGCCACGATGATTAACTCTTCTTCATGCAAACCCGTAGTCATGTGATCTAAGTCTTGATAACCTGTCGCAATCCCTGTAATATCAGAAGTTTGCTGAGACCGCGTTTCCAAGCTGCCAAAGTTAAGATTCAAAATCTCTTTAATATTTTTAAAGCCGCTTCGACTAGCATTTTCACTAACATCAATCAACGCTTTTTCAGCCCCAGCAATGATTTCATCTGCAGGACTAGAGCCATCATAAGCTAGATTGATAGAGTCTGTCAGCCGCGCAATCAACCGGCGCAAAACAGCTTTTTCTGCTACAATCTTAGCATAATATTCAGCATTGGCAGAAGTCGGTACTGAGTTGACCACTTCAACCAAGTAAGACAAGCCACCGATATTTTGCAAATCACCCTGACTGTCTAAAATATTACGAACAGTTGTCGCATCAATGGCATCGCCTCGATCTGCCAAGTCAATCATCGCTTTAAAAATTAACCGATTGGCATATTTAAAGAAGTCAGTTGGCTCGATATATTCACGAACAAACACCAGCTTACTTTCATCAATAAAAATCGCACCTAAAACAGATTGCTCTGCTAAAATATCCTGCGGTTGTGCTCGCAATTCATCAATATCTGCCATAAGACCTCCTCTCTCAAAAAATATTCTTCAATTAACCTTCTTTTACACGTAAGTTAATCACACTAGTCACATCTTGATAAATTTTCACTGGCACATCAATCAAGCCAACAGAACGAATAGGATTCTTGACTTGAATCAATCGTTTATCAATCTTAATTCCAAATTGCTTTTGTAATTCTTCAGCAATTTTTTTATTGGTAATAGAACCAAAAGTACGTCCATCTGGTCCTACTTTTTCAGTAAATTCAACAATTGTATTTTCTGCTTCCAGCTTTTCCTTAATGGCTTGCGCTTCAGCTAGCATTTCAGCGTGTGCTTTTTCTTCTGATTTTTGTTTTCCGCGAAGTTCGCCGATAGCTGCTGCAGTCGCCTCTTTGGCAAGATTTTTCTTAATCAGAAAATTCTGTGCATAGCCAGTAGGCACTTCTTTAATTTCACCTTTTTTTCCTTTACCTTTTACATCTGCTAAAAAGATTACTTTCATTCTTCTAACTCCTTATCTTTTAGTACTTCACGAACAATAATTTCATTTAAGCTATGAACCACCTGAGCAATTGTCTGGTCAGGAATTTGCGCTGCTGCTAAATTGAAATGACCGCCTCCACCCAGTTCTTCCATGATACGTTGGACATTGATTTTACTACGACTACGAGCAGATATCGAAATACTGTTTTGCTTATTTTTACTAACGACAAAGCTAGCTTCAATCCCTGACATAGCTAACATAGCATCTGCTGCTTTACTGATAACAACTGTATCATAGCATTTTTCTTCTACACCTGTCGCAACGAGTACATTCGGCAAAATTTTCTTACCATTCAAAATCAGCTCATTCACTTCACGGTACTCATCAAAGTCTGTGGCAGAAATATCTTGAATGGCTACGCTATCACTTCCACGCGTGCGCAAATAGCTCGCTACATCAAACGTTCGACTGGTTACACGAGAAGAAAACTTCTTCGTATCCAGCATAATCCCAGCCATCAACACACTAGCCTGCATTTTACTCAAGCGTTTTGTCTTAGAATTTTGGAATTGAATCAACTCTGTTACCAATTCACAGGCACTACTTGCTCCACTTTCGATATAAGTGATAACAGCATTTTCCGGAAAATCTTGATCTCTTCTGTGGTGATCAATGACAATAATTTGGTTAAACAAATTATAAAACTCTTTTGATAAGGTCAGAGCTGTTTTTGAATGATCCACCATAATCAACAGAGAACGATTGGTCACCATTGTCATCGCATCAGCGACCGAAAGAAGGTTGGTCTCCCCTTCATCCTGCAGCCTGCGAACTGCTCGCTCAATATCCGCAGCCATTTGATGAGGATCATAAACAGCATAGGTCTGATCAATAATATTACTAGCAAATACTTGCATTCCCACAGCAGAACCAAGCGCATCCATATCCAAATTTTTGTGTCCAACTACAAAAACTTGGTCCACACTTTTAATCTTATCCGAAACAGCGGTCATCATAGCTCGCGTGCGAGTACGTGTCCGTTTCACCGATGCAGCTGAGCCACCACCAAAGTAAACAGGATTCTTTGACTCATCATTTTCTTTGACAACAGCCTGATCACCACCACGAACTTCAGCAAGATTCAAGTTTAAGAGAGCCACTTTACCAATCTGCTCATGATTACTATCACCATAAGAGAAGCCCATACTCAATGTGAGAGGAATTTCCCGCTTTTTAGCTTCTTCCCTAAACTGATCAATAACTGCAAACTTATTTTGCATTAACCGATCTAGCACCGTGTAATCCGTAAAAATATAGAAACGATCCATTCCCACACGACGAGAAAACATGGCATATTTTTCTGCAAATTCAGAGACAAAATTTGCGATAAAGCTATTAATGTGGCTAATATCTGAATCTGAGACAACATCCTCTAAATCATCATAATTATCGACTGAAATAATACCAATAACTGGCCTTGTCGTTACTAATTCTGAAGTAGCCTCATACTCACTAGAAGCATCAAAAAAGTAAAACACACTTGAAGCATGATCTAAGTAGACCGAATATTTTGTATCCCCAATTGTTGCATACGATCCAGCACCCTCAGATGGTGTTTTGGTAATTTTTTGCAACAAGTCCACATCAAATTCACCGTCTTCATTGGTAAGAATCAACTCTGCGTAAGGATTAAACCATTCTACATTTCCAGATGTTTGATCAACTTTTACAACACCAACCGGCATTCTTTCAAGCAATGATGCCAAACTATTTTCTGCTTGATCATTCACATACTGGATTTGTTCCACTTCATCAATTTCATAACTTTTTTGTTGGTAAATCAATAGAAAAATCAAAAGAGCAAGCACCAAAAAAAGCGCAGATAACATCAGAATGCTGCTACCAAAAACTCGTAATAAAATAGCTAAAATTCCAAAGGAAATAACGCCCATAATTACAAAATGAATTGGAATAAAACGAAATTTTTTCATCACAAACCTCTTAACCGCCATTTTACCACAAAAGCTCTAAAAAAGCGAGTTTTCCCTTATTAAAACAAGCCAAATAATACTGTCAAACATTAGAAAAAATTAAATCTTCCTGCATCTCTTTGCTCACTTTACAAAACAGAATATCTGATTTTCCCATTAAATTAGCTTTATTTCTCTGGTAGTTTACAGCTTTGTCAAGTATTATTGACGAAAAAACACTTGCTCAGAAATGTGAACAAGCATCTTCATCATTTATTTTTTTGCTTTTTCTTGATTTTTTGAGATACTTCGTGATTTACCTTCCAAATAAACCATCAAAATCGAAATATCCGCTGGATTGACACCTGAAATCCGACTAGCTTGACCAATTGTTTCTGGGTTTATTTTCTTGAATTTCTGACGAGCTTCTGTCGCAATTGAATCAATATCATCCCAGTCAATGTTTTCTGGTATCCGTTTTTCTTCCATTCGTTTCATCTTCTCAACCTGATCCAACGCCTTAGAAATATAGCCTTCATATTTGACTTCAGTCTCAATCAATTCGATTATCTTTTCATCTAAATCTTCAGCTGCTGAACCGACAAACTTGACAACATCTTGATATGAAACTTCTGGCCGACGCAAAAATTCTTTCGCTGTAACTGCGTCTGTCAATGGTTTAAAGCCTAATTTTTCAACCATTTCATTCGTTTCTTTAATTGGCTTTAATTTAATAGTGCTCAAGCGCTTCATTTCAGTTTCATATTGATTCTTCTTAATTTCAAAACGCAGCCAGCGCTCATCATCAACCAATCCTACCCTGCGTCCAATTTCAGTCAATCGCATATCTGCATTGTCGTGTCGTAAAATGAGACGATATTCAGCACGGCTTGTCAAAAGACGATACGGCTCCACCGTTCCCTTGGTGACCAAGTCATCAATCATGACCCCAATGTAACCATCACTGCGTTTCAAAATCAGTTCTGGCTTTCCTTGAACTTTCAGAGCTGCATTGATTCCTGCGATAATGCCCTGTCCCGCTGCTTCTTCATAACCAGATGTCCCATTCGTTTGCCCAGCTGTAAACAAACCTGAGATTTTCTTAGTTTCTAGAGTAGCGCGCAGCTGATGTGGCATAATCATATCATATTCAATCGCATAGCCAGTTCGCATCAATTCAGCATTTTCAAGTCCCTTAATAGAATGCACTAAGTCTTTTTGAACATCTTCTGGCAAACTCGTTGACAATCCCTGAATATAAACTTCTTCCGTATCTCGACCTTCTGGCTCCAAGAAAAGTTGGTGGCGCTCTTTATCTGCAAAACGAACAATTTTGTCTTCAATTGACGGGCAGTAACGTGGTCCTACACCTTTCACCATTCCTGAAAACATTGGTGCACGGTAAAGGTTGTTTTGAATAATTTCATGACTTCTTCCATTAGTATAAGTTAGCCAGCAAGGAATCTGATCTTTGAGATAATCCTCATCATGAGAAGTATAGGAAAAGTGGTTCGCTTTTTCGTCTCCAGGCTGAATATCCGTCTCTTCATAATTAATAGAAGAAGCTTTCACACGCGGAGGAGTTCCTGTTTTAAAACGCCCAATTTCAAACCCTAAATCACGTAAATTGTCTGCTAAATTAATTGCAGCTAAACTATGATTAGGACCAGAAGAATACTTCAAATCTCCAATAATAATTTCTCCACGCAGAGCTGTACCGGTTGTTACGACAACTGCCTTTGCCGCAAACTCTTGGTGCGTGGCTGTTTTCACACCAACGACTTTCCCGTTCTCAACTAGAATCTCATCTATAATAGTTTGACGCAAAGTGAGATTCTCTTGATGTTGAACCGTCTTGCGCATTTCTTTAGAATAAAGTTCCTTATCTGCTTGCGCACGAAGAGCACGAACTGCTGGACCTTTCCCAGTATTGAGCATCTTCATTTGAATATAAGTTTTATCTATATTCTTAGCCATCTCTCCACCTAGAGCATCCACTTCACGTACAACGATTCCCTTGGCAGATCCTCCAATAGAAGGATTACAAGGCATAAAAGCTAGCATTTCAATATTGATTGTCGCAAGTAGGACTTTACAGCCCATTCGACTGGCTGCTAACGAAGCCTCAACACCTGCATGCCCAGCACCAATTACGACAATATCATAACTTTCAGTAAAATTGTGTGTCATCTTTTCTTTCCTTATTTTTTCACCAAAAAAGTCAAACCTCTAGAAGTGCAGGACAAAAAGCCTGCAACATCCATGAGCTTTGACCATCATAGTTATTGCTATATCCATTTTAGCAGATTGCTAAAAAATGTCAATCTAAATATACTGTTGAAGCTTACCATCTTTATAGGCATTGTCAATCAAGCCACCACCAAGACACTCTTCTTCATCATAAAATACAACGGCTTGTCCAGGTGTAATAGCACGTTGAGGTTCTGCAAAGTTGACAATTGCCTTGTCAACCTTTACAGTTACTGTAACCTTAGAATCTGGCTGACGATAACGAAACTTAGCTGTACATTCCATAGTAAACTCAGCTGGCATTTCTCTTGTAAAATGTACTTGGCTAGCGTCAAGACTCGTTGACATCAAGTTGTCATGGTAAAAACCTTGACCAACATAAAGAATATTTTGACTAAGATCCTTACCCACTACAAACCAAGGTTCATTATCTCCTCCATGCTGACCACCAATGCCAAGGCCACCACGCTGACCAATTGTATAATACATCAAACCAGCATGCTCACCCATATCTCGACCATCAACTGTCATCATGCGACCAGGTTGAGCTGGTAAATAATTTCCCAAAAATTCTTTAAAGTTTTTCTCACCAATAAAGCAGATGCCGGTTGAATCTTTTTTCTTAGCAGTAGCCAATCCTGCTTTCTCTGCAATAGCTCGAACTTCAGACTTTTCTAAATGTCCCAACGGAAACATCGTTTTTTGCAGCTGCTCTTGTGATAACTGACTAAGGAAATAAGTCTGATCTTTGCCATTATCCACTCCTCGCAGCATATGAACAATTCCGTCTTCATCGCGCTTTACACGCGCATAGTGACCTGTTGCCACATAGTCCGCTCCCAATGTCATAGCATAGTCCAAAAAAGCTTTAAACTTAATTTCTTTGTTGCACATGACATCTGGATTCGGGGTTCTACCAGCTCGATATTCAGCTAAGAAATATTCAAAAACGCGATCCCAATACTCTTTTTCAAAGTTGACAGAGTAGTAAGGAATTCCAATCTGATCGGCCACAGCTGCTACGTCTTTATAGTCCTCTGTAGCTGTACAGACCCCATTTTCGTCTGTGTCGTCCCAATTTTTCATGAAAATGCCGATCACGTCATAGCCCTGCTCCTTTAACAAAAGAGCCGTAACTGACGAATCCACACCCCCGCTCATACCAACAACGACACGAATCTTAGATTTATCACTCATCGTGTTCTCCCATCTTTTCGTTATTTCACGATTGAAGGTCGTGTTTTGCTTTCAACGATTGAAGGTCGCTTAGAGCAAGGTTTATTATAACACGAAATAACCTTAAGAACAAATTTCAATAACCAGATAGCAATAACTTTACACTGCTGTAAACTAAAAATTCAGTGGATGAACTATTAAATCAGTGAATGAAACAATAGAGATCCTATCAAAAGGCCGAATCTAGTGAACGACTTTGTAGCTTCTATCTATAATCTGAAAATGGTACTTTTAGCTGTAAACTACTATATTAAAGCCTTACTCTCATAAAAAGGTTGAGACATTTTGTCCCAACCTCAATCATTTTTTGTATTCATCAATACCAGCCATTTGCTAACCAGAAAATCTTAGCAGCTGACCAAGAACCATAACGACCTGCTACATAAGCGTCTGCTACTTTTTCTTGATTCTCTGCTGACAAGTCACCATTTAAATATGATAAACTCAATTGGTAACGACCATAATATTGTCCATTTTGGGCTGTATAACTGCCACTTGATTCTTTTTGCGCAATCCATTCTTTTGCAGCTGCATCTTCAGCACTCAGACCAGATGTGGTAGTTGCAGAATTACTTGACTCCGCAGTTGTAGTGCTTGTAGCAGTATCATCTAACTCCAATACCTGCCCAACACTAATCAGATGAATATTGCTAATTTTATTCTTCTGAGCAATTTTATCAACTGTTGTATTATGTGATGCAGCAATAGCTGAAAGTGTATCTCCAGATTTTACTGTATAACTATCTGCGTTTGCAAGTGTAGGAAGAAAGAACAGCGCTGTTGCTGCTAAGCTCATTAAACCTACTTTTGTTTTTTTATTTGTGTTATTTAAATTCAATATCATTTAAATTCTCCTTTTCTGTGATAAAACTATCATATACCTTAATTATTACTATTGTTTTTTCCTTTCATTAAAAATATTACAAACAAATTGAAGAGAGACTAAAATCCATCCTATATTTATTTGCTTTAAGGTTACTATAAGAAAAGTGACCTCAAAGGAAGTTTAGAATTTACGTCACATTCATCTTATTAGCTAAAAAGGCAGAAAAATATACTGAACTTTGATATAATGAAGATAATGAATTTATAAGGAGTTACGATGAACTCACTAAAATTTCAATCTGTTTTTGATATTATTGGTCCTGTTATGATTGGTCCATCTAGTAGTCATACAGCAGGTGCTGTTCGTATTGGAAAAATTGTTTCATCAATTTTTGATGACGAGCCAACAGAAGTTGAATTCCAACTATTTAATTCTTTTGCGAAAACTTATCGTGGACATGGTACGGACTTGGCTCTTGTAGCTGGGATTCTCGGAATGGATACAGATAACCCTGATATTCCCAATAGCCTAGAAATTGCCCATAAAAGAGGGATTAAAATTGTCTGGACGATTCAAAAAGATAGCAATGCTCCACACCCAAATACAGCTAAAATCACCATTAAAAATGAGCAAAAAGCGATTAGTGTTACTGGTATTTCCATTGGTGGTGGAAATATTCAAGTGACTGAATTAAATGGTTTTTCTGTTTCGCTCAGCATGAATACCCCGACAATTATTATCGTCCATCAGGATGTTCCTGGAATGATTGCTCATGTTACTGAAGCACTTTCTCGTTATAACATCAATATCGCACAGATGAATGTCACAAGAGAAAAAGCAGGTGAAAAAGCTATTATGATCATTGAAATTGACAGTCGCAGCTGTGAAGGAGCTATTGAGGAAATCAGGAAAATTCCTAAACTTCATAATGTCAATTTCTTTAAATAGGAGAGTTTATGTTTTATTCAATCAAAGAATTAGTGGAGCAAGCAGATTTAGACTTTCAGGGTAGTGTTGCCGAACTGATGATTGCTACTGAATACGAACTGACAGGTCGTGAACGAGATGAAGTCTTACGCTTGATGACTAGAAATCTAGAAGTTATGAAAGCTTCTGTCGTTATGGGATTAGATGAAAGTAAATCTCGGAGTGGTTTAACAGGTGGCGATGCAGCCAAACTCCACAAATATATTCAATCAGGAAAAGCTCTTTCGGACTATACTGTCTTAACGGCAGCAAAAAATGCTATTGCTGTCAATGAATACAATGCTAAAATGGGGTTGGTCTGTGCAACACCAACAGCAGGAAGTGCTGGTTGTTTACCCGCTGTCCTTACATCTGCTATCGAAAAATTAAATCTTACTGAAAAACAACAACTAGACTTTTTATTAACAGCTGGAGCTTTCGGTCTAGTCATCGCTAATAATGCTTCTATTTCAGGAGCTGAAGGTGGCTGTCAAGCAGAAGTTGGATCAGCGTCAGCCATGAGTGCAGCAGCTCTTGTTTTAGCAGCAGGTGGTACCCCATTTCAAGCTAGCCAAGCAATTTGTTTTGTGATTAAGAATATGCTTGGATTAATCTGTGACCCCGTTGCAGGTCTAGTAGAAGTTCCCTGTGTCAAACGAAATGCTATGGGAGCTAGCTACGCTTTCATTGCCGCTGATATAGCTTTGGCAGGTATTGAATCAAAAATTCCCGTTGACGAAGTAGTTGACGCTATGTATCAAGTTGGAGCAAGTATGCCGACTGCCTTTCGTGAGACTGCTGAAGGTGGATTGGCAGCTACACCTACTGGTCGTAGATTATCCAAAGAAATTTTTGGAGAATAACTTTCTACACAAAAGGAAAAAGTTTACAGCCCTGTAAACATGAATTTAGACTATGCAAAATTTTAAATATATTTTTTTCGACTTAGATGGAACACTTGTTGACAGTTCTGTAGGAATCAAGAATGCTTTCCAATACGCATTCACTTCACTAAATATCAAAGCTCCTGATAGCAAAGAGCTGGATACTTTCATTGGACCACCTTTAGAAGTTAGTTTCGCTTCTGTAGTGCCAGAGACCAATGTCAATCAAGCTATTGCTTTCTTTAGAGAATACTATAAAAATAACGGTGTTTTTGAAGCTCAACTTTACAAGGGTATAAAAGAACTGTTGTTAGAATTAGAACATTCGGATTACCATGTCTATATTACTACTAGTAAAAATGAACCAATGGCCCATAAAATGGCACAATACCTAGAAATTGATAAACATTTCAATGGTATCTTCGGCTCTCTTCCAAATTCTTATCATAAAGCAGATGTTATAACTCGTGCTTTAAATAATTCTCATGCTAATCTTGAACAATCTATCATTGTTGGGGATACAAAATTTGATATAATTGGTGGAAAATCAGTCGGAATTGCTACTTTAGGAGTTCTGTGGGGATTTGGAAACAAGAAAGAATTAACTGACAATGAGGCAGATTTTATCTCAGATTCGCCTCAGAAAATTTTAACAGCTTTGGTAAATAATACTTTACATGAATTGTAAACCATATTTACAATATACAATCAAAGATTCTAAAACAAACAACTATGTTTGCTAAGTCAATCACCCATAGAAAAAGACGAATCATTTTTTACTCAATGGTTCGTCTTTTTGTTTACTCATTTATCATAAAATTTTGCTTAATAGTTCCAAGCTGAAAGACCTTGAGCATTATAAGCACGGTAAGCAGCTTGAATCTGATCATCTACTGTTGCTGTTGAACCCCAACCTGGCATAGTTTGGAAAAGACCACTAGCTCCTGATGGGTTATAAGCATTTACTTGTCCGTTTGACTCGCGAGCAATAATATGCTCCCAAGTTGATGCTGGGACACCTGTCAATTCTGCCATACGAGCAGCCGCATAAGATCCCGTAGCACCAGCAGTATTTCCATTAGGAAGAACAACATTTGAAGAAGTATTTGCTGTAGCTGGTTGCGAATAAGTAGTAGAAGCAGCAGGTGCGTTATATGTCACATCTTCATAAGTTACAGCTTCTTCTGTTGTAGTTTCTGTTGAAACTTCTGAATTTTTCTCTTCATCAAGTTCTAAAATTTGCCCAACTTTAATCAAGTCAGGATTTTCAATTCTATTGAGCTCAACAATTTTTTCAACTGATGTATTTTTTTCTTTAGCGATTTCTGATAAAGTATCACCTGATTTAACAGTATAAGATTCAGCACTTGCAATAGCTCCTGTTGCAAAAAAAGCAACTGCCGTAAAAAGTCCTGATAAAGTCCATTTCATTGATTTTGTATTCATGTATATATCAATTTCTCCTTTTTTCGTATAATACTATATTACACATAAAATATTACTATAATCTTATAATTGTATTACAAAGATTACAGAAATATTGATTTTATACGCAAAAAACGCCCTTCAAGACGTTTTTTAGCTAACAATAATATAAGTTTTTTAACTTTTTAAGAAAGACAACATCAAACCTAAGGCAAACATAATAAAAATAGAAAAGGTATCTGCTTTTTTCCATCTCAACTGCCGATAACGACTTCTTCCTACACCACCTTGATAGCCTCTCGCTTCCATAGCAGTCGCCAAAGCATCCGCACGCTTAAAGCTAGAAGCAAATAACGGAATTAAAATAGGGATAATTGATTTTACTTTTTGAACAATATTTCCTTCACCAAAATCAACCCCACGCGCCCTTTGAGCATTCATAATCCGTGTCGTATCATCCATCAAAGTAGGAACGAAACGTAAACTCATTGATAACATCAACCCTATTTCATGAACGGGCACTTTTAATGCTGCTAAAGGCTGCAATAATGATTCAACTGCGTCTGCCAAACTAAGTGGCATTGTTGTTAAAGTTAATAGGGTAGAAAAAATAATAATCAAAAGAAAACGACTAAAAATGATACCCGCCTGAGCCAGACCTACTTCAGTAATTCTAATAAAGCCAAATTGAAATAAAGTCGTGCCACCAGATGTAAAAAATAGTTGGAATAAAGTGGTAAAAGCAATCAAAAAGACCATAGATCTTAATCCTTTAAGGAAAAAACCTAAAGGAATTTTGGAAAGTCCAACTAATAACATTGTAAAGACGAATAATAGTCCATTGGTTACAATATTATTTGCCAAAAAGATAATTAAAATAAAGAGAAACATTGACAAAAGTTTGCTGCGAGGATCTAGTCGATGAATGATTGAATTTCCAGAAACATATCGCCCTAAAATCATACTATCCATGTAGTAACTCCTTAAATTCTTTTATGGTGATAGGTAAATACGGAAGAGTTAGCCCTCTATTTTTTAATTCTTGTGCAAATTTTGTAATTTTGGGAACTCCTAGTTGAATACTTTCCATAAATGCTACAGCTTGAAAAACTTGCCGAGGCTCTCCGCTTTTGACTAACCTTCCTTTTTCCATCACATAGACCGTATCTGCAAAATTAGCGACATCATCCATCAAATGCGTTACCAAAACAATGGTCATTCCTGTTTCATGTAATCGTTTAAATAAACTCATCAATTCTTTTCGTCCAGCAGGATCTAAACCCGCTGTTGGCTCATCCAATACAAGAATATTTGGTTCCATGGCTAGAATACCAGCTATGGCTACTCGACGCATTTGTCCACCAGACAGTTCAAATGGGCTACGTTCAAATAATTCTTCTGAAATTCCAACAAGAGTTAACTTTTCACGTGCTACACGTTCAGCGTCTTCCTTTGATACTCCAAAATTTTGTGGACCAAAAGCAACATCTTTTAAAACGGTCTCATCAAAAATCTGACTTTCAGCAAACTGAAAAACTAGACCTACCTTTTTACGTACTTGTTTAATATCCTTGTTTATAGATGTCGAAGTAATTTTGACATCATCAATCACGACACTTCCTTCAGTTGGCACTAGAAGCCCATTCAGCAATTGTAAAATAGTTGATTTTCCACTACCTGTATGACCAACCAAAGCAGTATATGAGCCATCCTTTATTTCTAAATTGACTTCAAAAAGGGCAGGACTCTCAAAAGGAGTGCCTGCTTGATAAGTATAACTTACATTTTCTAAAGTGATTCCCATAAATAATCCTGCAATTCTTTTTCTGTTAAATAGCGCTCTGGCAATTGAAAGCCTGAGTCCAGCAAAGTTGCTTTTACTTGATTTGTAAAAGGTTCATCTAAACCTAAATCTTCTAAATCCACTCGTGAGAAAAGCTCACTTGGTGTACTAGTTGACTCTACTTGTCCTTCTTTCATCACCAAAACTCGGTCACTAAGAGCTACTTCATCCAAATCATGCGTGATAGAAATAACAGTCATACCATGTCGATCTTTAATTTTTTTAACTGTCTGAATCAACTCTAAACGCCCTTCTGGGTCCAACATACTAGTTGCTTCATCTAAAATAATGATGTCAGGACGCAAAGCAACCACACCAGCAATAGCCACGCGCTGCTTTTGTCCACCAGAAAGCCTTGCAGGTTCACGTTCTTTAAAATCTTGCATTCCAACAATGTCTAATGCTTCTTGAACTCTGTCAAACATCGTTTGGTAACCCATCCCTTGATTTTCCAAACCAAAGGCAACATCATCCTCAACAGTCGCCCCTACAAATTGATTATCTGGATTTTGAAAAACCATCCCAATATGCCGGCGCTTTTCCCATACATTTTCAAGAGTTAATTTATCTCCATCAATGATAATCTCGCCACTTTCTGCTTCCAACAAGCCATCTATTAAACGAATCGTCGTAGACTTGCCACTGCCATTATGCCCCACAATAGACAGCCACTCTCCTTGTTTCACGTGAAACGTCACATCTTTAAGGATATAACTATCTACATGATTATCGTATTTATACTTTAAATGCTGAACTTCAATGATATTTTTCATATTATCTAAATGTGTCTTTAAAGAGATAAGCACTTCCTTTGAAGTAATCATAACCTGAATAAATCGTAAAAATCAATGCAATATATAGCAAAACTTGTCCTAGCAGTGTCCAGTGCAATAACAGAAAAATAATGGAAAACATCTGCGTAAATGTTTTTATTTTCCCAGGCATAGCTGCTGCTAAAACTGTTCCTCCAGTTTCAACCAACAATAGCCGCAAACCTGTCACAGCTAACTCTCGACAAATGATAACCGCAACCACCCAAGCAGGTGCCATATTCATTTCAATCAACATAATAAAAGCTGACATGACCAATAACTTATCTGCCATCGGATCAGCAAATTTCCCAAAATTTGTTACAACCTTCCATTTACGAGCCAAATATCCATCCAAATAATCTGTAATGCTGGCTACTGCAAAAATAATCGCTGCAAAGACATGTATTCCAACAGAGTGGCCCAAGGATAGTACTAAAATAAAAATTGGAATTAAAGCAATCCGCAAAAGAGTTAAAGCATTGGGAATATTTTCTTTTTTCATTTTCTTTTCCTTAACTATTTATTATAAGTGTAATTGTACCTGTCAAACTTGTCAAGCCTGACGTATCAATCTGTTGATTATCAATTGTAATGGTCACACCTTGAACCACACCAAGAGTAATTGTTGAAGCGGTCCCTGGAGAGATTGTAGTTGACACACTTTGATTCTCAGGACTTAATGTTGCACCACCTTCTAAGTCTGTACCTGTAACACTTACCCAACTAGTTGTATCACTAACAGATAGTTTTAAATTGACAGGGCCAGTTGCACCTGTCAAGGTTGCTGTCAAGTTGTTACCATTTCCTGATACAATCAAATTTGTCTTTGAACTGCTAGAAGATTCACTAGAAGTTGCCTCACTAGTCGAACTAGAAGAAGTGGTTGTCTGTTTGTTTACAACACTATAACTTGATGAAGGAGTGGTTGTTAATGAGTTATGGTGAACGTATGTCCAAACATAATAACTAACAAAAGATAAAATAGCTAATGCAAGAATCGTCAGATAAAATAATGGTAAAAAAGAAGTTCGTTGTTTTTTTGTTCTTCGACTTCTAAAATTCTCTTCCTCATCAACATCCACTTCATCATAAGTAATCATGCTTCCTTCTTCATAAGCATCAAGAATAATTTGCTCATCTAAATCAACAGCCCAAGCATATTTTCTTAGAAAAGAACGAGCATAGAAGGGACTGGGAAGACGATCAAAATCATCAGCTTCCATAGCTTCCAGTAGCTCTAACTGAATATCTGTTTTCTTTTGTAAATCTTCCAAGCTCATTCCTTGATTAATACGAGCTAACCTCAGGACTTCACCGATTGTTTTCTTTCTCATACACACTAGCCTTCTTTCTATTAAACACTATTTTACCAAATTTCACCAAAATATGAAATCATTTTGGAAAAATAGTGAAATCAATCATTTCACAAGAATCAATAAAATGATGTCCTATTTCAATCACATCAACTAAACTGATTGTCTGTAATATTTTTGGTAAATCAAATAGATTATCCCCTTCTGAAAAGGTTTCGTATTGAGTGGCAATATATTCTAATGAATTCAGTCCATGTAAAAAATCACCAAACATTTCACTTTTTATAATATCAAGATGCTCTTCTGTTACATCAGGGTCTTTTTCAAAATCACGAATCGCAGAACGAAATTGGTGAGACAGAGCAACTGGCTCACTAGTATCCATTGTTAACATCACAAAGTGAAAATCTTTTTCTACTTCAACTTCTAACGATAATGAGTTGTCTATTTTTCCAGCCTCATAAAGCGTTTGAAATCTTTTAGATGTCCAACCAAACATCATTGCAAATAGCAGTTTTAAAGCAGTCTTATAACGAAATAAATCGGTTCCCGCTAACGATTGACTCCCACGTAACCCGATTGCAAGTTTAGAACTTGCCACTTCCATTCGAACACTCCCAGTAGAAATAACAGGATTTAACGCAAGGGGAAAACGTCTAATCAAACTTTCTTCATCAATTCCCTTCAAAGATTCGTGTTGTTCCTGAATAACAGCAATGGTCTTTTCTAAGTCAAAATTACCAATCAGCAGTAAACTCATATTAGATGGATGATAAAAGGTTTCAAAGTTTTCATCCAAATCCTCAACGGTTATTTCTGTAACTGATTCAATGCTTCCTGCGATATCTTCTGCCAATGGAGTGTCTGGATAAAGATTTGCTAAAGTGTGAAAAAACAGGCAATAATCTGGATTGTCTTTGTACATATCAATTTCTTGCTGGATAATTCCCTGTTCACGTTGAACGGATTTTTCTGTGAAATAAGCATTTTCTAGTAAACTTTGCAACAATCTCACATTTTCTAAAACATTGTCCGTCGCCGAAAAAAGATAACTGGTCTTAGTAAAACTTGTAAAGGCATTGCTCTCAGCGCCTAATTCAACAAACTGTTGTAAAAAATCTTGACCATTTTCATCCTCAAATAATTTATGTTCCAAAAAATGTGCAACTCCTGCAGGGTATTGAACAGCTTGATTAGAACCACGTGGAATAAAAGAAGTATCAATTGAGCCAAAATTTGCTGTCATAATCCCATAAGTTTCATTAAAATCTCGTTTGGGTAAAAGAAATACTTTTAGACCATTTCGTAAAGTAGTCTGATAGACTGCTTCTCCAACTGCTGGATAATCCTTCCTCTCCATTTTTAAAGTTTGCATTATTTTCCTTCCATAAAATAAATCGCTTGTAGCCTGAGTTGTGTTGCAGCAACAATGATATCTTCTCGGCTGATTGCTTCTAAAGCATTTAACCAAACAGCAATTGGCATAAATGTTTTCTGCAAAACAGATGCCATATAAGCTTGTTCTATCAACGTATTTTGCCTATCTAAAGAAAGGAGCATCGCATTTCGTAGCATTTTTTTGGTCTGATTTAACGCCTCATCAGTAAAATGTCCGTTTTTTAAATCTGCAATTTGTCGATAAATTAAACTCACTGTTTTTGTTCGATTTTTCCTATCAATTCCAGCATAAATACGCATCATACCCGAAAAAATATCAATACTACTTGAAATTGTATAAGCTAGACCCTCTTTTTCTCGAACATTAACAAATAATTTTGAATGAGCAAAGCCACCTAAAAGTCCGTTTAATACAATAAGAGGGATATGAGTCTTATCACCATATTGAGTAGAAAAATGATATCCTAATTCAACAATAGATTGATGAGCATCTTTTCGCTCCAATGATTCTTTTAAAACATTCGAAAATTCTTGATGATAATGCAGTTGTAAACTAAGTTGACGAGGATGTAAACCAAAGGTTTTCATATATTCACAGACTTCAATCTCATTAAAATCACCCATAAAAAAGATATCAATTTTATCATTTTGAAGCATTTTTTGAAAAATAGCAAAACTACTTTCTGGTGTTTCCTTGTCAACTAAGTCTGGCGTAGCTAAACGAGGAGTTTGCATTTCCTTTTCTGTATAAAATAATTTATTCAGCTCTTGATGTGCGTGATAAAAATGATCTTCACTTTCAGCTTTTAAATCATTGAGTACATTCGTTTTTTCAATTTCAAAAACAGCCTGATTAAAAGCTCCTTCATTCGCTAAAGGTTTTAACAAGCTATCTTTTAAAAAATCAAGTATCTCTCCTGTTAGTGTATTTTTTCGACTTAAAAACGCATCGCTAACAAAAGAGATATTCAAATCCACGTAATGTATTAGTCCTCTGCGTGATAATCCCGTTGAAAAGTTGGCACCATAAAGAGTTGCTAATCGTTCACGAAAAATCTGCGAAGTTGGATAGGCTTCATTAGCTGTTTCAAGCATACTTGCAACCAGCACGCGCCCCGCTATCGTATCCGTAGACATCGGAGCTGAAAACCTCATTTTTATTCGATTCGTTTTAAATTTTTTGGATGTTATAAAATGGAGATCTACTCCAGAAACCAGCTCCATAGTGTCCCTCATGTTCTTTTAATATTGACTTCTATTATATCACGAAACGATTCCTAATTTCTCCTTCAAGCTTTATTCTTTCAACTTAAAACGTTTTCTTAATGGTGTGATTGTGATAATTCTAATATCATCTTTTCATCTAATTATGATATAATGGCAAAGATCGAGGTGAATTATGAAATATAAATTATTTGATGACTACATCACTCTACAAGCTTTATTAAAAGAAGTCGGAATCATTCAAAGTGGTGGTGCTATTAAAAGTTTTCTTCAAGAAAATCAAGTTTATTTTAATGGAGAGCTCGAAACTCGCCGCGGAAAGAAAATTCACATTGGCGATACTATTACTCTTCCAAATCAAAAATTAGAAATACTGCTGACTGCACCAAATGAAAAGGACAGGGGGGAGCATGAAAAAGAACTTTTAGAAAAAAGACGAGTTGCCACCCTTGTAAAAGAAATGAACAAAAATATCAAAAAAAGTAAATCAACAACAGTAAATCAAAAAGCCAATAAATCTAATAAAAAAGCTCCTATCCGCTTCCCAGGTATTTAATATGTGGTTAAAAAACTTACAAATTCAACATTTTCGTAATTATGAAGCAACTGAAATAGATTTTCATTCTGGTCTCAATATTTTTCTGGGTCAAAATGCTCAAGGAAAAACAAATATCTTGGAAGCTATCTATTTTCTTGCATTGACAAGAAGTCATCGAACTCGTTCAGACAAAGATTTAATTTATTTCTCCAAAGATACCCTGAAAATATCTGGACAACTTGTCAAGCAAACTGGAAATATTTCTTTGGAAATTGACTTGACACCTAAAGGAAGAATTACAAAAGTTAATCATCTAAAACAAAGCAAACTATCTGATTATGTTGGAAATATGAATGTTGTTTTATTTGCTCCAGAAGATTTACAGTTGATTAAAGGAGCTCCAGCCCTTAGACGAAAATTTATTGATATAGAATTGGGGCAAATTAAACCAATCTATTTATCTGATTTATCACATTACCACCATGTCTTAAAACAAAGAAATACTTATTTAAAAACAGCCAAAACGATAGATGAGACTTTTTTAACTGTCTTGGATGATCAGTTAGTAGAGTTTGGTTGTCGTGTTATGCAGCATCGGATAGAATTTCTCAAAAAATTAGAGCACTTTGGCCAACAAAAACATTTGGAACTCTCAAGTCATTTAGAAAACTTAACCATTAAGTACTGCTCTTCTGTTCCACTTTCAGATTCCAATAAGTTAAAAGAATCTTTCCAAATTGCATTAAAGCAAAGCCGTAGTAGAGATTTATTTAAAAAAAATACTGGAGTTGGTCCCCATCGAGATGATATTGCTTTTTATATCAATGACATGAATGCCAATTTTGGTAGTCAAGGACAACATCGAAGCGTGGTTTTATCTCTCAAACTGGCAGAAATTGAGCTCATGGAAACTGTTACTAAAGAAAAACCAATTCTTCTACTTGACGATGTTATGAGTGAACTTGACAATAGTCGTCAACTTAATTTACTTGAAACTATTTCTCAAAATATCCAAACATTTATGACAACAACAACTCTAGAACATCTACAAAACATGCCTTCTAATATTAAAATTTTCTCAATTCATGAAGGACATTTAACTGAAGACAAGGTATAAACTAGATATTAACACGCTTTACACGTTTGTAAAGTATGTTAATTATAAAAGCTCTGCATTATCTACTGCAGAGCTTTTATAATAGATCTTATTGTACAGAATAGTTTGGAGCTTCATTCGTAATTTGAACATCATGAGGGTGGCTTTCTTTCAAACCAGCTCCACTCATTTCAATAAATTGAGCTTTGTCATATAGCTCTTGGAGATTGGCTGCTCCACAATATCCCATACCAGAACGAACTCCCCCAATCATTTGGAAAACGATATCTGCTGCTGCACCTTTATAAGCTACACGACCTTCAATTCCTTCCGGTACCAATTTATTTGCTTCATTAACACAACCTTGGAAATAACGATCGCTTGACCCTTTCTTCATAGCTGCAATCGAACCCATTCCGCGATAAGTTTTAAACTTACGACCCTGGAAAATTTCCGTTTCACCTGGCGCCTCATCTGTACCAGCAAACATTGAACCGAGCATGACCGCATTTCCTCCCGCAGCCAGTGCCTTCACAATATCTCCTGAATACTGAATACCTCCGTCTGCAATAATTGTTTTCCCATATTCACGCGCAACTTGTGCAGCATCATAAATTGCCGTCACTTGAGGTACACCAACTCCAGCAATGACACGAGTGGTACAAATTGACCCTGGACCGATTCCGACTTTCACAACATCAACTCCAGCATCGTATAACGCACGTGCACCTTCTGCAGTAGCAATATTTCCTGCAATCAACGTTCGTTCTGGAAAATGTTCACGAATCTCAGCAATCTTCCGAAGTACTCCCGCTGAATGTCCATGTGCTGTATCAATGACAATAGCATCTGCACCTGCTTCAAATAAAGCTTCTGCACGCTCAAATGTATCAGAAGTAACTCCTACTGCACCAGCAACCAAAAGACGACCATATTCATCTTTAGCTGCATTTGGAAATTCAATTACTTTTTCAATATCTTTAATTGTAATCAGACCAGATAAACGACCGTAGTCATCAACCAATGGCAATTTTTCAATACGATGCTCATGAAGTATCCGCTCTGCCGTTTCAAGGTCTGTCCCAACAGGAGCAGTTACTAGATTTTTACTCGTCATATGCGCTGAAATAGGTTGATTATAATCCGTAATAAATCGCATATCACGATTCGTAATAATCCCAACTAATTTGCGGTTTTCAAGCGTTTCAACAACAGGAACACCACTGATACGATAACGTTCCATCAACTCTTCTGCATCTGATACCGTATGAGTCGGAGTCAAGAAGAATGGATCAATGATAACTCCATTTTCTGATCGTTTCACTTTCCGAATTTCATCTGCTTGTTGCTCAATAGACATATTTTTGTGGATAACACCAAGACCTCCAGCACGAGCAATAGCAATGGCCATTTTACTTTCTGTAACAGTATCCATTGCTGCCGTGATAATTGGAATATTGAGTGTTAAATTTTTAGCCAATTTTGTTTGTAAATTCGCATCATTTGGCAAAACATGACTCTCTGCAGGAATGAGTAATACATCATCAAAAGTAAAACCTTTTTTCAAAAATTTAGTGTCCCAGTTAGACATCCACAATTCCTCTTTTCTTTATTGATTGAGCACAGCTCGTATTTATTGTTAATATGATACCATTCTATCTGTATTTGTCAATCACTATTATCTAAAAAACCATCACTTTTAGTGACAGTCTTTCTTAATTTATTTGAAATAATTAATTCCCATAGCAGATTTTACATCAGAAAGAGTTTGACTAGCTACTTGACGTGCTTTTTCGCTACCTTTTTGTAGCATAGTGTAGACTGCTCCCATATCTTTCGAAAATTCAACACGACGTTCACGAATCGGTCCTAACTCGCGCTCTAAAATTTCTAATAAATAGCGTTTTGTTTTCACATCTCCCAGTCCGCCTCGTTGATAGTGTTCCTTCATGGCTGTAATTTCTCGCGCATCTTCTGGACGACCAAACACATCTAAATAATGGAAAACCATATTGCCTTCTATTTTACCAGGATCTTCAATCTTGATATGGTCAGGATCAGTATACATGCTCATCACTTTCTTTTGTAGAGTATCCATATCATCAGATAAATAAATACCATTATTTAAAGATTTAGACATTTTTGCATTTCCGTCAAGCCCCGGCAAACGTCCTGCTGCTTCATTTTGAGGATAAATGCCCTCAGGTTCTACTAAGACATCACAATTATAAGTATAGTTAAAAGAACGTACAATTTCACGAGTTTGTTCAATCATTGGTTTTTGATCATTTCCTACTGGAATATAATTCGCTTTAAAGGCAGTAATATCTGCTGCTTGTGCAATTGGATAAACTAAAAAACCAGTTGGAATGCTTTCACCGAATCCCTTTTGAGCAATTTCTGACTTGACAGTTGGGTTACGTTCCAAACGCGCTAATGACACCAAATTCATATAATACATTGACAATTCTGACAACTCAGGAATTTGACTTTGAATAAAAATGGTTGTCTTTTCAGGATCTAATCCAGCAGCTAAATAGTCTAATGCTACATTTCCAATTGACTCTACAATTGTCTTAGGATCCTTAGCATGATCTGTCAAGGCTTGCTGATCAGCTAAAAATACAAATAATTCATATTTTCCTTCATCTTGTAATAAAACACGATTTCGCAAACTTCCTACATAATGACCAATATGTAATTTTCCTGTTGGACGATCTCCTGTTAAAATAATAGGTTTTGACATCACATTCTCCTTGAATTTTCTTGATAATATTATACCATTTTCAAGAAAAATGTGTAGAAACTATTTCTATACTTCTTAAAATTATTCGACAATGGAATTACCAGCTTTCACACGCCATCTATAATCAGAGAAAATAATATCTTTCAAAGAATAAGTTGCTTGCCAATTTAAAAATTCTTTTGCTTTAGAGGCATTTGCTAACACACTTGCTGGATCACCAGAACGACGCGCCACAATTTCATGAGGAATTTTTTGCTGTAAAATTTGCTCTGCAGTATTGTAAATTTCCTTGACAGTATAACCTTGTTCTGTTCCTAAATTGAAAATCTGTGAAGTTGACGAATCTGTAAACAAATAATCAAATCCCTTTACATGTGCCTGCGCTAAATCTAAAACATGAATATAATCACGAATGCATGAGCCATCTCGCGTTTCATAATCATCGCCATAAATTTTTAAAGCATCATTTTGTCCAAGAGCCGTTTTATTAATATTAGGGATGATATGTGTCGGTTTTTTAACTCTCAAACCATTTGAAGCATCCATAGCAGCGCCAGCAACATTAAAATACCGAAAAATGACATATTTCCAACTATAGCGGTTGGCCATCCAATAAATCATGCGTTCTCCCATCAGTTTTGTCTCTGCATAAGGATTTACTGGATTTAATAGCGTATCTTCATTTGCAGGTTTATCCATACAATTATTGCCATAAACTGAAGCTGTAGAAGAAAATATAATTTTATCAATTCCTACTTCTGATAATACTTTTAACACCTGATTCATACCTGCTACATTTGCCGAAAAATATTTACTGGGATTTTCAATACTTTCACTAACGACTATTTCACCCGCACAATGTAGCACAGCATCAATTTTATAAGATTGTAAATAAGCTTTTAATGCAGACTCATCATAAACATCCAGTTCTTTAAAGCGTGCTCTTACATCCACCGCTTCCCTAACACCTGATGCTAGATTATCCAAAACATGTACATCATAACCAGCATCTAAAAGCGCCTTTACAGTATGAGAGCCAATGTATCCAGCTCCTCCTGTCACTAAAATTGATTTCATTTTTTCTCCCTCTTATCTTTTTACATCAATACAAGAGTATCTTTTAGTAAGTATTGGTGTGTTTCAACCAAGCTTTCAATTCTATCTCCAATAAGAATCCCATCAAATCCAATAGTTAAAATCTGTTCAATATCTTCACGGTTTACACCACCACCAAAAATCAACTGATATGTAAACCCAAACTTTACACTTAAATTATCCAAATAATCTTTTAAATCTTGAAAACTTTCTTCAACATCTGTAAAGGAATAATCTTTTTTTCCTTTTAATGTTGCACTCAATATTTCGTAAGCTACAATAATATGTTTATCCTGAAGATCTAGATCATCTAAATATGTTGCGCATTCAAAAATAGGATTTTCATGATTTCCTACACAAATAATAGGAATAATATCTTTCTGTAAAGCATTGTCAATCTTTGAGCGAATCATTCTTGTTGTTTCATTTAAATACTTTTGCCTTTCTAAATGACCTACAAAAGCATAATTTATATTGTAATGTTTTAAATGTTGAGGCGATAAATCACCTACATTTCTTCCTTTAATTGACAAATTTTGAACTGCAATGTCAAAATGATATACATTATAATCCGGTATGATAGGATCAATAATCAATTGATGATGTTTGCTCATTGGTTGATTGAACTTCTCTAACAATTCTAATTGTTGCTTGATTGACATCTGATTTTTAAAATTAAAAACAACTAACACTCTACGCCCCCCTTTACACTATTTACAACTCTTTTAAAAAATAATCTTCTATTGTCTGTTTATAAAATTTAAATTGAGGATTTTTCACAACATTATGAAAAGATAGTGTTTTTCTTTTCTTTAAACCACAAAATTCCATGGTCTTATGGAATGAAATCAAAACATCATCTACATTTTTTCCATCAAAAAATGCAGCCGGATTATTAAAAACTTCTTCTGGGGCATTCCAAGTTGTGGATAAGATATATTCTTTATTTTTCATTAAACCACCTTGTCCATAAGTATCTGCAAATGAATAAAATTGACTATATTCAAAGACTTCATCCATATATAATTTCAACTTCCCAGGTACATTAAACCAATAAATAGGAAATTGAAAAATAATCAAATCTGCCCACAAAAACTTATTTCTCTCGTCTATTACATTATAGTCCTCAACTGACGATAATTGCACATCATGATTGTGACGTAATTTATCCAACATAATATTATACAAACTAAAATTTAATTCTCCTTTACAAAACTCATGTTTTTGATAACCATTTACCAATAAAATTTTCATTTTCTCCTCCTAAAAATATTCTAAATTCATTATAAATTTTTGAAATTTCTCTTACTTATCAATATTCTAAAATGTCATATTTTATCCCCGAATCATTTGAAAAAAGTCAAATTTTCTAGTAAAATGAAACTAATTACAGAATTAGGAGAAAAATATTGCTTACAGTATCAGATGTATCACTACGCTTTAGTGATCGAAAATTATTTGATGATGTGAATATCAAATTTACAAAAGGAAATACTTATGGTTTAATTGGTGCTAATGGTGCAGGAAAATCAACGTTTTTAAAAATCCTAGCTGGAGATATCGAACCAACTACTGGAAATATTTCACTCGGACCAGACGAACGTCTCTCAGTCCTTCGGCAAAATCACTTTGATTATGAAGAAGAACGAGTGATTGATGTAGTTATCATGGGAAATGAGCATCTTTATAACATTATGAAAGAAAAAGATGCCATTTACATGAAACCTGATTTTTCTGATGAAGACGGTGTCCGAGCAGCTGAATTAGAAGCTGAATTTGCTGAGTTAGGTGGTTGGGAGGCCGAAAGTGAAACCTCTCAACTCCTCCAGAACTTGAATATCCCAGAAAATCTCCACTATCAAAATATGAGCGAATTATCAAACGGAGATAAAGTGAAAGTTCTCCTTGCAAAAGCTCTATTTGGTAAACCAGATGTTCTATTACTAGACGAACCAACAAACGGTCTTGATATTCAATCCATCTCTTGGCTAGAAGATTTTTTGATTGATTTTGAAAACACCGTTATCGTTGTATCTCACGACCGTCACTTCCTCAATAAAGTATGTACACACATGGCTGATTTGGACTTCGGTAAAATCAAACTCTATGTTGGTAACTATGATTTCTGGAAAGAATCTAGTGAGTTAGCTGCTAAACTCTTAGCAGATCGTAATGCTAAAGCTGAAGAAAAAATCAAGCAACTGCAAGAATTTGTTGCTCGCTTCTCTGCTAATGCTTCAAAATCTAAGCAAGCAACTTCTCGTAAAAAAATGCTTGACAAAATTGAACTAGAAGAGATTGTCCCATCAAGCCGTAAATACCCATTTATTAATTTCAAAGCAGAACGCGAAATTGGAAATGACCTCTTGACAGTTGAGAATCTTTCTGTCAAGATTGACGGTGAAGTCATCCTTGACAATATCAGTTTTATCTTGCGTCCAGGAGACAAAACAGCCTTGATTGGACAAAATGATATCCAAACAACAGCATTAATCAGAGCTATCATGGGAGATATAGACTACGAAGGAACTGTCAAGTGGGGTGTTACAACTAGTCAATCTTATCTACCAAAAGACAACAGCAAAGATTTTGCCAGCGATGAATCTATTCTTGACTGGCTCCGTCAATTTGCAAGTAAAGAAGAAGATGACAACACCTTCCTTCGAGGCTTCCTAGGTCGTATGCTTTTCTCTGGCGATGAGGTTAACAAGTCTGTCAATGTCTTGTCAGGTGGTGAAAAGGTTCGTGTCATGCTTTCAAAACTTATGCTTCTCAAATCAAACGTTTTGGTACTAGATGATCCAACCAACCACTTAGACTTAGAATCTATTTCTAGCCTAAATGACGGTCTGAAAAACTTTAAAGAATCTATTATTTTTGCTAGCCACGATCATGAATTTATCCAGACACTTGCTAATCATATTATTGTTCTTTCTAAAAATGGTGTCATTGATCGTATTGACGAAACCTATGATGAATTTTTAGAAAATCAAGAAGTACAAGAAAAAGTCAATAGTCTTTGGAAAGATTAAACTTTTCAAAAAATAGGAGCTGATGAAAGATTCAGTTCCTTAAATTTTAGTATTTTACGATAGCTTATGAAAAAAATCAAAAAACTCTTCAAAAATTATTATTTGATAGCCTTTTTTATTCCATTTTTGATTCTGTTTATAACTTACCTTATAAATGGAATCTATTGGAAAAGTGACACTTCTCCGCTATTAGGAGACGGATTTCATCAATATGTTATTTTTGATGTCACTTTAAGGAATATTTTGCATGGTACAGATAACATCTTTTATACGTTTACAAGTGGACTCGGTTTGAACTTTTATGCCTTATCTAGCTATTATCTAGGGAGTTTTTTATCACCTTTAGTTTATTTTTTCAATCTAAAAAATATGCCAGATGAAGTATACTTATTTACTTTGATAAAGTTTGGTTTGATGGGATTAACTTGTTTCATCAGTATTAAAGGTATCTTTAAAAAAATTTCTCCTTATCTTATATTAATACTGTCAACTTCCTACGCTCTAATGAGTTTTGCAGTTAGTCAACTTGAAATAAAAACTTGGCTAGATGTCTTCATTATTATTCCACTTATTTTACTTGGTTTACATCAGTTGATTACTCAAAAAAGACGTGTTCTTTACTTTATAGCTTTGTCAATTCTTTTTATTCAAAATTATTATTTTGGGTATATGATGGCAGTCTTTCTTGTATTGTGGTTCTTTGTTCAAACTTCATGGAACTTTAAAATTAGGATTAAATCTTTCATAGACTTTACAGTTGTGTCAATTTTAGCTGGTATAACTAGCCTCATCATGATTCTGCCAACCTTTCTAGATTTAAAAACTCATGGTGAAAAATTAACAAAAGTGACAACCTTACTGACTGAAAAAAGCTGGTATTTAGATATTTTTGCCAAAAACTTTGTTGGATCTTTTGACACAACTAAATATGGCTCTATTCCAATGATTTATGTTGGGCTTATTCCATTATTACTAGCGATTCTCTTCTTCACTTTAAAGTCTATTAAGTTTCACGTGAAACTTTCCTATGTTATTTTAATTATATTCTTAGTAGCTAGTTTTTACTTACAGCCTTTGGATCTGCTCTGGCAAGGTATGCACGCGCCAAATATGTTCCTACATCGTTACTCTTGGACTTTTTCTACTGTCATTATTTTCTTAGCGGCTGAAAGCTTGGAGCGTCTAAAAGAAATTAAATTCACAAACATTCTAGCCAGTTTTTCTATCTTAGGACTTGGTTTTATTGCTACTTTTATTTTTAAGAAGCATTATAAATTTTTAGGTTCTGTTAATTTCATCTTAACGTTAGAATTTTTAGTCGCTTATCTTTTAATTTCTTGGGCTTATGCAAAAAAATATATTTCTGTTAAAATATTTACTGTTTCTACTTTATTATTTGTTTGCTTTGAACTAAGTTTAAATAGTTTTTATCAAATGGAAGGAATTGCAAAAGAATGGGTCTTTGCAAGTAGAAATGCTTATGAACAAGATTTAACAGCTATTGATTTACTCGTCAACTACAGTAAAAAGAAAAATTCCAATTTCTTTAGAACTGAAAAATTAGCTATTCAAACCGGAAATGACAGTATGAAATACAATTATAATGGTATCTCTCAATTTTCTTCTGTTCGCAATATTGCAGCTAGTTCTATTCTTGATAAATTAGGTTTTAAATCATCTGGAACTAATTTAAACTTACGTTATCAAAACAATAGTATCCTTATGGATAGCTTATTGGGTGTAAAATATAATATTTCAACAAACAATCCTCAAAAATATGGTTTTACTTCCATTAAAACGAAAGATAATTTAACACTTTATGAAAATAAAAATGCTAATTCACTAGCATTTTTAACAAATTCAATTTACAGAGATGTAAAGTTTAATCACTTAACATTAGATAATCAAACTCGTTTTCTCAATCAGCTTTCTGGATTAAATTTAAAATACTATCACAGATTACCTCCTACAAGTAATCATAATGTTAAGCAAGTTGGAAATAGAATAGCTGCAGAAGTAGATAAAGAAAGTTATGACTCTTTTGCCAGCATCACTTACACTTTAGAAGTTCCAGCAAATAGTCAAGTTTATTTAACTCTGCCAAACTTAACTTTCTCAAATGATAACCAAAAATCAGTTGACATAACTGTAAATAACAATCAAAAAATGCATTATGGTACCAACAATGTCTTTCCATTTTTTAATCTTGGTTATTTTAAGCAAAAACAAATCATAACCGTTAAAATATCTTTCCCAGATAATTCAAAAGTTTCATTTGATAGTCCTGAATTTTATAAGCTTGACACCAGTCATTTTCAACAAGCGATAAACAAGATTCAACGACAAAAAGTATCTGTGACAACAAAACATAATACAATAACAGCACATTATCAAGCTCAACGAGATAGTTCTTTATTCTTCACAATTCCTTATGATAAAGGTTGGACTGCCACACAAAACGGAAAATCAATTAAAATTTCAAGAGCACAAAATGGCTTTATGAAAATTGATGTCAAAAAAGGCGCAGGAAAAATAAAACTGACATTTATCCCAAATGGTCTTAAAGAAGGTAGTACAGCATTTTTATCTGGAATCGCGTTATTTATAATTTACAATAAGATACGTAAGAAAAAATCGTTATAATTGAAAAACCAAACTGCACAAGAAAACAGTTTGGTTTTTATTATATTTTTACAATGTAAAAAAAGCATTCCTAAAGAATGCTTAGTAGCTCCGGCAGTAGGACTCGAACCTACGACATCATGATTAACAGTCATGCGCTACTACCAACTGAGCTATGCCGGATGATATAGTCCGTACGGGATTCGAACCCGTGTTACCGCCGTGAAAAGGCGGTGTCTTAACCCCTTGACCAACGGACCATATATGTTCTTTCACAGAACATATACTATTATACCAGTTTGGAGAACTTTGTCAATAGTTTTTATTTAAAAATTTAACTATATTTGCTATTTCATTATCTATTCTATTTATCCTTTTAATTCCTCTAAAATAGCTTTTAATTTTCCAATTTTCATTCGAGTAATCGGACAACGATGATCTTCATAAAAAATTATTTCTCGCATTTTTTTGTCATAACCTTTGATGTTTCCAATATTGACTAGGTAGGATTTATGAGGTGAAAAGAAACGTCTTGTTTCTTTATCTTTTTCTTGAATATCTGCAATAGTGCCATAGAATTCTTTAAAAAAGTTTTTACCGACAATTCTTAATTTATGAGAAGAGCCTGTCGTTTCAATATATAAAATGTCATTAAAAGGCATTCTAACCTCTCCGCCACGAAAGCTATATTCAAAATAATCCACCATATCTTTATTTTCAATCAATGTCGCTTTTGTATACTCAATGCTGTCTTTTATATGTTTTTTAAAAGCAACATCACTCAAATTTTTATCAACAAAATCCAGTGCAGATACCTTATATTTGAAGGTCATAGTGGCAAATTCTGATTTCGTTGTAACAAAAACAATAATGGCATACGGATTGTGATGACGTATAAATTTTGCTATTTCTAAACCTTTTGTTTCCTCTCCTTTGATATCAATATCTAAAAAATATAATTGATTTACTTCATCGTTTTCAATATATTCTTTAAATTCCCTTACTTTTCCAGTTACTTTAACTTTTATCGTAATTCCCATTTCTTTTGCAATCTCTGCCAAAGTTGTTTCCATTCTTACTTGATGTGTAATTTCATCTTCTAATACTAATACTTTCATTATAAACCTTCTTTCCTTACTCTTATTACTTGTGTAAAATATTCATCCTCAATTTTAGTATCGAGGATAATTCCTTCATAGTTGTTAATAATTTCTTTGATATTGCTTAAGCCTAAACCACGTCCTTCACCCTTTGTTGAAAAATCAGTTTGGTAAATCTCTTCTAAATCTAGCGGTCGTTTCTTACGTGAATTTTGAATAACTAAGATTGTTTCTGTATCTAAATCCACCAAAGAAACATTCATCGTTTTTTGATAACTTTCTGCTGCTCCTTCTATGGCATTATTCAAAAGGACGCTTGTCATTCTAACCAAATCTAACAATTTAATCGGCAAGGGTTTGACAAAATCTTTTACTTCAAATGTTAATTCTATATTATAGTCACGCGTCTTAAATAAGGTTTGTGTCATAACACTTCTAAGTGCTGAATCTCCAACATTATTTAAATCAAAATACGTATATTTATCTGAACGAAGTTGTAAATTAGCATTTACTAGCACTTCCTGATAAATTCGCTCTACTTCTTTTATATCTCCTGTATGAATGGCTGATTGGAAGCTTGCCAACATTCCTCCATAATCATGACGAAAACCTCGAATTTCATTATACAGACTCACTATTTCATCTGTATATTTTTGTAATTGTAGTTGTTCTCGTTCTTTTTGTTTAATTTGTTCTTCTTTTTCATACTTTTCGCGAATAGATTGTAAGTAGAATAAAGTTGACATAAACATTAAAAAGCAAATTGTAGCAATCATACTAGAAAAACTATTTAAATTTTTCATATTACTAAGCCAATGCGATAAATTTAATAAAAAATGAATAAATAAGAGATAAAAGTTTAACTGCAAAATATTCTCTTTGAAATCCGCCTTTTTAAAATATTTAAAATTAAACTTAAAATAATCAATTGCTTTTAAAATAAAAATTAAAGAAATAATATTGATAAAAATATAGAACAATCCCCAGTATCTATCAACAAACTTATCACCTGTAACAGAAGAAATAATGACTGAAAAGAAGGTTTCAGAACTTGACACAGCTAAAGATAAAAATAGTGCTAAAAATACAGAAAGATGTCTTCTAACTTTTTTTACTTTAAAAAAATATAAATAAAAAAATAATGGTTGAATAAAAAACATCATATATCTAATGGAATAATGTATTAAAGTAGTTAAATCAGTTGAAAATACAATTCCTAAACACAACAAAGTAAAGTGAATATTCACTTTATTCACTCTACTTATTTTCTTATAGCAATATACAACAGAAACAGCTTCTATAATTGAGAAAATAATCCAATGTACAAATTCTATTTTCACAATATTATTCTCCTAAATAATTATTTACCAAAAAGTTTTGAAAAATCAAATCCCATTCTGATTCGACTATCCCCACCAATGATTTTATCTAACTGCTCATCATTCAGTTCTTTAAATTCTACAACTTCCTTTTTTACTACCTCTTTTTTAGCAAACAACTTTTTCATAATTTCTCCTTAATGTTTATTTTTTGTAAGAAATCTTACAAGGTAATTATACAAAATCTTCATAAATAAATTGAAAAAAACTCTAAACGATACATTTTTACATCTCAAAAGACTTCTTTATCCAGTTATAGAAAAAGGCACGCTTTCCCGTGCCCTTTTCTTATATGATCCCAGCAGGATTCGAACCTGCGACCGTTCGCTTAGAAGGCGAATGCTCTATCCAGCTGAGCTATGAGACCAATGCTCTATCATTTTAACAAAAAAAGCCTATGACGTCAAGATTACTTATGATAGGGACTTCCTTGTTGAATCATAAACGATCGATAAATTTGTTCTACTAAAACTAATCGCATTAACTGATGAGGAAGTGTCAATTTTCCAAAACTCATCAGCAAATTAGCTCTTTTTTTGACAGCAGTAGACAAACCAAGACTCCCGCCAATTACAAAAGTAATATCCGAAAATCCACGAACAGTCACATCGCTTAATCTCTTACTGAATTCTTCTGATGGAAATTGTTGCCCTTCAATAGCTAAAACAATCACAAATTCTTTATCATTAATTTTCGATAAGATACGATTTCCTTCTTTATCAAGAATTTGCTGATTTTCTAAGTGACTTGCCTTATCAGGTATTTTTTCATCTGGAAGTTCAATCATATCAAATTTAGTAAAGCGCCCTAAACGTTTTACATACTCTGCTATTCCATCTTTAAGGTATTTTTCTTTTAATTTTCCAACAGTTACAAGTTTTATTTTCATATTTCTATTCTACCATATCCACAATTATTTCACACCTTATTCACAGGATAAAAAATTAAATTGCCTTATAAATGACTTAGAAAATCACAGATTTTAAAAGTTATCCACAATTTGTGGAAAAGATAAAACATTTAAGCTATAATTAAGTTAAATTCTTTATACTTTCAGTAATTGAAATAACTAGGAGGAAGATATGAAAAACTCTTCAAATTTCACAAAAAAATTGTTATTGCTTTTCATGGTCTTAGCTATAGGTTTTATCGGTGGTTTACTTGGAAACTTAACTTCATCTAAATTATCAACAAATAGCTCTACAACGACTAAAGTTAATCAAGTTACTACTGCTTATAAAAATACAAATTCCACAACACAAGCTGTGAGTAAAGTGAAAGATGCTGTGGTATCCGTTATTACCTATGCTAATAATAATTCACAAAACAGCGTGTTTGGAAATGATGATTCAAATAATAACAATGATAATTCTCAACAAGTAGCTAGCGAAGGATCTGGGGTTATTTATAAAAAAGATGGAAAATACGCTTACTTAGTAACCAATACTCACGTTATCAGTGGTGCTAAAAAAGTTGACATTCGTTTAGCAGATGGTAATAAAGTTCCTGGAGAAATTGTAGGGTCAGATACTTATTCTGATATCTCCGTTGTTCGAATTAGTGCTGATAAAGTAAAATCAGTTGCTGAATTTGGAGATTCTAGTAAATTGACGGTTGGTGAGACAGCTATTGCGATTGGAAGTCCGCTCGGATCAAATTACGCTAACACTGTGACGCAAGGAATTATTTCTAGTTTAAATCGTAATGTTTCTTTAAAATCTGAAGACGGACAAACGATTTCAACACAAGCTATTCAAACAGACACAGCTATTAACCCAGGGAACTCTGGTGGACCACTTGTGAATATCCAAGGACAAGTAATTGGTATTACTTCAAGTAAAATAGCTAGCAACGGCGGAACTTCGGTTGAAGGATTAGGATTTGCTATTCCATCTAATGATGTTATAAACATTATTAACCAGTTAGAAGCAAATGGAACTGTTACACGACCAGCTCTAGGAATCCAAATGATTGACATCACTAATCTGTCTAGTTCAGATCTATCACGCTTAAAACTTCCATCAAAAATAACTAGTGGAGTTGTCGTACGTTCAGCTCAATCTGGAATGCCAGCTGAAGGAAAACTTCAAAAATATGATGTGATTACAAAAGTAGATGATAAAGAAATTTCTTCAACAAGTGATTTACAATCCGCTTTATACAAACATTCAATTGGTGACAACATAAAAATCACTTTCTATCGTGATGGAAAAGAAACTACTACTACCATTAAGCTTACAAAATCTACAAAAGATTTAGATTCAAATAATTGACACTTTATTAACACATCTTTACAGAATTGTAAAGGTGTGTTATTCTATATAAACATGGAAAAATATCAATATATCACACTTAATGACATCCAAACAAATCCTTATCAACCAAGAAAAGAATTTTCAGAAGAAAAAATTGCTGAACTTGCTAGTTCTATAAAAGAACATGGGATTATTCAGCCCATCATTGTACGAAAATCTCCAATAATTGGTTATGAATTGCTAGCTGGTGAAAGGCGTTTTAGAGCTGCTAAATTAGCAGGCTTAACAAATATACCAGCTATTATAAAAGAAGTAACAGATGATGAAATGATGAAGCAAGCCATCATTGAAAATTTACAACGAGAAGATTTAAATCCTATAGAAGAAGCACAATCTTATCAATATTTGATTGACAAAGGGTTGACACATAAAGAAATCGCTCTAACTATGGGAAAATCACGTCCTTATATTACAAATTCCGTCCGGTTATTAAATTTACCTCTCAATATTATCGAAGCGATAAAAGAAGGAAATATTTCTCAGGGACACGCTCGTCTGCTCATTAATCTCTCAGAAAAAGAGCAAAATCAGTGGTTTGATAAAATCTTATCTCAAAGCCTTTCAGTTCGACAGTTAGAAAAACAATTGCATTCCCAACAGACAAAAACTGTAACAAAAAATAAACATCATCTCTTCCTCAAAGAGGAAGAAAAAAGATTAAAAAAGATATTTGGTACAGAGATTTCTCTTCAATTTTCTGAACAATCTCAATCAGGAAAAATTTGTATTCATTTTTCAAACCTAGAGGAATATCAAAGAATTATTGACGGCTTTAAATAAGGCTGTTATTTTTATTCTTTCAAGTCACAGAGTTATCCACTCTTATTTTATAAGAAAAACTTAATAAATCACAGAAAAACTCCTTTATTCACAATCTGTGGAAAACTTTAAAGAACAATGTGAATTTATTTCCACAGATTGTGGAAAACTTTTGCGTTTTATGTTAAAATAACTTCTATGGATAATTAAATATAACGAAGAATTTATTAGCAAGGAAGGAGGTTTTTTATGTCACAAGAAGCTAATTTTTGGGCGCGTGTTTTAGAATTGGCTCAAAAACAAATCAAAAAAAATACATATGATTATTTTGTTTCAGGAGCTCGGTTAATGAAATTTGAAAATTTTCAAGCTACTGTACTTCTTGACAGTCCTGTCAAACAATTATTTTGGGATCAAAATTTAGCAGATGTCATCATTACTGCAGGTTTTGAAATTTATAACGACCAAATTACCGTACACTATATCTTTCAAGAGGAAAATGATGAAGTTACTCAATCAACAAATACAAATCATTCAGTAGGTAAACCAAGTCTTCCTCCTGTTGAAACTGGGTTAAAAGCAAAATATACATTTGATAATTTTGTTCAAGGTGATGGAAATGTTTGGGCTCTATCGGCGGCACTCGCTGTTTCTGAAAATTTAGCAACAACTTATAATCCATTGTTTATCTATGGTGGACCAGGATTAGGAAAAACCCATTTACTAAATGCAATTGGAAATCAAATTTTAGAAAATATTCCTGATGCTAGAGTGAAATACATTCCTGCTGAGACTTTTATCAACGACTTTTTAGAACATCTTCGATTAGGAGAAATGGAAAGTTTTAAGAGAACTTATCGCAGCCTTGATCTCTTATTGATTGATGACATTCAATCTTTAGGAGGAAAAAAAGTTTCTACTCAAGAAGAATTTTTCAATACCTTTAATGCTTTGCACGGAGATAATAAACAAATTGTTTTAACAAGTGACCGAAGTCCTGATCATCTGGATAATCTTGAAGAACGTTTAGTCACGCGCTTCAAATGGGGATTAACTCAAAACATTACTCCACCTGATTTTGAAACAAGAATCGCTATTTTACGCAATAAGATAGAAGGTTTAGATTACATTTTTCCAAATGATACCTTAGAATATCTAGCAGGTCAATTTGATTCAAATGTGCGAGATTTAGAAGGTGCTCTAAATGATATTTCTCTTATGGCTAGAGTAAAAAATCTGAAAGAAATTACAATTGACGCTGCTGCTGAAGCTATTCGAGCTCGAAAACAAGATGCAAGTCAAATTTTAGTTATTCCAATTGATAAAATCCAAACAGAAGTTGGAAATTTCTATGGCGTTAGCGTTAAAGAAATGAAAGGCAGTCGTCGGGTTCAAAATATTGTCCTTGCTAGACAAGTAGCTATGTATTTGGCCCGTGAATTAACCGATAATAGTCTTCCAAAAATTGGAAGAGAATTTGGCGGTAAAGATCATACAACGGTCATACATGCTCATGGGAAAATTAAAACAATGCTCGAAACGGATGATAATCTTCGATTAGAAATAGAAAACATAAAAAATAAAATCAGATAACTGTGGATAATTGCAGAAAAAATGTTAAAGTTATTCACAATTTATAAACAGGTCTGTTTTTGTGTTCTATCGCTGATTAGGAAACTTTTCCACAAGTTTCACACAAACTACTATTACTATTAACTTAATAATCATAAAATAATAAAAGGAGTATCTATGATTAACTTTTCAATCAATAAAAATTTATTTTTACAAGCTTTAAATATAACCAAACGCGCTATTAGTCTTAAAAATGCTATTCCAATTCTTTCTACAGTAAAAATTGATGTTACAAATGAAGGAATTACATTAATTGGTTCAAATGGACAAATCTCTATTGAAAATTTTATTTCAATTAAAAACGAAAATGCAGGACTTTTAGTGACCTCTTCAGGCTCCATTTTGCTTGAAGCAACTTTTTTCATCAATGTTGTATCAAGTCTTCCTGATGTTACACTTGATTTTAAAGAAATTGAGCAAAAGCAAATTGTTTTAACTAGTGGTAAATCAGAAATTACCTTAAAAGGAAAAGATGCAGATCAATACCCTCGTATTCAAGAAATTTCAGCAAGTAATCCTTTGATGCTTGAAACAAGTGTTCTTAAAAATATTATTAACGAGACAGCTTTTGCAGCTAGTACACAAGAAAGTCGTCCGATTTTAACGGGGGTTCATTTTGTTTTAACAGAAAATAAAAATTTAAAGACGGTTGCAACAGACTCTCATCGGATGAGCCAAAAGAAGATTGTCTTAGAAAAAAATGGGGATAATTTTGATGTTGTTATTCCTAGTCGTTCTCTACGCGAATTTTCAGCTGTTTTTACGGATGATATTGAAACAGTAGAGATTTACTTCACAAATAATCAATTGCTTTTTAGAAGTGAAAATATTAGCTTCTACACTCGGCTGTTAGAGGGAAATTATCCTGATACCGACCGTTTAATTCCAACAGAATTTACTAGTATCGTAACATTTGATAAAAATAATCTTCGTTATGCGATGGAACGTGCACGTCTTCTTTCAAATGCGACTCAAAATGGAACAGTTAAATTAGAAATTATAAATGGTGTAGTTAGTGCACATGTGAACTCTCCTGAAGTTGGACGTGTGAATGAAGAAATTGATACTGAAAGTATTTCAGGTCAAGATTTAACCATCAGTTTTAATCCAACTTATTTAATTGATTCATTGAAAGCTATTAATAGTGAAAAAGTTACAATCAGCTTTATTTCAGCTGTTCGTCCATTTACTTTGATACCAAGCGATGACACAGAAAACTTTATTCAATTGATTACGCCAGTGAGAACAAACTAATGTATGATGTAGGAAATTTTGTTGAAATGAAAAAACCACATGCTTGTACGATTAAATCTACAGGCAAAAAAGCAAATCGTTGGGAAATTATTCGAGTGGGTGCGGATATTAAAATTCGCTGTACAAATTGCCAACATATCGTGATGATGAGCCGATATAATTTTGAACGAAAACTAAAAAAAGTGCTAGGAAATTGATTTCTTAGCACTTTTTCATGATCTTATTTTAATTTTTCAAATTTACCGTCTGTAATTTCTTTAAAACCTTTACTTGTTAAGAGTTCTTTACTAGCTTTCATACTAATTTTTTTAGATTTTCTTGTATTCTTATCTGTATACATTCCAGGCAAGGTTGCTAATTTATCAAAGTCTACTTTATTAAAGTTAATTTCTACAGTTTCCTTAACTCCCTTTTCTTCATAAGTGACTTTTTCTTTAATTCCCTTAATATTTTGATACATTTGAGAAGCTTTATCAATTCTGTCTTTAACATCTTCTTTTTTAGTAGCTCCTAAGGTTTTATAAGACCAAAATGAATCAGTAGTTTGTTTTGTGACAATATCTCCTTTATAATAATAAGTTAATCGTAAGTCATATTGTAAACTTTGATCAATTCTTTGAAATGACATCTTTTTTTCCTGAGACCCGCATGCAATGAGAGTGATGAGTGAAAAAACTGCAACAATACTAACCAATAATTGTTTTAAATATCTTTTTTTCATGGCATTACCTCCTATACCTCAATAAAATTATAATATTTTAATTGGGAAAATACAACATTTTTCAAAAATGATGAAGTTATAAGTCAAATAGTGGTAAATATGATATAATGGTTTATTGAATTGAAAAGGTGAAAGGAAGAGCGAAATGGCTTTAACAGCAGGAATTGTAGGATTACCTAATGTTGGAAAATCTACTTTATTTAATGCAATTACAAAGGCAGGAGCAGAGGCAGCTAACTACCCCTTTGCGACGATTGATCCTAATGTTGGACGGGTAGAAGTTCCAGATGCTCGTTTGGATAAATTAACAGAACTTATCAAACCACAGAAAAAAGTGCCAACAACTTTTGAGTTTACAGATATTGCAGGAATTGTGAAAGGTGCTTCAAAAGGAGAAGGTCTTGGAAATAAATTTTTGGCTAACATTCGTGAAGTTGATGCCATTGTTCATGTGGTTCGGGCTTTTGATGATGAAAATGTTATGCGGGAACAAGGACGTGAGTCAAATTTTGTTGACCCAATTGCTGATATTGAAACGATTAATCTTGAGCTGATTTTAGCAGATTTAGAAAGTATCAACAAACGCTATGCACGTGTGGAAAAAGTTGCTCGAACCCAAAAAGATAAAGATTCAGTAGCTGAATTTCATGTTTTGCAAAAAATTAAACCAGTTTTAGAAAATGGTTTATCAGCGCGTACCATTGAATTTGATGAAGAAGAACAAAAAATTGTCAAAAAATTATTTTTATTGACTACAAAACCAGTGCTTTATGTTGCGAATGTTGGTGAAGACGAGGTAGCAGATCCGGATAATATTGAGTATGTTCAACAAATTCGCGAGTTTGCAGCAACTGAAAATGCAGAGGTAGTTGTTATATCTGCGCGTGCTGAAGAAGAAATTTCTGAGCTAGATGATGAAGATAAAGTTGAATTTCTTGAAGCAATGGGCTTGAATGAATCTGGGGTTGACAAATTAACCAGAGCAGCTTATCATTTATTAGGACTTGGAACTTATTTTACAGCAGGAGAAAAGGAAGTTCGAGCTTGGACATTTAGACGTGGCATGAAAGCACCACAAGCAGCTGGAATTATTCACTCAGACTTTGAAAAAGGCTTCATCCGTGCTGTAACCATGTCTTATGATGATTTAGTGAAATATGGCAGTGAAAAAGCAGTCAAAGAAGCAGGACGACTGCGTGAAGAAGGAAAAGAATATATCGTTCAAGATGGCGATATTATGGAATTTAGATTTAATGTGTAAAGCATTGTAAATTAAATATAAACAAGGTTGGAAAAACTTTTCCAGCCCTTTTGGTCTTTTTAGAGGTAAAAAATGGTAAAGATGATTGTAGGATTAGGAAATCCTGGAGAAAAATATTTTGAAACAAGACATAATGTCGGATTTATGCTCGTTGACAAAATGTGTAAAGAACAAAGTTTAAAGTTTACAACTGATAAAATTTTTCAAGCAGAGATAGCTTCCACATTTTTTAATAGTGAGAAAGTGTATTTTGTCAAACCAACGACCTTTATGAATGAAAGTGGAAAGGCTGTTCATGCCCTTTTATCTTATTATGGTCTAGATATTGAAGATTTAGTAGTTATTTATGATGATTTGGATATGGAAGTAGGAAAAATACGACTTAGAGCAAAAGGATCTGCTGGTGGTCACAATGGCATCAAATCAATTATCAAACATATAGGAACCCAAGAATTTAAACGAATTAAAATTGGTATTGGTCGTCCCGAAAATAATATAACCATTATTCACCATGTGTTAGGAAAATTTTCAAAAGGAGACTATGCTATAATTTTAAATACACTTGACAAAGTTGACGGTGCTGTAAATTATTATTTACAGTCTAATAATTTTGAACAAACAATGCAACAATACAATGGATAAAAAGATGGATATTATTGAGTTATTTAATCAAAATAAACAGATAGCTGATTGGCAAAGAAATCTAAATAAATCAACTCGGCAGTTATTAATGGGTTTGTCATCTTCAACTAAGGCTATTACAATGGCCTCTTGTGTAGAAGAGAATCACAAAATTTTGATTTTAACGTCTACTTATAGTGAAGCAGAAAGACTTTCTAGTGATCTGATTGGCTTGGTGGGAGAAGAGAGGGTCTATACATTTCTTGCAGATGATACTCCGTTAGCTGAGTTTGTTTTTTCTTCTCAAGAAAAGATTTTTTCTCGTTTGGAAGCTCTAGATTTTTTATTAGATTCTCAACAATCAGGATTTTTGATAGTTAATGTGGCAGCTAGTCAACTATTTTTACCCAATCCTGTTAATTTCAATTCAGCTTATATTGATTTAAAAATAGGGCAAGAATATGAGTTGAAAGATTTGATTTCTCAATTGCTAAATTCAGGTTATAAGCAAGTATCACAAGTATTGAAACAAGGGGAGTTTAGTCTTCGTGGTGATATTTTAGATATTTTTGAGCGCTCTAGTCAAATGCCTTTTCGGGTTGAATTTTTTGGTGATGAAGTTGATGGTATTCGTCTATTTAATCCTGAAAATCAAATTTCTATTCAAAATGTAGAACATGTGCATATTCATCCTGCTACAGATATCATATTTACTAAAGCAGATTATAAAAGTGCACAGAAAAAAATAGAAAATCTTATAGAAAAAACTGTAGATTCAACTTCAAAATCTTATTTAGAGGAGATTTTAGCTAGTACAAAAGAACAAATTCAACATGCTGATATTAGAAAATTATTATCTTATTTTTATCAAAATGAATGGACAATTTTTGATTATCTTCCAAAATATAGCCCAATTTTCTTTGATGATTTTCAAAAAATTATGAATAGACATGCTCAGTTTCAATTAGAAGCAGCAAATTTATTGACAGAAGATTTACAAACTAGTAAAGCTATTGCAAATCAATCTTATTTTGCAGATGTTTATTCAATATTTAGAAAGTATAAACCAGCTACCTTCTTTTCCAATTTTCATAAAGGACTGGGAAATTTAAAATTTGATTCTCTTTATCAATTTAATCAGTATCCTATGCAGGAATTTTTTAGTCAATTCCTGCTTTTGAAAGAAGAAATCAGTCGCTATAAAAAATCTAACTATACAGTTATTTTACAATCAAATTCTTTATTATCTTTACAAAGTTTACATAAAACTTTACAAGAGTATGAAATTTCACTTGATTATGTCAATGATACTAAAATTCATGAACATGCTGTTCAATTAGTAGAAGGGCATTTAGTTCAAGGGTTTAATTTTGTAGATGAAAAAATTGTTTTGATTACAGAGTATGAAATTCTGCAAAAAAAAGTAAAACGAAAAGTTCGTAGACAGAATATTTCTAATGCTGAACGTTTGAAAAATTATAATGAGCTGGAAAAAGGAGATTATGTTGTTCATAACGTTCATGGAATCGGTCGATATTTAGGGATTGAAACGATTGAAATTTCAGGAATTCATCGTGATTATCTTACCATTCAGTATCAAAATGCAGATCGTATTTCTATTCCTGTTGATCAGATTCAGCTTCTTTCTAAATATGTTGCGAGTGATGGTAAAGCGCCTAAAATCAATAAATTAAATGATGGACGTTTTCAAAAAACTAAACAGAGAGTACAACATCAAGTCGAAGATATTGCTGAGGATTTAATCAAACTTTACGCAGAGAGAAGTCAATTAAAGGGATTTGCGTTTTCTAGTGATGATTCTTATCAGCAAGAATTTGATAATGATTTTCCTTATGTAGAAACAGAAGATCAGTTGCGCTCTATAAAAGAAGTAAAAAAAGACATGGAAAGTGATCATCCTATGGATCGTCTTTTAGTTGGAGATGTTGGTTTTGGAAAGACGGAAGTAGCTATGAGAGCTGCCTTTAAAGCAGTAAATGATCATAAACAAGTAGCAATTTTAGTTCCCACTACGGTTTTGGCTCAACAGCACTATACGAACTTTAAGGAACGTTTTAACGATTTTCCTATCAATATTGAAGTATTAAGTCGCTTTAAAAGTAAATCAGAACAAAAAATAATTTTAGAAAAACTAAAAAAAGGGCAGGTGGATATTATTATTGGAACGCATCGTCTCCTGTCAAAAGATGTTAAATTTTCTGATTTGGGACTCATTGTTATTGATGAGGAACAACGCTTTGGAGTTAAGCATAAAGAAAAATTAAAAGAGTTGAAAACGAAAGTTGATGTTTTAACTTTGACGGCGACCCCTATTCCTCGTACACTCCATATGTCTATGTTAGGAATACGTGATTTATCAGTTATTGAAACTCCTCCAACAAATCGCTACCCAGTTCAAACTTATGTTTTAGAAAATAATGCAACAGTTATTCGAGATGCAGTTTTAAGAGAAATGGATCGAGGAGGACAGGTTTACTATCTTTACAATAAAGTTGACACAATGGAGCGAAAAGTTTCAGAATTGAAAGAATTGATTCCAGAAGCTTCTATTGGATATGTACATGGCCAAATGAGTGAAATTCTTCTTGAAAATACTTTACTTGATTTTATCAATGGGGAATATGATATTTTGGTGACAACGACTATTATTGAAACTGGTGTTGATATTCCTAATGTTAATACTCTTTTTATTGAAAATGCAGATTACATGGGACTGTCAACTTTATATCAATTGCGAGGGCGTGTTGGTCGTAGCAATCGTATTGCTTATGCCTATCTCATGTATCGTCCTGACAAGGTTTTGACAGAAATTTCTGAAAAACGTTTGGAAACTATAAAAGGATTTACAGAATTAGGCTCTGGTTTTAAAATTGCTATGCGAGATTTATCTATTCGTGGTGCTGGAAATATTTTAGGAAGCTCACAATCTGGTTTTATTGATTCTGTTGGATTTGAGATGTATTCTCAATTATTAGAAGAGGCTATTGCTAAAAAACAAGGTACAGAAAAAAGAAGGCAAAAAGGAAATGCTGAAATTAATTTGCAGATTGATGCCTATCTTCCTAGCAATTATATTGCTGATGAAAGGCAGAAAATTGAAATTTACAAATGTATTCGCGAAATTGACAGTCGTGTAAATTATGAAGAATTACAGAATGAATTGATAGATCGTTTTGGAGAATATCCAGATGTTGTTGCCTTTTTATTAGAAATTGGCCTTGTAAAGTCTTATTTAGATCAAGCTTTTGTTCAGCTTGTTGAAAAAAAGCAACAAGCTGTGATTGTCCGATTTGAAAAAGTTTCTCAACAGTTTTTCTTAACTCAAGATTACTTTGAAGCTCTTTCTGTAACAAATTTAAAAGCAAGAATTTCAGAAAATAAGGGATTGATTGAAGTTATATTTGATGTAAAAAATAAAAAAGATTATGTAATTTTAGAAGGACTTCTGCAGTTTTCAGAAAAGTTGGTAGAAATTAAAAATCAAAAGAAAGATTACTAACTTTACAATTTTGTAAAGTTTCGCTTTCATCTATAATATCTTCTTAAAAAATGGTAAAATAATAAATTGAGGTAACTTTATGAGATTAGATAAATATTTAAAAGTATCCCGTATTATAAAACGTCGTCCTATTGCTAAAGAGGTGGCCGATAAGGGAAGAATTAAAGTAAATGGAATTTTAGCTAAAAGTTCAACAGATTTAAAAATCAATGACGAAATAGAGATTCGTTTTGGAAATAAAATTTTATTAGTTCGGGTTCTAGAAATGAAAGATAGTACTAAAAAAGAAGATGCCACTAAAATGTACGAAATTATAAAAGAAACAAAGGTAGAAGTAGATGGCTAGAAATATTGTTCAATTAAATAATCGCTATATACAAGATGAAAACCAACATCGTCGTTATTTAGAGCAAGAAAGAAGAAAAAAGAATCGCTTTATGGGTTGGGTATTGATTTTAGTCATCTTATTGTTCATTTTACCGACATTTAATTTGGTTCAAAGTTATCAAAATTTACTAGAACGTCGAACACAATTAACGCATTTACAAAAGAGATACGAAGAAATAAGCAACGAAAAAGAATCTCAAAAAGCTTTTGCTAATAAATTAAAAGATGAAGAATATGCTGCTAAATATGCACGTGCTAAATATTATTATTCTAAACAAGGGGAATATATCTATACAATCCCAGGATTGTTGCCACAGTAAGGATGGAAAATTTATTAAAAACGATTGAACAATTTTTGGAGTTTTCTGATGAAAAATTAGAAGAATTGTCCAGAAAAAATCAGACCTTAAAATTAGAAGAGACTAAAAAGGAAGGGGGAGAGCATGCGTAAGTTGCTATTTCTATTATTGTTGCCAGCATTTTTCACTGCAAAAGTAGTAGTAAGTACAGAACAAGATGTAAAATTGACCGCAAAGCAACAGTATGAAATTACTAGTACGACCTACAGTAACTATTACACTGACCTTCCAACCAATCCAAATGTTTATGAGCAAATTCCAACTTATACGTCCTTAAATTTAGAAAAAGTTGCTGGGAGTTTAACTCCGAATACACCAATTAAACTTTCTGACTTACAAGTCAATGAACAAGGACTCCCAGTTTTTAAACTCGCAAATGGACAATTCATTCCTGCCGATAAACGAATGATTTATGATGATATTGTCCAATCTAGTGAAGATGTTTCACAAACAATGTGGCTCAAACCGTCGTTTGTAGTTTACAATCAAGCTTTTGTAAATGGAACAAAGGAAGTGAAGACGAATTTATTACCGTATCATCCAGTAAAAATTACTCAACTTGCTGAGACGACATCAGGAAAATATGCTTATGTTGAGGGCAAAGGTTGGATTGATGTGAAATACTTGTCTGATACAGATAATCGTATGGATAAAGTTCAAGAGATTTTAACAAGCAAGTACAATAAAGCAGACTATTCTATCTATGTAAAACAACTGGATTCTGGGAAAACTGCTGGTATTAACCCAGATTTGGAAATGTATTCTGCTAGTGTAGCGAAACTTCCCATTCTTTATTATGCTCAAAAGCAGTTGAATGAAGGAAAATACAAGCCATCTTCTGGTTTAAAATATATTCCTGCTGTAAATGACTATTCAGGTGCTTATGATACAGAAGGTAGTGGAAGCATTTCTAAAAAATCAGATAATAAGGAATACAGCATTCAAGATTTGATGAATCATATTGCAAAAGAATCAGATAATGCAGCTACAAATATTTTAGGATATTATATTACTAGTCAATCAGACAGCACTTATCAAGCAACAATTGAGCAAATTGCTGGGAAAAAATGGGATGTAGAAAAACGTAATGCATCAGCTAGGATGGCTGGAAATATGATGGAAGCTATCTATAAACAAAATGGGGACATTATCAATGCACTATCACAAACAAATTTTGATGAGCAGCGTATTTCTAAAAATATAAATGTAAAAGTGGCTCATAAAATTGGGGATGCTTATGATTTTAAGCATGATGTTGCAATTGTTTATGCTAATTCTCCTTTTGTTCTGTCTATTTTTACAAATCATTCTGATTATGACACCATTTCTAAAATTGCAGATGATATTTATGAGGTTTTGAAATGATAGAACAACAATTTTTTCAAATGGTTCAAAAAAAAGGTTATTTCAGACCTCATAGAAAAGTTTTACTTGCTATTTCTGGTGGACTAGATTCTATGACTTTGCTTGACTGGCTTTATAAATATCGCGAAAAACTAGAAATAGAAATTTACCTTGCTCATGTTAATCATGGAGTGAGAGAAGAATCTGATTTTGAGGAAGAAGAACTAAAAAAAATAGCAATGAAACTTGGTGTAAGCATTTTTACATCAAGTTTTTCTGGACCATTCTCAGAACAAAAAGCGCGTGATTTTCGCTATGCTTTTTTCAAAAAAATTATGAAAGAGGAACAATGCACGGCATTAGTAACAGCACATCATGCTGATGACCAAGCAGAAACGATTTTTATGAGAATTCTTCGTGGCAGCCGTTTATTTCATATTTCAGGAATGAAAGAAAAACAAAAATTTGCAAATGGAGAATTGATAAGACCGTTGCTTTCTTTTCAAAAATCAAATTTCCCTCCTATTTTTCATTTTGAGGATTGGACAAATCAAGAGAACCATTATTTGCGCAATCGAATTCGAAATGAGTATTTTCCATTGTTAGAACAAGAAAATCCGCAGTTCAGGAAGCATTTAATAGAATTGGGAACAGAAATTTCTCAAATGCAAGATGCATTAGCATATTTAACTAAAAATATTGTAGCGACGAATCTGCAGGAATTTCAATCTCAACCTTACTCTGTGCAAAGTTTTTTGCTACAGGCTTATTTAAAGAAATTTCCTGATTTGCAGCTTAGTAAAGCACAGTTTTCTGATATTTTAGCAATCTTGAACAAGCAATCTAATTATCAGCAACCACTTAAAGCGGGTTATGAGTTATATAAAAATTATGATTCCTTTGAGATTCGTAAAATCAGTCCACAGTCTGATTTAAAAGTGGATTCAATTTTGTTAAAATATAACGATATTGTGGAATATGGTCATTATCGCTTTTCTTTTGGAAAGGAGCTTCATGAAAAAAACATCCAAGAAGTATTTGTTTCACGTGAAACAGAAATTTTACTTCGACATAGAAAAGAACAAGATGAAATTATCTTGAACCAACACCATAAAAAGCTTCGTCGTTACTTTATTGATCAAAAAATCCCTATAGATCAAAGGGAAAATGCTATTATTATTGAGCAAAATGGGGAAATCTTAGCAATTGCTGGAATCGTAACATGTGATTTGAGTAAGAGTCAAAAAAATGATATAATGTATAACAAACTTTATATTCAAAATTTAGATAGGTAAAGAAGATGCTAGAACAAGATATTAAGAAAGTTTTGGTTTCACATGATGAGATCGTGGCAGCAGCAAAAAATTTAGGAACTCAATTAACTAGTGATTATGCAGGGAAAAATCCTATTTTTGTAGGAATTTTAAAAGGTTCCATTCCTTTTATGGCAGAGTTGATAAAGCATGTTGATACCCATATTGAAATGGATTTTATGTTAGTGTCAAGCTATCATGGTGGGACATCTAGCAGTGGTGTTATCAATATTATTAAAGATATTGATCAAGATATTGCTGGACGTCATATTCTTTTTGTCGAAGATATTATTGATACGGGAAAAACATTGAAAAGCCTGTGTGAGTTATTTAGGGAGAAAAAAGCTGCGTCTGTTAAAATTGCTACACTTTTGGACAAGCCCGAAGGACGAAAAGTTGATATTGAAGCAGATTACACATGTTTTACAATTCCAAATGAATTTGTAGTTGGTTATGGTCTAGATTTTGATGAAAACTATCGGAATCTGCCATATGTAGGGGTTTTAAAAGAAGAAGTTTATACAAAATAAAAAGGTATATTGATAGATAGATGAAAAATAAACAAAATAATGGCTTTATAAAAAATCCTTTCCTATACATTTTAATTATTGTTGTTGTTATTACAGGTTTTCAGTATTTTTCAGCTGGAAGTTCTGTAGGTCGCAGCCAACAAATTAACTATACTGAGTTAGTTAAAGAAATTAGAAATGGAAATGTAAAGGATATTAGCTATCAGCCAAATGGTAGTGTTATTGAAGTTGCAGGTACTTATAAGAAAGAAAAGAAGGTAAAGGATAATAGTGGTATTCAGTTTTTTACTCCTTCTTCTACCTCTGTAAGCCGCTTTACTAGTGTTATTCTACCTTCAGATTTAACGGTAGCTGAATTACAAAAATTAGCTTCAGATAAGGGAACTGAAATCACCATTAAACGTGAAAGTTCAAGTGGTGTCTGGATTCAGGTGCTGACAACTCTGGTGCCATTTGCCATCTTTGCTTTCTTCCTGTTCTCTATGATGAATCAAGGTGGAGGCGGTGGAGCGCGTGGAGCTATGAGTTTTGGACGTAATAAAGCGCGTGCGACAAACAAAGAAGATATAAAAGTACGCTTTTCTGATGTAGCAGGTGCGGAAGAAGAAAAACAAGAACTAGTTGAAGTTGTTGAATTTCTAAAGGATCCTAAACGTTATACAAAACTAGGAGCTCGCATACCAGCGGGTGTTCTTCTTGAAGGCCCTCCAGGGACTGGTAAAACTCTTCTTGCTAAAGCAGTAGCTGGTGAAGCAGGCGTTCCATTCTTTAGTATTTCAGGTTCAGATTTCGTTGAAATGTTTGTCGGTGTCGGTGCTAGCCGTGTTCGCTCTCTTTTTGAAGATGCAAAAAAGGCAGCCCCAGCGATTATTTTTATTGATGAAATTGATGCTGTTGGTCGTCAACGCGGTGTCGGTCTCGGTGGAGGAAATGATGAACGCGAACAAACCCTTAATCAACTGCTGATTGAGATGGATGGTTTTGAAGGTAATGAAGGAATTATTGTTATTGCAGCAACAAACCGTAGTGATGTGCTAGATCCGGCGCTTCTGCGTCCTGGTCGATTTGACCGTAAAGTTCTTGTTGGTCAGCCAGATGTAAAAGGTCGTGAAGCTATCCTTCGTGTTCATGCTAGAAATAAACCTCTTGCTGAAGATGTTGACTTAAAACTAGTTGCTCAACAAACGCCTGGTTTTGTTGGTGCTGATTTGGAAAATGTCTTAAATGAAGCGGCTCTTGTCGCAGCGCGTCGAAATAAAAGAGTTATTGATGCTTCCGATATAGATGAAGCAGAAGATCGTGTTATTGCAGGACCGTCTAAAAAAGATAAGACAGTTTCACAACGTGATCGGCAAATTGTCGCTTATCATGAAGCAGGACATACGATTGTTGGTCTTGTTTTATCAAATGCACGTGTCGTTCACAAGGTAACCATTGTACCTCGTGGTCGTGCAGGTGGATATATGATTGCTCTCCCGAAAGAAGATCAGACTCTTTTATCTAAAGAAGATATGAAAGAGCAATTGGCAGGACTTATGGGGGGACGTGTTGCTGAAGAAATTATTTTCAACGTCCAAACTACAGGTGCTTCCAATGACTTTGAACAAGCTACACAAATGGCACGTGCGATGGTAACAGAGTATGGTATGAGTGAAAAACTCGGTCCAGTTCAATATGAAGGAAACCATGCGATGTTTGGCGCTGCGAGCCCACAAAAATCAATTTCAGAGCAAACTGCATATGAAATTGATGAAGAAGTTCGTAATTTGCTTAATGAAGCGCGCAACAAAGCAGCAGAAATTATCCAATCAAATCGTGAAAAGCATAAATTGATTGCAGAAGCTCTTCTTAAATACGAAACACTTGATAGTCATCAAATTAAATCATTGTATGAAACTGGTGAAATGCCTGATGAACCAAGTGTAAGTTCTTCGCATGCTTTGAGCTATGATGAAGTGAAATCTCAAATGGAAGAGCAGAAACCAGAATAAATTAAAACGATAAAACTCTTTGATTTAGAATCAGAGGGTTTTAACTTTATCCGCTGAAAAGAATGTAAAAGTACCTGAAGAGATAGATAGGTGTATTAAGAAGTACGAAATAGAAACCGAAAAGAGTAGAACAGCTACCCAGCTCTCCTAGGTAGCCTTATCAAGTCGACACTTTCGGACAACTTCTCTCTAGCTGATTCGTAACGACTTTGAGCAGTATCTGCAGAATAGAGCAGTTCAAACTTTCCCTTGAGTACTTGTTGGCGAACCAGCTCACGCTTGATGTCATTATGAATAGTTTGAGGTGCTTTTCCAAGCAAGAGAGCGATTTGACGATTTGATTTTCCCTCGTCCTTCCATTTTTCAATGAAACGGCGCTTAGCTATTGTTAAGTGCTTGCCTTTTTGGGTATAATGAGTAGGCATCTTAAAGAATCTCCTTGTGTTTGTGGTGAACTACAAGTATATCTCTTTGAGATATTTTTTCATACACTCGAAGTGGCCAACTTCATTTTAGAACTATCAATTGAAAGAAAAAGTTTAAGAAAAGTAAAAAAAGATGAAAAAAGGTATTGACAAGAAGAGAAGGAGATGATATACTAAGATAGTTGTCGCTTGA
>NZ_JADNQV010000006.1:0-163406 GCF_015594635.1 Streptococcus sp. HF-100
TATTTGAGAGTTGCTTTAAGCTGATTCCTTGTTTTTTTAGTTCATAGATTTGCACTTTATCTTCATAACTCAATTTCATAATAAAATACCCCAAAAGTTAGATTTTTTCTGTCTAATTTTTGGGGTGTAGATCAGAATAGCTCTACTCCTTTTCACTATTATCCGTACCTATCGCTAACTCAAATCGACACAATTCTACGATAACTGCGTGATGTGATGAGAAAGACAAGTACATAGACGATAAAGAAAACAGCACAAACGCCAAGCGTAACTTCCAACATCAATGCAGCATTTAAGACCCCCAGAACTTTCAACATAAGGCTCAGCATATGATAAGCAAAAGCTAGGTGAACAAAGGCAAAGATGAGTGGCAAGAAAAACACAGTCAAAATTTGTTTGCGAATGGTGCGCTTGGTCTGCTTTTCATCTAATCCTACCTTTTGTAAAATTACAAAGCGGTCTCGGTCTTCATACCCTTCTGAAATCTGTTTGTAGTAGATTACCAAAACCGTTCCCAGCATAAAGACAATTGAAAGGAAAATACCAATAAAGAAAACGCCACCTAACATACTCATAATTTCCTGCACACCTTGGATTCTTGTATAACCATACACACCGGCATTATCGGGGAGCGTCGTATTGAACTGTTTCAGCTTCTTCTGGTAAGCTGTATCCAAATCGCCCTTTTTCTTATTAGAAGCCCTGATATTCAAGCCGCCATATAATTCTGTATTAATCGTGTAATGTTGCTTTTGGGAATCCACCAATTTTTGTGGGTCATTAACCACCATAAAAAGTGACTGAGGGATAATGATATTATACTGATCTGTAATGTTTCCAAGAACAAAGTCCTCTTTTAAAAGTTCTTTAACTATCAATTCTTGCCCGTTCAGCTTAAGAGGCTGAGTTTGCCTGATAGAGATTCCTTTTGCAAAGATTACTGTCTCATTATCTTTTAAATTCAATGTTTTGCCCGTCATTTTCCGATAATCATCAGCTGAAAACAGCAGAATATAAGCCTGTGGAGAAACTCGTGTTTCACCTTTTGGATAAATATCAAGCTGATTGCCCTTTTGATTTTTAATTCCCATCGAATAATATTGATAAGCATTTTTCTTAGTGACTGTTAAATGATTCTCTTTTGCAAATTCTGTCAATGCCTGATCCAATTGAGCAGCTGAAACTGCATTCCCCTTTATCGTATAATCTTGGGGATACATCACGCTTTTAAGATAACCAGCACCTGCATAAATATTGACACCTCCAGCCAGGGTGACCAAAACCATCGTTGAAAGAATCGCAATCGTTGCCAATCCCACTGCATTTTTCTTCATCCGAAAAATCAAATTGGACACAGAAATCATATTATTAGGTTGATAATAATACCGTTTATTTTTCTGAAGCAACCGTAAAAATACCGTAACTCCTGCATTGAACAGCAGATAAGTCCCTAAAATAACAAAGAGAACAGCTATAAAAAATATACCAATTGCTGTCAATGGATTTTTGACACTCAGAGCTAGGTAATAAGCATAGCCTAAAGAAATCGATCCAATAATCGTTTGAATCAGAAGAAATCGTCCTTTTCTTTCACCGCTATTCTTTTCCTTGGCCAATTGCAAAGCATTAAAACGTAGAATCCTCAAACCGTTGACAAGCACCAAGCCCGCAAAAATAACGCCATAGATGACAACAACTGAAATAAGAACTAACCATTGAAACGTGGATACTAGAACAACTTTTAACCCCATCAATTTCAGTAAAAAGGCATAAATCAGTTTATCAAATACAATACCAAATCCAAGACCAATCGTGACAGTCGTCGCTCCTAAAATCAATAACTCAATGAACACCATGGTAAAGAGATGACGTTTATTAAGTCCTAGCATTCCATACAGCCCCAGTTCTTTCGAGCGATTTTTCATGACGAAGCTATTAGCATAAAAAACGATAATCGCTGCAGCAATCGTCACAATAATCACTCCAAGAGCCAAGACAAATGAAATAGAACTTGCCCCCTGCATTTTTTGTAAATGAGGATTAAACGTTAAAGAATTAAAAATATATGAAATAGCGACGACTAAACAAGTTGCCAACGCAAATGGATAGTATAATCTACGATTTTTCACTAGGTTAGAAACCGCTAATTTTCCCGCTAATCTAAACACCTTGACTCACCTCACTTGCCATAACCGTTAAGGTATCTGAAATTTCTTGGAACATCTGCCGCTCTGTTTTATCGCCTCGGAAAATTTGATTGTACAAAATTCCGTCCTTGATGAACAGTACTCGCTTAGCTCGGCTTGCCGCCGAAGTCGAGTGCGTTACCATAAGAATCGTCTGTCCGCGGTCATTGATGTCATCAAATACATCTAAAAGCGCCGCAGAAGACTTAGAATCGAGCGCCCCTGTTGGCTCGTCTGCCAGCAGAATTTCTGGATTGGTGATAATAGCACGCGCCACCGCCACCCGTTGTTTTTGACCACCGGAAATTTCATAGGGGAATTTTTCCTGCAATTGGTTAATCCCCAGTTCATTACAAGTAGTAACCAACTTTTGCATCATTTCTGTAATCGAACGGCGTGATAAAACGAGCGGCAAGAGAATATTGTCCTTGACCGAAAGCGTGTCTAACAGGTTGAAATCTTGAAAAACGAAACCTAATTTTTCCCGACGGAAGCTCGAAGCTTGACTGTTTTTAATCGTCGCTGTATCCGTGCCATTGAGAAAGACGCGTCCTTCGGTTGGCTTGTCTAGCATGGCAAGAATGTTGAGCAGAGTGGACTTCCCAGAGCCAGATTCCCCCATAATAGCGACATAATCGCCCTCATCTACTGTAAAATGGATATCTTTCAGCGCTTCTACTTGATTGCCTTGAAAGCGAGTTTTGTAAATTTTCTTCACGTGTTGTACGTCTAATAGTGTCATCATTTTCTCCTAACAATTTTTATATATCTATCATACTGAAAAGAAAAGTAACTTTCCATACTTTAACCTTTCATTTTTGACTTTTATCTTACATTTTTGTAAGATTGCCTGAAGCTGTACTGATATTAAAAATGTATCTCAATGGCTATATTGTAGCCAGAAATAATATTGACTAGAAGCACAGCCGATTTTTGTCTTTTCGATTTCTTCTTTGGAAATTTTTTCAGTTTTTGGCATTGATTTTTGCTTTAATAAAATTGTTTTCATGTTCTTTCTCCTTTATTTTCTTTACACTTATATGATACAAAAATCGCTAAACAGCTGCCATAACATAACCTTTCATTTGAGCCTTAAAAACTTACATTTTTGTAAGAAAAAAGGCTTGGACAAATGTGTCCCCAGCCCTCTGGATATAACTACAAGACCTAAGCTATTCTTTTGTACGGTTTCTTCTTAATTTTACAAGTGATTCATTGATTTTCTTTGTTTTTAGATAAATATCTAAGCGAACAAATAGCCAAATTAAAATATAAATAACAATGAAATCTAGCCAAAACTCAGCTCGCACAAGATTGAAAGCCCAGCCATTATAAATCATCATCACACAAACTACAATTAAAGTTAGGAAAAAATGAATCGTTAACTGTAGCAAATAAGAAAAATTTTCAACCTCAAATAGCAAAGTAAATAAGCCTATCAAAGCACTCATTAGTAAGATACTGATGATATTAGCAGTTGTCACTTGGGATTCTTGGATCCGAAAAGCTAAGACAAGTAAATAAGCTAAGGAACCAGTGCGCAGACCTTCTAGCATAGACACTACAATTTTTTTCATGTTTGTTCCTTTCTACAAACCGAGATAATCCATTAACAATCTGACGTATTTTCGACTGACACTTGACTTAATTTTGTTTGTCAATCTAGCCGTCATATTTCCTGAAAAGCTATCCGATAATGATAACAAATGGTCAATATTGATGACAGCGTGTTTTGAAATTTGAATAAAGTTTTTACGATTAACCCGACTTTGAAAATGTGTGAGTGTTTCGGTCGTCGCATAGATACCATCCACACAATACACCATCAATGTTGTCTGATTGATGTCTGCCAAAATAATCTGATCCGTCTTTACCATGACAATTTTATCATCTGTTTTAATGGGAATAGCATTCACACAAGACGACTTGTACTGATGTAAATATTCAAAAATTTCTTTGGCTTCAGCTTCTAACTCGTCCGCTTGAATCACAACAAGGGGATCATTTGAAGGAATGGTTGGATTCATTTTGAATTTAGTCTGCAAAAAATTTCTCTAACTTTCTATCAATTTAAGCAATTTTAGTCCACCGATTGGTAGCAAGCTGTTGGATTGTCCAAATGACAAGCAAGGCAACTAAAACTACTACAACTATATAGTATGTTTCTTTCATTGTCAATAGAGATTCCCACTTTAATTGAATGCCCATCATCTTTTCAAAATAATCTTGCGCTGCTGTATTATGATGAAAAACAGTAGCTAAGCTATCTTTCATCATTACTTGTCTAAAGAGAGAAGCAATATATGTGGAGGGAGTACATTTCATTATCGTTTGAGCAAATGACGGAAGAACCCCTATTGGAATATAGGTTCCAACTAAGAAACCAGAGGCAGCTCCGATAATCGTTGCTAGCTTTCCAAGCGTATCTACTGATTTGAAGTGATTCACAAGAATACCATTGAAAATCGAACATAAGAGTGCATTGAGCACCATAATAAGGAGGATTTGAGGAAGCAAAGTCAAATCAACGACAATCTGATCGTCCCAGATAAAGTAGCCTTCCATGACAGTAAACATGATGATCTGCATCAAAAATCCAATGATGGCAGTACTCAGAAGGTAACTGATAGACAAGCCCCAGCGTCCCAAATCTGTCAGAACTAGGTCTTGTGTTACGTTACTTTCTCTATCTTTCGCTAGTTGGGAAAAACTCGAAAAGGTTGTGGTTAACCCTGTAATGGCAAGCGTTCCACCAATCAACCACGAATCCAATAACTGATTGGTATGAGGGACTTGACTCCAAGAGGTCTTGATATTTGCTTTCAAAAAAACTAAGTACAATATAAAGGAAATCATGGCTCCAAGAAGGGATAAAACCACTCCACTACGATTACGAAAATATAGTAAAAAATTTCTTTTAATGATCATTATCATTTTAACGTACCTCTCTTCCTGTCAACGCCATAAAAGCATCGTCCATTGTTCCTGGTCGAAATTCAAATTGTCGAATAAAAGAGCGACCACACGTTAGAATCTCTAAAGCCTTTTCTGTCGTTTCTGGGTGAATCAACAGTTCATTCACTCTTACTTCCTCAAAAGGAATCTCTTCCTTCAAAATTTCTTTAAAATCAGCAGTATCGGTCACGAATACCTTGAGAAAATTCTGAGCATATTGCTCTTTAATCTGATTAGCAGAACCTTTGGCAGTCACTTGACCGTGATCCACAATATAAATCATATCTGCATCATCTGCTTCATCTAAATAATGAGTGGTTAAGATAACCGTCATCTTCTCTTTTATTCGCAACTGGTGAATCAGCTCCCAAATGGCTTTCCTAGTTTGAATATCTAAACCAGTAGTTGGTTCATCAAGAAAGAGAATATCTGGGCTATTCAGCAGAGCACGGGCAATATCCACTCGTCGTTTTTGTCCACCTGATAAAGTCCCATATAATTGCGTTGAGAAATTTTGCAATCCCAATTGATTCACTAAGCCATCAACTTTTCCTTTATCAATATCCTTATATTGACCTGCTCTAATTTCTAAATTTTCTTGCACCGTTAGCATATCATCTAAAACACTGTTTTGGAAAACAACACCTAATTTAATGGGGTTATCATACAGTATCTCTCCTGCCGTAGGCTGCAAAAGTCCTGTCAACATTTGAATCGTTGTAGACTTTCCAGCACCGTTTGGTCCTAAAATAGCGGTAAAACTTCCTGTTTCAATCTGAAGATTCAAATCATTCACAGCTTGCTTATTATCATAGACTTTGCTAAGATGGCGTGTTTCTAGTAGCATAACGTTCCTCCAATAATTTATTTTACGAACTTATCATACTACTCACTTTTAAAAAAATCTCGCACTTTTGGATAAGAGGTTCTGCTAGCTAGATAAGAAGTCAGATTTACAAGATAAAAACCACTCGCCAAAAAACGAATGGTTCAAAATACTTATTGTGCTACAATCTTTTGGTAGCTTCTGGAGGTCATTACAAACACTAAGATGTAAACTAAGAGGAAAACACCGCAAGTAGTTATCGTTGTTTGAATGAGTAATGGTATATTTGTTGCACCTAAGAGAGCTACAATCAGCTGCAACATATGAAAAGCAACAGCGATGTGAAGAAAGGCAAAGAGCAACGGCAAGAAGAAAACTGTTATGATTTGCTTTCGAATCGTTGCCTTCGTTTGCTTTTCATCCAGTCCAACTTTTTGCAGAACGATAAAGCCTTCACGATCTTCATAACCTTCTGAAATTTGTTTGTAATAAATCACAAGAACTGTCCCAAGTAGGAAAATCGTAGAAAGAAAAATGCCGATAAAGAGAAGAGTTCCAATAACTCCTTGATAATCTTTTTCAATGCGGTAACGCTCAGAAAGACTGATATTGCCACTTTCCTGACCTTGTTGCTGAAGAGCATTGAAAATACTTTCTTGGAGATCAACCTGTTTATTGGAAGATTGGATACCGATGTAGTAAGTATAGAAAGATTTCAGACCGACTTGACTGGGATTATTGACAACCATATACATGTTTTTTTGTGACACCATACCAGAGAGATTGACAATCTTTCCATGTGCAAAATCTGTCGTCAGATGCTCTTTGATGTTCCACGATTTTCCATTGATGGTGAGAGCTTGCTTTTGATTGATTCGAAGATTTTTTGCATATAGAAGTGCTTCATTATCAGCCAAATCAACTTTTTTCCCTGTCATTTTTTCGTACTCTTGACGGCTGATGACAAGGAAAGGAGCAATCATCTTTTGAGTTTCTTCTACACTTAGTCCTTCCATCGTTTCAGCAATAGTCAGCTGATTGCCATTGATTTTCGAAATCATAGAAAATTGATAACTATAATCTTCATACTTGGCATCTGTCAAGCCTTTTCCCCGTGCTACTTCTTTGACTGCTTGTAAAATAGTCGCATTTTTATCCGTCTTTGCGCTTGTAATCATGATATTATAATCCTTTGGATACAAAGTTGTCAGATAATCTTTCCCACCTACATAAATATTGATAGAGCCGACCAGAGTTACCAGCAGCATGGTTGAAAGGATTGAAATCGTAGCTAAACCTGCAGCATTCTTACGCATACGGAAAATCAAATTGGATACAGAAATGAAATTCTGCGTTTTGTAGTAATATTTTTTTCTTCTCTTTAAAAATTGCAATAATGTGATTGTCCCTGCATTAAAAAGAAGATAGGTCGCAAAAATAACCATAAGAACTGCAATAAAGAAAGTCGCAATGGCAGACACCGGCTTGTCAACTGTGAGTGCGATATAATAAGCCGCAGCCAGAAGCCCTAAACCCACAAGCGTCTGCAAGCCAAGAAATCGTCCTTTTTTCTCTCCAGCCTTCTTTTCTCTCATCAAATGAAGTGAGCTGTAACGAAGCAGGCGCGTAGAATTTAAAAAGAGAATCAGCGCAAAAGCCACACCCAGACTAGCTAAAACGGTGAAAATATTCGACCATTGGAAAGTTGAGGCAATTACTACTTTCATTCCCATGAATTTCAGCAAAACTGCAAAAAGCAATTTGTCTAAAAGAAGACCTAAACCAATTCCAAGTCCGACAGTCACTAAGAAAAAGTAAAGCATTTCAAAGAAAGTCATCAGCAGCATGTGCCGCTTCTCCATTCCTAAGATACTGTACAAACCAAGCTCCCGTGAGCGATTCTTCATGACAAAACTATTGGCATAGGTGATAAGGATAAGAACTGCAATCTGAACGACCCAAATCCCAAATTGCAGGGTCATACGAGCCGCCGAGCCACCGTAACTGGCTTCTAGATTGGGGCTGTAGGCAAGCGATACAAAACTATACAAAATCGCTGTTGCCACAATCGTTGCTAGAGCAAATGGATAATACAGACTGCGATTTTTTATCAGGTTTGAGACTGCTAATTTATTCGTTAGTTTGAACATAGCCACTCACCTCGCTTGCCATGACCGTTAAGGTATCTGAAATTTCTTGGAACATCTGCCGCTCTGTTTTATCTCCTCGGAAGATTTGATTGTACAAAATTCCGTCCTTGATGAACAGTACGCGCTTAGCACGGCTTGCCGCAGAAGTCGAGTGAGTTACCATAAGAATCGTCTGTCCGCGGTCATTGATGTCATCAAATACATCTAAAAGCGCCGCTGAAGATTTAGAGTCGAGCGCCCCTGTTGGTTCATCCGCCAGCAGAATTTCCGGATTGGTGATAATAGCACGCGCTACTGCCACCCGCTGCTTTTGACCACCGGAAATTTCATAAGGGAATTTTTCCTGCAATTGGTTAATCCCCAGTTCATTACAGGTAGTAACCAACTTTTGCATCATTTCTGTAATCGGACGGCGCGACAAGACGAGCGGCAAGAGGATATTGTCCTTGACCGAGAGCGTGTCTAACAGGTTGAAATCTTGAAAAACGAAACCTAATTTTTCCCGACGAAAGCTCGAAGCCTGACTGTTTTTGATTGTCGCGGTGTCGGTGCCATTAAGAAAGACACGTCCTTCGGTTGGCTTGTCTAGCATGGCAAGAATATTGAGCAGAGTGGACTTCCCAGAGCCAGATTCCCCCATAATAGCGACATAATCGCCCTCATCTACTGTAAAATGGATATCTTTCAGCGCTTCTACTTGATTGCCTTGAAAGCGAGTCTTGTAAATTTTCTTCACGTGCTGTACGTCTAATAGTGTCATGATCTACTCCTTTTTTAAAATCTAAAATATAAATGCTGCGCTGATTGACTCACTTCATAGCCAAATTGCGCTTTTTCAATACCTTTTATACTTGGTTGAAGCAATTGCCTGTCTTGTTTCAATAAAATTTTATCATATTTATCTTCAGCTTTCTTTTTCCAATTTTCCAATTGCAGTCAATTCGTCATCGTCCAATTTTTCATCTATTTATGTACGAGGTAAGCAATGCAAGTAATCAACCATAAGTGAGCTGGATAAAAGATATAAAAGAAATACTTGCTCCACTTGGTCACAGGACCGCGCTCGCCATTATAGAGTGAAATAAAAGGCAGTACTGTGATAAAAAGCCAATCGGAATTATAAAACATCATTAACAGTGTGTCGCTCCATGTCGGGTAAATCTGAATACTCATACAAAATAGGACAATCGCTAAAATACTATACAGCAGATTTCGTAGTTTTTTCTTTTCCCTGCAAGTATAGGTAATCAGCATAAACGGAATAATGACCATGCCACCTTCTGTCACAAAACCAGACAACAAGCAGACAACAATGCCTAAGATAAAGCGAATGGGCTGGCGTTTGATGTCAACCGAATTGCTATTTTGAGAAATCCCAAAAAAGAGATTTAATACAAGTACACCACAAGCCAAGGTTAGAAAAATATTATTGTATATCTGAACTCCTTTAGACTGAAACAGCAGATTGAGAATCGTATTGCCTACAAACATAATGGCTGCCCAGAAAAAGAGACGTACATTATAAAGCAAGCGGCTCCGTGTATATCGAAAACCTTCCACTGCTGCAAAAGCAAACCAAACTGCTACACAGCGTGTTAAAGCATGAAAAATGCTCGCCCATTCACCTGACAGTAAACCTGGTATTTTTTCAAGATGATCAAAGACCATTAAAACAGCCATTAAGAGCTTGAGCTGAAAAGCGTTCAATCCTTTTGTTTTCATAACTGCCTCCTCTATGAAACATCATTCATTTTCTAATCTTATGATACAAAAAAAGAAAGGCTGCTACCATAACATAACCTTTCATTTTTAGAGGCGAACCTTACAATTTTGTAAGATTGCATTTATTCAAACAATAATTTCTTTTCTTTAAAAGTAATCATAACGGTTGTGCCTTCTCCGACCACCGACTGCAAATGCAATTCATGCCCCAGTTCATCCGCAATTTTCTTAGATAAATAGAGCCCCAATCCTGATGACTGATGCGTTAGGCGCCCGTTGTAGCCAGAAAAGCCTCGCTCAAACACGCGCAGAAGATCGGCATCTTGAATCCCCAAACCAGTATCCTTCATATACAAGGTATCTTCCTTAAAGAAAATCTCAATGCCTCCTTGCTTCGTATATTTAAGACTATTAGAAAGCACTTGCTCTAAAATAACAAGAAACCACTTTTTATCTGTGATAATGGTGTGATTCAAATCATGCAAATTTAGACTCAATCCTTGCTGAATAAAGAAAATTGCATACTTTTTGACAACATCTTTGACCAAGTCTTCTATATTTTCTTTTTTCACGACTAAATCATCATGAAAACTTTCCAACCGCAGATATTGTAGGACTAAGTTGGTATAAGAGTCGATCTTAAACAACTCCTGCTCCAATTGATTTTTGAGCGTCTGCTCTTGTAAGTCCTCCACTAAGAGCTTGCTAGCAGCAATCGGCGTCTTGATCTGGTGCACCCAGAGCGTGTAGTAATCCAGCAAATCATTTTGCTTTATTTGCTCTTGCAATTTTAACTCTTTTTTATCATTTTTTAACGTTTCAATTTTGAAAAATAGCAGAGCTTCTATCGGTGTCTGTGCCTGACCTTCCCCATAAAAGACAAGATGACGAAAATTTTGGTACTGCTTTACGATATCCAACAGGAAACCCGCCAGACTAATCAGCAATAAAATCAATAAGACATACTGTAAGACTGCTCGTTCATCTTCAAAAAGATAACAAAAGGAAAATAATAGTGTACAAAAAATAAGTAACAGTAAAAATAAAAACTGGCGCGAGCGAAAATAATAGCTAAGAAACAAACGCTTATTCTGATAATCCATTGGTTAATCCGTAGCCTATACCTTTCTTTGTTTCAATGAAATTCTTGAGCCCCGCTTCTTCTAATTTCTTACGCAATCGTGCAACATTCACAGATAAGGTATTGTCATCAATGAAAAAATCACTATTCCAGAGCTCTTTCATAAGATCATCACGCGCAACAATGCTACCAGAATGCTCAAACAGCACGCGCAAAATCTGAAATTCATTCTTGGTCAAGGTAATGACTTCGCCTTCATAAACCATATCCATGGACTTAAGATTGAGAATCACACCATGATATTCTAGCAGAATTTGATCCGTTCCAAACTCATAAGACCGCCGCAACAGCCCTTGCACTTTAGCAAGAAGGACATTGTTATCAAACGGTTTTGTGACAAAGTCATCACCACCCATATTGATTGCCATAACGATATCCATTGCTTGGTCTCTTGATGACAAAAACATAATGGGCACTTTAGAAATCTTGCGAATTTCTTGGCACCAGTGGTATCCATTAAAGAGAGGCAAGCCGATGTCCATTAGCACTAGATGCGGCTCTTCCTTGACAAAAATCGTCAAGACTTGCATGAAATCCTCTACTGCAACCACTTCAAATCCCCATTGCTCCAGCATTTTTTTGACTTGTTGGCGAATAACAGCATCGTCTTCTACTAATAATATCTTGTGCATCCTATCCCTCATTTCCGCTTTCTTTCTCTATTATAACAAAGACTTGCGAAAATATGCTATACTAACAATAGATTTTCAGAAAAGAGAACCTTTATGGGAAATATTTTTAATTATTTAGAAGATGTACAATACGACAGTATCTACGATCAGCCCTTTACAGAGCTAGATATTCTGCTTTTGACCGAGATCACGTATCTAAACTATGACACAATCGTAACGGACGGTCTTGACCTGCAAAAAGCCAGCCGTTTAACTGATGTGCCACAAGATATGTCTCAAGAAAATTCCATGATGAATACCAAACATCGCTTGGCACTCTTGCAGCAGGTAGCAAGTGTCAAACGCTATAAGAACATCAAACTCTTGGGTTATGTGAATGATATTGATTTAGATGTGCAAAAACAATTTGCTGCTATGACTTATAAAATCAGCTTAAACACCTATGTTATCACTTTTCGCGGAACAGATGATTCCATTATCGGTTGGAAAGAAGATTTTCACATGACTTATATGGAGCATGTCCCTGCGCAGCAAACTGCTGTACGCTACATTCAAAAGGTCATGCAGGCTTTTCCAACAGCGACCTTTATTTTGACAGGACATTCCAAAGGTGGCAATCTAGCGACTTACGCTGGCAGCCAAGTGGAGCCTGCCTTGCAAGCAAGAATTTCTCAAATCTATAGTTTTGACGCTCCGGGACTGAATCACACAGTGATTGAAACAGACGGCTATCAGGAAATGGCTCCAAAAATCAAACGTTACATTCCGCAAGGCTCTATTGTCGGGATGATGCTAGAAACACCTAAGCAAGCGCACATTGTAAAGAGTGTGGCTATTGGTGGTATTGCCCAGCACGATACCTTCTCTTGGCAAATCGAAAATGAGCACTTTGTCTTACTTGACACGCTCAACCCAGACAGCATTCAGACAGACAAAACTCTCAAAGAATGGGTGGAGACGGTTCCCGATGACGAACTTAAAGATTTCTTTGATGTCTTTTTCGGTCTCATTTTAGACGCTCAAATTACGTCCATTGATGAATTTTTCCAACCCAACAGTATCAAGAAATTGCTGACTATCGTCCAAAATGCCCAAGCCCTTACCGAGCAAGAAAAAGAAATGCTCAGCCGCCTAACACGCCTGCTCATCTCTATCCGTTACCAAGCCTGGATTGATGATTTTAAAACACCTAGTCCAATGGCCTTTATGACCGATGTACGAGAAAGCTGGACTAGTCTGGCGGAGAGGTTTTCGTTTTTAAATAAAGATGAATAGTGCATCATCATGTTTTATACTACAAAAGGGAGTCCTGTCTCACTCCCTTTTTTTAACTACTACTCAAATAGTTCGTCCGACCCTCGGACGAACAGTTCCCATTCACTCCGTGGATCGAGGCGACAAGCTTATAACCCTTACAAAGCGAGGCTGAGACATTATTGTCCCAGCCTCATTTTTAATTCTAATCTTCCTGTGGGCTCACCCAATCAAGCTACCATTTGGTACATTTTGATCTACTGTGAGCAGAGTTAGTTGATTACCATATTCTGCTGAGAGGATCATGCCTTGGCTGATACGTCCCATCATCTTGCGTGGTTTGAGGTTCGCTACGATTTGGACTTTCTTGCCAACCAATTCTTGCTCGTTTGGATAGTATTTAGCAATCCCAGAGAGGATTTGACGATCTTCTGCATCTCCAGCATCCAAGCGAAATTGGAGTAATTTATCACTCCCTTCCACTTTAGAAACTTCTTTGACTTCTGCGACACGAATTTCCAGCTTATCAAAGTCGTCAAACTTGATTTCCTTGCGGTTGAGTTTGAGTTCTACCTCTTCTGGCTCCCATTCCTTTTCAATGGCTGGCTTATTGGCTTCCATTTGGTCCTTGATGTAGGCAATCTCTGCGTCCATGTCTAGGCGTGGGAAGATTGGTGTTCCTTTTTTAACCACAGTTAAGCCTGCTGACAATCCTGCCAAGTTAAGATTTTCCAGCGAAGTTGCCTCTGGCAAACCAAGCTGACTCAAGATAGCGTCACTTGTTGTCATCATAAATGGCTTGATCAAATGTGCCACCACACGTAAACTAGCTACCAAATGTGCCATAACCGCTGCTAAATCATCACGTTTAACTTCATCCTTCGCCAATATCCACGGAGCTGTCTCATCAATGTATTTATTGGTACGAGAAATAATATTCCAAACCGCTTCAAGGGCGCGTGGATAATCCACAGCATTCATTTGTTTGTGGTATTGTGCCAAACTATCAGCAACTACTGCTGCCAAATCAGCATCGAAGTCCGTCACATTTTCCACATAAACTGGAACTTCACCTTCAAAATACTTGTTAATCATAGCAACCGTGCGGTTGAGGAGGTTCCCAAGGTCATTGGCCAATTCATAGTTGATTCGACCTACATAGTCCTCTGGAGTAAAAGTTCCGTCTGAACCAACCGGAAGGCTACGCATGAGGTAGTAACGAAGTGGGTCCAGTCCATAGCGCTCTATCAACATTTCAGGATAGATAACGTTCCCTTTAGACTTAGACATCTTGCCGTCTTTCATGACAAACCAACCATGACCAATCAAACGTTCTGGCAATTTGATATCGAGCATCATGAGAAGGATTGGCCAGTAGATTGAGTGGAAACGAAGGATGTCTTTTCCAACCATGTGGAAGACTGTTCCGTTCCAGAATTTGTCAAAGTTAGCGTGTTCGTCTTGATCGTAGCCAAGAGCTGTCACATAGTTGAGCAGTGCATCAAACCAAACATAGACAACGTGTTTTGGATTTGATGGGACTGGTACACCCCAGGTAAAGGTAGTACGAGAAACCGCCAGATCTTCCAAACCTGGCTCGATGAAGTTACGTAACATTTCGTTGAGGCGACCATCAGGAGTGATGAAGTCAGGGTGCGATTTGAAAAATTCGACCAAACGATCTTGGTATTTGCTGAGGCGAAGGAAGTAAGATTCTTCTGACACCCATTCAACTTCGTGACCTGATGGGGCAATTCCTCCGATAACCTTGCCAGTTTCATCACGGAAAACTTCTTCTAACTGACTTTCAGTGAAAAATTCTTCATCAGAAACAGAGTACCAGCCTGAATATTCACCTAAGTAAATATCATCCTGAGCCAAGAGACGTTCAAAGACATCTGCCACAACTTTTTCATGGTAGTCATCAGTTGTGCGGATAAATTGATCATAAGAGATATCCAACAATTCCCAGAGTTCTTTTACTTCTTCTGCCATTCCATCCACATATTTCTGAGGAGTTATGCCCGCTTCTTCTGCTTTTTGTTGAATCTTTTGACCGTGCTCATCAAGCCCTGTCAAATAAAAAACATCATACCCCATGAGACGCTTGTAACGAGCGAGGACATCACAAGCAACGGTCGTATAAGCACTCCCTATATGGAGCTTGCCAGATGGGTAATAAATCGGTGTCGTAATATAAAATGGTTGTTTTTCAGTCATTTTTTAATCCTTTCAAGGCGAATGAAACCTTTTTTGATAACACCTCATTATATCATATTTCACGGGGTTTGCGAAAAGATAGTCACCTATAGTAAACATAAATAAAATGCCGCTTTCTTACTCTGCGATAAAAATATTAGAAATGTCAGGATAACCGCTTTTAGTCAGTCTCTCGACGAACTTTTTGACAATAATTTATGGGAAGTCACGCTTTTCGACGAACTTTTTACCTATAAATCTTTTGAATTATTCCCATTCGACAACTCGTTCACAAGTAAATCTATGGAATTTGTGCCTTTCTAGCTAATTTTTACAAATAAATTTTTGTATTTGATGCTCTTCGAGTGAATTTTTGCAAATAATTTTTAGGAATCGATGCCTTCCGAGTGAATTTTTACACAGATTTTTAGTATAATGGAGCAAAGGAGGGCTAAAAATGAAAACACATCTTATTAGCCAAGTTATTCTAAAATACCTGTCTGGTCTTATGTTTTTGATTTTGCTCATTTTTATACCAGCAGGAAGTTTAGACTTTTGGAAGGGCTGGCTTCTCTTGGGATTGGTCTTTCTACCAATGCTCTTGATTGGAAGCCTTCTGTTCCTTTATAAACCTGACCTCCTCAGAAAAAGACTGGAAATGAAAGAGAAAGAAAAGGAACAAAAGCAGATCATTTTTTTGAGTGCTTTACTCTTTCTTGCTACCTTTATCTTAGCTGGTTTAGACTATCGTTTCTCTTGGTTTCAAGTTTCCAGCCGAATCACATGGTGTGCAAGTTTCATTTTTCTAGCATCCTATCTCCTCTATGCTGAAGTTCTGCGAGAAAATAACCATTTATTTAGAATTATTGATGTTCAAGACCAGCAAAACGTCATTTCAACTGGGCTTTACGGAATCGTCAGACATCCTATGTATCTAGCAACCCTTGGCCTGTTTCTGAGCATTCCGCTCATTTTAGGTTCACTTTTAGCTTTCCTTGTCATGCTTCTTTATCTTCCTATTATCAACCAGCGCATAAAAGGAGAAGAGGCTTTCTTAGAAAAGAATCTAGAAGGCTATCAAGAATACAAAAATCAAGTCACTACAAAAATCATTCCATTCCTATGGTAACAAAGAAAATGACAAACCCAAAACTCGCCTGCTTAGCCTTTTTTTGGTAAAATAGAAAAAAATAAGTCTAGAAAAGGTACCCTTATGAAACTCATCTCTTGGAATATTGACTCCCTCAACGCTGCCCTGACCAGTGATTCTGCCCGCGCTCAGCTCTCTCAGGCTGTTCTTCAGACGCTTCAGGCAGAAAAGGCGGATATTATCGCCATTCAGGAAACTAAATTATCTGCTAACGGACCAACTAAAAAACATCTAAAAGTTTTGGATGAATTATTCCCACATTATGAAACTACATGGCGCTCTTCTATAGAACCTGCACGTAAAGGTTATGCTGGGACTATGTTTCTCTATAAGAATAACCTGACACCAATCATCACTTTCCCAGAAATCGGCGCTCCTTCTACTATGGACGCCGAGGGGCGCATCATTACGTTGGAATTTGACAATTTTTTCGTTACACAAGTTTATACGCCAAATGCAGGTGATGGACTTAAACGCCTAGTAGAACGCCAAGTATGGGATCAAAAATATGCTGACTATCTAACAACTTTAGACAAAGAAAAACCTGTCCTTGCAACAGGAGACTACAATGTAGCTCACAATGAGATTGACCTCGCTCATCCTTCTAGCAACCGTCGCTCACCTGGATTTACAGATGAAGAACGATCCGGATTTACCAATCTGTTAAATCGTGGTTTTACTGATACTTTCCGTTACATTCACGGCGATATTCCAAATGTTTATAGCTGGTGGGCACAACGCAGCAAGACCAGCAAAATCAATAACAGTGGCTGGAGAATTGATTACTGGCTGACCAGCAATCGAATTGCAGGCAAAGTTACTAAGTCAGAAATGATTGATTCAGGAGCAAGGCAAGACCACACACCAATTGTATTGGAAATTGAGTTATAAAAAAAGAGGTTTCCCCTCTTTTTTTTTCAATCAAAATGGTACAACTGCGGATATTGATCGCATTTAGGATTTCTAGGATGGCAAATTTCACGGCCAAAGCAAATCATAGCTTGGTGAGCTGGAAGCCATTCATTTTTGGGCAGAACTTCCATCACACGTTGTTCGACTTCTAAAGGACTAGCGGACTTTTTAACAATATCATGGTGTTTGCAAATCCGCTCCACATGGGTATCCACCGCAAAAGCTGGAATACCAAAGCCAACACTCATGACCACATTGGCTGTTTTGCGTCCCACACCCGCAAGACTTTCCAATTCTTTTCGTGTATGTGGGACTTGACCGCCAAAGTCATCTAGCAACTGCTGAGCACATTTTTTCAAAAACTTAGCCTTATTGCGATAAAGCCCCAGACGAGCAATATAGCTGGCAATTTCGCTTTCTGAAGCTGCCGCCATTTCCTGTGGAGTTGGATAGGCTTTAAAAAGGGCTGGTGTGACTGTGTTGACTGCTGCATCGGTCGTTTGAGCTGACAGCATGACTGCGACTAACAATTCAAAATAATTGGTAAAATTCAAGCTAGGTTTTGCATCTGGAAATAGGGCAATGATTTCCTCAATTACCTTTCGCGCACGTTTTTTTGATAAAACCATTTTTTCTCTTTTCGTTTTTTACTAATATTCAATGAAAATCAAACAGTCTCACAGACTGTTTAGCAACCTTGCAAGGTGAGACTATACAAAATATCTGACGGAATATGTTGTATCGGATGATTAAATCAAAAGAGCGACGATTAACATTTTCAAATTTTAGTTCTATCTCACTCCCAAGCTAACAAGGTTTGAAGAAATTTTCTCAGTGTATAAAAACATTATAACACGAACAGCAATGATACCAAAATAGAGAGCTTAAAAAGAAGTGAGACGACAAAATGGATTTCTTTAAAATCGCAATTGTTGCCTCACTTCTTTTTTATTTACAAATCTAATATTGCATATTCTATGCGGTAGCCTATTTGCAGGATTTTTCCGTCTTTTTCTAAGATTGGTCGTTTGATGAGCATGCCATCGGTTGCTAAAAGCTCTGCGGCTTCTTCGGCGGACAATCCTGATAGTTTATCTTTCAAACCTAGCTCACGATATTTGAGCCCGCTAGTGTTGAAGAAAGATTTGATGTTTAAATCAGAATTTTCCATCCAAGTTAAAATTTCCTCTTTACTCGGTGTTTCCTTGACAATATCCACTGCTTCAAAGTCCAAACCCAACTGGTTTAATTCAGCCTTGGCTTTGCGACAGGTCGAACATTTTGGATATTCAATAAATCGTAACATATCATTTTCTCCATTTGTATCATTTATCCAAAGCTTTCTCGCTAAGTTCTACGCCTTCATGCTCCAAAAGCCATATTTTCTTGTCTAATCCCCCAGCATAGCCGGTTAATTGTCCTTGACTTCCCAGCACCCGATGACAGGGAACGATGATAGAAAAGGGATTTCTACCCACAGCGCCACCAACAGCCTGCGCCGAGTGAATATCTAACTCCTTTGCTATCTGACCATACGTGACCGTTCTCCCATAAGGAATAGTTTGCAGATAAGTCCAGACCCGTTGTTGAAAATCCGTCCCAACAGGAGCCAAAACAAGACTCGAAAAGTCTGGATACTTTCCGCTAAAATAATCATCTAGCAAAAGACGAGTTCTTTTCAGAATATCATTTTCTACTGGCATCGTGACTTTCTCTAAACCACGCTCAAAATATTTCTGCTTGAAAAACCAAGCTCCAACAAGCCCTGTCTCATCAGCAACCAAAGACATTTCTCCTAAAGGGGAAATATAAATTTGTTTATAAAAAATCATTTTTACTCACTGACTTTCTCATGATAACGAGCATATAATTCACTCTTATTCCAGCCGTATTTTTTCGCTACTTCTTTGATAGCTTGATTTTTCTTTGTTCCTGCCGCTACTAGCTGTTCAATCTCTGCTAACAAATCCGCTTCTGACTGTTCAATCTCTTCTTCCTTAAAACCTTCTACGATTAACAAACATTCACCTTTTAGTGGTTTTTCCGAAATATGGTCTATCACTTCGGAAATCAGGCCACGTTGGTATTCCTCATAAATCTTAGTCAATTCCCGTACTAGAACAACGGAGCGATCTCCATAGATGCTGAACATATTTTCTAAAGTAGCCTTAACCCGATGAGGAGATTCGTAAAAGATCTGCGTCTCTGGGTAGGCTTTTTTATTAGAAAAAAACTCTTTTTGCTGACCAGCCTTGCGTGGCAAAAATCCATAAAAAATATGAGGTTGCGGAGCAAGACCACTAGCTATCAAGGCTGAAATACCTGCACTGGGACCAGGAACAGTCACTGCTGCGATTTCCTCAGCAATAGCAGCTTTAACTAAATCATGCCCCGGATCCGAAATACTAGGCAAGCCGGCATCCGAAACCTGAGCAATATTCTGCCCGCTTTTCAGCAAACGAATCAAATCAGGGATTTTTTCTTTGGCATTATGCTCGTGAAAGCTAATCTGCTTCGTAGTAATACCAAAATGCTTGAGCAACAGACCAGTATTTCTGGTATCTTCTGCTGCAATGAAATCAACTTCTTTCAGAGTATTCACCATACGGATACTCATATCGTCCATATTCCCAATCGGAGTAGCCACCAGATAGAGCTTCCCATAAGGAGACTGACCTTTAAAACTTTTTTGAACCTGCATGCTTACTCCCTAAAAAGTAATTCATCACAAAACATACATTCTGCATCATTTTCACGACGCTGACCATAAAAATCTGTGCACACATGAAAACCATCTTCATAGAGTTTGCGCAAATTATCCCGGTTTCTTTTTGTTTTTAGTGTTGCTGCATGCTCTACCTGTCCTAATCGCTCTCTTAATTTATCATTTTCCAAGCGCAGCGCTACATTTTCTTCCACCACGCTTTTCAGATTTTTCTTAATCGCTTCTACTTCTGCTAAAGTAACAAGCAGATTTTGAGAAAATTCATCAAGAGCATCAAATAATTCTTTTTTATTCATCCTCACTACCATTTTCCTGTACCAACGTAGCCATCATTCTCTTTCTTGTAACACCATATATTCTAGTGCATTTTGAAAACTAACATTGGCTCGCCACATTTTTCTTGCTGTAAATATACCTTCTAAATAGAAGCGTCCACATGTTGTTTGCATTTCTTTTGCAAAGAGAAGCTCCAAGAGTTTCAAAGCCTGTTCTTGCTTTTCCTTATCATCTGCCAGACTAGCCAACTTCGCAACCTGCAAATAAGCAGTCTCTTTTCGGTTTAAGCAAAGCGATGCAAAACGATCACATTCTGCTGCCAAGTCAAAAAAAGCTGGACTAGCTGCCAAACGCATGGCTTCTTCTTCTGTTTGACTATAAGCAGTTAACAATTCTGCTTGTGTCTTTATCAGCCCAGTCTGCTCCAATTTTTCAAGCAAATAGGCTTGATTTTTTGGAAAATGAAATAGCTGCGCTCGGCTTTTAATCGTGGGCAAAATAAGATTTTCATCCGCTGTCAACAAGAAAATATACACTTCACTTTGTGGCTCTTCAATGACCTTCAACAGCGAATTAGCTGCATTGACATGCATCTTGTCCGCATCACAAATGATAAACACTTGCTTGCTGCTTTCAAACCCTGACTGAGAAAAATTGCGTACTAATTCTCGGACACGCTCCGTCTTGATAATCTGATTGACAGGACGGACGACTGTCACATCTGAAAAATCCTCTTCCTCAATCAACCGACAATTTCGACATTCTCCACAGGGTAAGACACCATTTTTATTGGTACAAAATAAATTCTGTGCTAAACATTGAGCCATTTCAAAACTGCCGAAAGCCCCTGTAAACAGATAAGCATGATTCAGCCGATGTTGCTGTAAAATGTGCTCAAAACGTTCAAACAAAACTGGCTGCAACTGAGCTAATTCTTCTATTTTCATCTTAAACTCTCAACTCGTTCTGCCAATACTGCTAAAGTATCTGCAACGACCTTTTCTAATGGCTGACTGGCATCAATCTTTCTCACACGATTCGGTTCTTTTTTAAGAATAGACAAATACCCCTCACGCACGCGCCGATGCCATTCCACACTTTCACGATCCAAGCGATCTGCTCCACGCTCCTTGCTCTTAGCAATGCGGGCTAAGCCTTCCTCTGCTTCAATATCAAAATAAAGGGTCAAATCCGGTTTTAGACCGTCTGTCGCAAAATCATTTAGCCAATCAATGTCTACTACCTTGAGTCCGCGACCAAAACCTTGATACGCCACCGAACTATCAATAAAGCGATCCACCAGCACCATTTCACCACGATCTAAAGCAGGTAAAATACGTTCCACCAAATGTTGCCTGCGACTGGCAATATAGAGGAGCAGTTCCGTTTTTTCATCGATTTCCGTATGCTTCGGATCTAAAACAACATCGCGAATCTTCTCCGCTACTGCCACTCCACCAGGCTCACGCGTTGTGATAAACGCCTGCCCTTTTGCTTCTAAAATGGGAATCAAGGCTTCTAAAACACTTGATTTTCCTGCACCGTCTGGTCCCTCTAAAGAGATGAATATTCCTTTTGACATACTAACTCATTTCTTCCTTTTTCTCCTTTCTATTTTAACAAAAAACTCCAGAAAAATCATTGCCAGAAAAAGTTTAAAAAAATTTTTTCAAAATGATACATAAGTTTTCAAGATTTGATACAATAGAATGTACAGAAATTATTAGGAGGTTATTATGTCTAAGTTTAAAAACTATCTGACGATTATTCTAGGAGCTGGAATTTTTGCTTTCGCCATCAATTATCTGATTATTCCAAATCATTTGTATGAAGGGGGCGCGACTGGAGTGACCCTCATTACATACTATCTATTTAAAATTCCCGTTTCACTGATGAATCTCATCATCAACATTCCTCTTTTCATTATTGCTTGGAGAATTTTTGGCTCGCGACTTTTGTACTCTAGTATTTTAGGTACTTTTGCCGTTTCTGCTTGGCTGGCGGTCTTTGAAAAAATCCCTTTCGTGATTAACCTTGAAGGCGACCTCGTGATTGTGACGCTTCTAACAGGGATTATTGCTGGCGTTGGACTAGGAATTGTTTTCAATGCCGGTGGTACGACTGGCGGTACCGATATTATTGCTCGAATCGCTAATAAGTATACGAATATCTCCATGGGGAAATTGATGTTTACTGTAGACTTCTGCGTCCTTATTTTCGTTATACTTGTTTTTAAAGATGTTCGCCTAGTGACTTATACCTTGATTTTTGTCTTTATTGCTTCACGGGTGATTGACTTGATTGGTGAAGGCGGTTATGCCGGCAAGGGCTTCATGGTTATTACTAGCCGCCCAGAAGAATTAGCAAAGAAAATTGACGAAGATCTCGGTCGTGGAATTACTTTCATCAATGGACAAGGCTACTACAGCGAGAATGATTTGAAACTCATTTACTGCGTCGTTGGACGAAACGAAATGCAATCCATGAAAAAAGTTATTCATAGCGTCGATCCACATGCCTTTATTACCATTACAGATGCCCATGAAATCCTTGGTGAAGGCTTTACCTTAGATGTCAATAAGCAACCAATTCAGAAATAATCTTGCTCCCATTATAAAAAACGCATGATCACAGTTAAAAGACTGCTCTCATGCGTTTTTGTTATCTTATAAAGCTTTTGCGGAAGTACGAGTAATGTCTTCTACCTGAATGCCTTTGTCTTCAAATTTCGCTTTTAAAGCCGGCAAATCCACATTACCATCAATTTGAACTTCAATGATAACCTTGCCATCTTTGCGTGGAATATTAACAGCGTTAGAGATATTGAGATTTTCTTCGACAATCAAATGCACAATCTTCTCCAACACGCCGACTTCATCTTCTGTAATGAAACGCACGCGAATGCCTTCTTCACCATAGCCAGCAATTTCAAGAAAGGCTCTGAAAACATCACGATCTGTAATGACGCCGTATACTTGCTGATTGTCCACCACTGGCAAAATGCCAATTTTATTTTTCAACATCAAGTAAGTAGCATCTTCCAAACTAGCAAATTGTGACACCGTCACCACATCACGAATCATGACGTCTTTAATCTTTGTCTTGTTTAGCAAATAATTCATCTCGTAAATAGATAAGCTCGTTGCTTTTGAAGGTCTTGCTTCGGCGATCGTTCCTTCAGTCACCAAACCAACCAATTGGTCATTTTCAATAACAGGAAGCCGGTGCAATCCCTGCTCACGCATAATATCCGCCGCATGCGCTACTGTCGTGTCTGGGCTAATATACACCACTTTTCGCGTCATAAAATCTTTAACTGCCATGGAAATCTCCTTTATCTCTGATTTTTCAGTTCTATTATACTGTATTTTCTAGTTTATTTCAAACGCTTTCAAGGTACTTGCTTATGTTTTCAAGAATAATATTAGTGAATAAAAAAGAAGTAGAAAACCACTTCTTTCTCCTTTTTTCACCCACCGAGATAAGCCTTGCGGACTTCATCGGAAGCGAGCAATTCTTTTCCTGTGCCAGACAAGACGATATTTCCTGTTTCTAAAACATAGCCACGGTCGGCAATTGAGAGGGCTTTGTTAGCATTTTGCTCAATCAATAAAACCGTTGTGCCTTGTTTTTGAATATCTTGAATAATATCAAAAATTTCTTGAATGAAGAGAGGAGCCAGTCCCATTGAAGGCTCATCTAAAAGCAGGAGTTTTGGAGTAGACATAAGAGCTCGTCCCATAGCAAGCATCTGCTGCTCACCTCCAGAAAGAGTTGCAGCGTCTTGATTTTTACGTTCTTCTAAACGCGGAAAGCGTGAGAAGACTTTTTTTAGATTTGCTTGATTTTCATCGCGATTTGTTTTTAAGAAAGCACCCATTTCTAGGTTTTCCAAAACAGTCAGGCCTGGGAAAACATGGCGTCCTTCGGGTACCTGAGAAAGCCCTGCTGCTACAATTTTCTGAGCAGGAACTTTTTGAATTTCATTTCCTAGAAACTCAATTTTTCCTGCACTTGGACGAACCAGTCCTGAAATGGTCCGAAGAATCGTCGTTTTTCCAGCACCATTGGCACCGATGAGAGAAACAACTTCGCCCTCATTGACTTCAAAGCTGACATCTCGGACAGCCTGAATCATGCCATAATGGACGGAAAGATTTTCAACTTTTAGCATAGACATTAGGCTTCACCTCCTAGATAGGCTTCGATAACACGCTTATCATTTTTGATCTCGTCAGGAGTTCCGTGTGCGATCAAACGACCATACTCCAATACATAAATTCGTTCCGTCACTTCCATGACTAAACTCATGTCATGCTCAATCAGCATGATTGTGATTTGGAATTCATTTTTTATGCGACGAATTAACTCTGTCAATTCTGCTGTTTCCTGTGGATTCATTCCCGCAGCAGGCTCATCAAGAAAGAGAATTTTTGGTTCTGTTGCTAGAGCACGCACAATTTCCAAACGACGTTGTTGACCGTAAGCTAAATTCTTAGCAAGTGTTTCTGCTTCACCGTCTAGGTCAAAGATTTTTAGCAATTCCAGAGCTTTCTCACGCAATTCTGCTTCATTTTTATAGAAAGCTGGCAAACGAAAGAAACTAGCAAAAACATGTGCTTTGTGGTGGTTTCCCAAAGCAATCAAGACATTCTCTAAGACTGTCAAATCTTTAAATAAGCGAATATTTTGGAATGTCCGACTGAGTCCCAAAGAAGCAATCTTATAAGGAGCCTTGCCATTGAGCAAATGCCCATCCAAGGTCACGCTTCCTTCACTTGGCTCATAAACACCGGTCAGTAAATTAAATAAAGTTGTTTTTCCTGCACCATTTGGACCAATGAGACCGACTAATTCTCCCTCATTTAGCTCCAAGCTCACATCGCCAACAGCAGTCAACCCACCGAAATTTTTTGTTAGATTTTTTACATCAAGAAGCGCCATTAGTTGACCTCCTTATCTTTTTTAAAGAAGCGTGAGAGGCTTAATTCCCATGTACCAAGAAGTCCTCCCGGACGGAAAATCATCACTAAAATTAAAGCAAGAGAGTAAATAATCATCCGAATACTTGCTACATTTTGAAGTACCATGTTTAAAATTCCCAAGACAATCGCTGCAACAATGGTTCCTGTCATGGAACCCAAGCCACCAAATACCACGATAATCAAGACATTGATGCTATTGATAAAAGTATAATCTTTCGGCACAACAGAGCCAATAAATCCTGCTTGGAGTGAGCCTGCGATACTAGCTGTCATCGCTCCAAAAACAAAGGCAATTACTTTGATTTTAGTGGTATTGACCCCTACAGACTCTGCTGCAATTTCATCTTCACGAACTGACAAGGTTGCTCGTCCAATCGGGCTGCGCAAGAAATTGATGGTTAAAATAGTTGTGATAACTACAAAGAAATACACCATTTGCCAATCGGTAAAAGCAGGAATACCAAGAATACCCGCAGCTCCATTAGTCAAATCGCCTCCGTTGATGATTAAAATTCGAATGATTTCAGAAACTCCAAGCGTAGCAATTGCGAGGTAATCACCTTTCAGACGAAGAGTAGGAATCCCGACAACCAAAGCCACTGCTCCTGCAATCAACGCTCCTAATACCATAGCTGCAAAAAAGGCCGGATAAGTAGCTGATTTCGAGCCAATAATCGCAGCTGCATAGGCACCAATTGCCATAAATCCAGCATGTCCCAGAGAAAATTGACCTGAAAAACCGACAATCAAATTCAAACCTACTGCTAAAATAATGTTAATGCCGATTTGCTGTAAGATTTGCAAGTAAAAATCATTCAAAACTCCAGCGTTGACAAGGAGAGTCAGCAAACCGTAACCAGCAAGAAGGAGTACAAACCATAGAATATTTACTTTTACATTCTTTTTCATCGCTTACACCTTCTCTTTCACATTCTTACCAAGAATACCTGCAGGACGGACAAGTAAAATCAAGATTAAGATACCATACACAATCGCATCACGGAAATCTGACATACCAAAAGCTGTTGCAAAGGTTTCTAACAAACCAATGACAAAACCTCCCAATGCTGCTCCTGGGATAATACCAATCCCACCAAGTACTGCAGCGACAAACGATTTCAACCCTGGTGTCATTCCCATCAAAGGCTCAAGGGAATTATAATAAAGCGCAATGAGCACACCTGCCGCTCCTGCCAAAGCCGAACCCAAAGCAAAAGTGAAACTAATCGTACGATTGACATTAATTCCCATTAGTTGCGCCGCATCGCTATCGACCGAAACTGCCCGCATCGCTTTTCCCATTTTGGTCTTTTGAACAATAACTTGCAATAACACCATCAAGATTAAGGAAATGACCAAAATCATCAATTGGATATTGGTGAGACTAATCGGACCAAAATTATAACGAACCGTTTCAATCACTTGTGGGAACGAACGAGTATTGGCCCCCACAAAATACACCATCACGTACTCCAAGAAAAACGAAACACCAATTGCAGTAATCAAAGCTGCAATTCGAGTCGAATTTCTCAACGGGCGATAAGCCAAAAATTCGACTAGTACGCCTAAAGCCGCTGTCCCAATCATTGCCAAGATTAAGGCAAGGAAAAAATTAAGATGAAGGGAATTTATCAAGAAATACCCCATAAAAGCACCCATCATGTAAATATCTCCATGAGCGAAATTGATGAGTTTGATAATTCCATAAACCATGGTATAGCCGAGAGCGAGCAAAGCATAGACACTCCCTAAAATTAGACCATTAACAAGTTGTTGGAGCATGGCCACCACACTTTCTAAATATAATATCGATGAAAGGATGATGTGGTGATTCACATCTTTCTTATCCTATCGCAAAAAAAGAGTGAGTAAGTCGCGGTTTCAAAGAAATTGGTTCTCCTTACTCTCTATTCCAAGTTTGAGCAAAAGAAGTCGTCAGTTCCTTCTTCTCACCTTATAGCTGATTGATGTTAAACAATTTAAGACAGATCTAGCAGTTACTCTATCTTACAAATCATAATGAGCTACATTCTTAACACTAAGATATCTATCCTAACGATCTCTTTTAACCCATATAAAGAGAAGTAACTATCTACGATGTCCACCATAAATAGTTACTCTTCTATACACTATAAAATATATTTTAAGCAGTTCTTTATGAAAGATTATGGCTTAACTGTTTCAGCTGCTGTGACTTTCCCATTATTCATGGTCATCATAAAGGCTGTTTTTACAGTATTATGATGCTTGTCAAAGCTGGTATCACCTGTTACACCTTCAAAATTCTTTGTCTTAGCCATATTGTTTTTAATGTCAACAGATGTTTTCGCACCTTTGGCAGCATTAGCAACAAGATAAACAGAATCATATGCTAGCGCTGCAAATGTTGAAGGTTCTTCATTGTTGTATTTAGCCTTGTAAGCTTCTAGGAATTTCTTAGCTTTCGCTGAGACATCAACTGTTGAAGAGAAGCCTGAAATATAGTAGATATTTGAAGCTTTGGCTGGAGTTGCTTGTTGGACAAATTCTGCGCCATTAAAGCCATCACCACCAACGATTGGCTTATCAATTCCCATACCACGCGCTTGGTTGACAATTTTACCAGCTTCAGTATAGTAACCAGGGATGACAATTGCATCAAAATCTTTTCCCTTCATCTTGGTCAAAGCTGCTTGGAAGTCCGTATCACCAGCGACAAATTTTTCATCTGCAACAATCTTGCCTTTATACGCATTGCGGAAAGCTTTTGCAATACCTTTGGCATAATCACTTGAGTTATCTGTATAAAGCACAACTTTTTTCGCTTTTAACTTTTCTGTCACATATTTAGAAATGATTTTACCTTGGAAGCTATCCTGGAAAGTCCCAATGAATAAATACTCTTGATTTTTTGTCAAGCCATCTTGAGTAGCACTAGGTGAAATCAAGGGTACACCTGCTTTTGTCGCATTAGAAACAGCTGCTGCCGTTGCACCAGAAGTTGCAGGTCCTACAACTGCATTGACTTTCGATTGGGTTACTAAGTTGGTCGTTACAGAAGCTGCTTCTGCTGTTTCAGATTTATTATCTTTGTCCACTACTTCTAGTTTTTTTCCGTCAATACCACCGGCTTTGTTGATTTCATCAACAGCCAGTTGGGCACCTTTTTGTTCGGCCGTTCCATAAGCTGCTGTTGCACCAGTTTCTTCAAAGTTGAATCCGATTTTAATAGTTTTATCAGCAACTTTTGTACCAGTTGCATTGGAGCCACCTGACTTTACTTCCCCACAAGCGGCAAGAAGGGCAACGCTTGCAAGGGCAACAAATGATAGAGCAAATTTTTTCTTCATATTCTTATCTCCTCGTTCCGAAATGATATGTTTAGAATATATCGAATTATCTGACAATTGTCAAGTGGTAAATGAGATTTTTTTATATGTTTACGTTTTCTTTATCTCTAAACAAGCTTCCAACAAAGTCTGTGTCCAATTCTTGAATGTGACAGATCCGTACTTGTTTGACATATTTTTCTTTAGATAACCTTTGCATCGTCTCTTCTACCTGCTCTGTCGGAACATACAACTGGAGGTAACGATGCTTTTTAGAATGGTAGACAATATCGCCAATAGTTTCTATTTTTTTCACATCTCGATTGTAATACAAATACACAATCAAACCTGTTCGTTCTTCTTTTTTAAACATGAATTTTCTTTCTAATTTATTTTTATCATTTATAAGTATATCAAAAAAATGCCCATCAGAGGACATTTTTCGTACAGTAATAAACAATGATTAGTTTAAATTATTATTTGCCATGATTTCATCAATGAAGCCATAATCCAAGGTTTCTTGAGCGCTCATCCAATAATCGCGTTCTGCGTCTTTATGTACTTGCTTAATGGTTTTCCCTGAATTATCCGCAAGGATTTTCTCCAAGTTATTCCGTGTTTTCAGCAAATGCTCAGCTGCAATCGCCATATCGGTTTGCTGCGTACCGCTACCAGTTCCGCCCATTGGCTGATGAATCAGGTATTCTGCATTCGGCAACATGAAGCGCTTGCCTTTAGCACCACTTGAAGCAATAATGGTTCCCATGGAAGCAGCCATCCCCATGACAATTGTTTGGACATCTGACTTGATGAAGTTCATGGTATCCACAATCGCTAGACCAGCCGATACAGAACCACCTGGCGTATTGATGTAAAGATAAATATCTTTAGTATTATCTTGTGCATCAAGGAAAAGCAATTGCGCAATAATAGAATTAGCCATATTGTCCTCAACAGGACCTGTCAGCATAATAATGCGATCTTTTAATAAGCGTGAGTAAATATCGTAGGAACGTTCCCCACGACTTGTTTGTTCAATAACTACAGGAATCATTGTATTCTCCTTTTCATCTGATATTTAATCTGACTAACAATTTTTAGTGAGATTTTTCAAATATGAGACTATTATAGTCTTTTGGTCAAAAAAGGTCAAACATAAAACTCATTATTTTGTACCGAAAAGACGATCTCCTGCATCTCCCAATCCTGGAACGATATAGCCGTTTTCATTCAAGTGATCATCAAGGGCCGCTGTAAAAATTTCCACGTCTGGGTGAGCTTCCTGTAAAGCTGCCACACCTTCTGGCGCTGAAACAAGGCAGACAAATTTAATATTGTGCGCTCCGCGCTTTTTCAATGAATCAATGGCTAAAATGGCAGATCCACCTGTCGCCAGCATTGGATCCACCACAAAGATTTGACGTTGGCTAATATCTTCTGGTAACTTCACGAGGTACTCAACTGGTTTTAGGGTTTCTTCGTCGCGATACATACCAATATGTCCAACTTTAGCAGCTGGCACAAGGCTCAAAAGACCATCCACCATACCGATACCTGCACGTAAGATTGGAACAATGGCTAATTTTTTACCAGCCAATTGTTTTTGAACCGTCTTTGTAATCGGCGTTTCAATTTCCACATCTTCTAATGGTAAGTCACGTAAAACTTCATAGCCCATCAGCATAGCAATTTCATTTACTAACTCACGAAAAGCCTTAGTAGAGGTATCCGTACGACGTAAGATAGACAATTTATGCTGAATGAGCGGATGTGCGATCACTTGAAATTTTTCCATGATTGGTTTTCCTTCTTTCAATTTATTCTTCTTATTATATCAAAAAAACATAAAAAAGGCTCGTGACAAACAAGCCTTTTCAAAGATTGTCAATTGCTTACAACCATTCATGGTATTTCTTAATATAAAGATGCTTCACAAACGTAATACTTGCCATATATAAAATCATGACAAGGATTAAGAATAAGAAATAAGTACCGTTTAATGGAGCCACTTTTAAAAGTGCTGCAAAAGGACCGTAGGGCAATAAGGTTACAAAGAACACGGCTGCTAGCGTTGTCATAACTACAGACAAAGCCGGTCTGCTTTGAATAAATGGCAGTTTAGGTGAGCGTAGCATGTAGATAACCATGGTTTGCGTCCACATGGACTCAATAAACCAGCCTGTTTGGAAAATAGTAATGAACTCGCTAGACATACCATGATGGTAAACAGAACCTGTCATCATCGGTGCGATGATAAAGAACAAAATCAAAAAGGTCAAACAGTCAAAAATAGAACTAATCGGACCAATCCAAGCCATGAAGCGCGTAATGGATTTGGCACTCCAAATGCGAGGTTTTTGCAAAAATTCACGGTCGACATTGTCAAATGGCAAAGCGATACAAGAAATATCATACACCAAGTTTAGCACAATCAGATGAATCGGTGCCATAGGCAAAAATGGTAGGAAAATACTTGAAATCAACAAGGAAAAGATATTCCCGAAGTTGGAACTGACTGTCATCTTGATATATTTGGTCATATTAGCATAGACTTTGCGACCTTCCACCAAGCCTTTTTCAAGCACCAACAAGTCCTTATCTAACAGGATAACATCAGCTGTTTCTTTAGCAATATCGACAGCTGTATCAACTGAAATCCCTACATCAGCTACTTTCATAGAAGGTGCATCATTGATGCCGTCTCCCATATAGCCAACCTTATGCCCATTTGCTTTCAGCTGCAAAATGATACGCGCTTTTTGGTCGGGAGATAATTTTGCAAAAACAGTTGTGGTTTCAACCACCTTGCTCAATTCGTCATCCGACATCGTTTCAATCACAGAGCCAAGTAGGATATGTTCTGCATCTAAGCCAACTTTTTCACAGACTGCTTCTGTGACTTTTTCATTGTCCCCTGTCAAAATTTTGGTGGCAACACCATATTCTGTTAAAGCCTTGATAGCAGGCGCTGCAGAAGGTTTTGGCGGGTCAAGGAAAGCAAGATAACCCGTCAAAATCATATCAGACTCATCTTCTACTGTGTATTCATAGTCAGCATCTAAGTCTGAGCGATAGCTAACCCCCAGCACGCGCAGACCTTGCTCATTTAACTGTGCTACTTCTGCTAAAATTTCTTGACGAATTTCCTCTGTCAAAGGAAGGATTTCCCCTTTGTCTTCGACATAATTTGAAATGGCTAACATTTCTTCCAAAGCACCTTTTGTTACCATGCTAACGACATTTTCATCATCTCGAACCAGCACACTCATGCGGCGGCGTTCAAAATCAAAAGGCAATTCATCAATTTTCTTAAAAGTTTGGTCCAAGTTCCGAACGATTTCATGCTTTTCAGCTTCTTTTTCTGTCCGATTGATAATAGCACGATCCATTAGGTTTTTTAGCCCTGTTTGGTAATACGAATTAAGATACGCCCTGCGAAGAACGGCTAAATCAAGCTCTCCATGAATATCCAGCGGATATTCCAAGACAATCTCATCTTGCGTCAATGTACCTGTTTTATCCGTGCAAAGGATATCAATCGCTCCCAAATCTTGAATGGCATTGAGTTTCTTGATGACAACTTTTTCTTTTGCCATAAGAATAGAACCCTTAGCCAAGCTTGCAGTGATGACCATAGGCAGCATTTCTGGTGTCAAACCAACACCGACACTAAGTGCAAATACACCAGCCTCCAACCAATCTCCGTCTGTCAGACCATTGATGAAAAAGACAACGGGCACAAGTACCAGCATGAGACGAATGAGCAACCATGAAATGCTGTTCATTTCCCGCTCAAATGAAGTTGGTTCATCATAAGTATTGAGCGTTTGCTCAATAGCACCCATCTTGGTATCGTCTCCAACGACCAGAACAAGAGCAATGGCACGGCCAGATATTACATTGGTTCCCATAAAGGCAAGTGCTTCAGACTCAAGCAAGCTATCTGCTTCTTTTGTCTCACATTTATCCAGCGCCATTTTTTCAACAGCATCACTTTCACCTGTCAAACCTGACTGTTGCACAAAGAAGTCGCGTGAATCCAAGATTAGCACATCTGCTGGCAGCATATCTCCTGCACTCAAGCGGATAATGTCTCCCACCACTAATTCTGTAATCGGAATTTCTTGCTCTTTTCCCTCACGAACAACTGTCACTGTATTGACAATCATACGTGAAAGATTACTGGCCGCTTTGTCGCTCCGCAATTCTTGCACAAAGCGAATACTACCAGACAACAAGACAAGGACAACGATGATGATAAATGTCGTCGGATCTTCTTGTCCTGGCTTTGCCAGCCAAACATTGGTAACCAAGGATACCAAAGCAATGAGTAAGAGAATAACGGTAAAGGGATTGATAATGGACTCATAAATCTTTTTAAAAATGGAATCTTCTTGCCCTTTTGTCAATTCATTTTCGCCGTATATATCACGGTTTTCTTCTACTTGCTCTTCTGTCAGCCCTGCTCTGGAAGTGTTGAAAAAAGTCATCGTATCCACTACAGACATGCGAAGAGCATCTGTTAATCTTTCTTTTGCTGTTTTCACTGATTTCTCCTCTATCTAAGACGCATCCAAGCAACAAAATAACTGCACACAGCTTTTTGCTCAGATATCGTTCATTTGCTAGAGTCGATTACAAAGGGAGCATGAGGAATGCTCATGTATGGTAATCGACTGATTTTCTGTTGACTCGGGTGATCATCATTTGCCATATTCCTCACTCCTTTCCCCTGCAGTTTCCTTTTAAAAAATCAGCTAAAAAACAATAAAATCCTACCATGAAAAACATGGCAGGACTGTATGTCTTGTGTTACCGTTCAAGCTTTAACTCCGTAGGGCGGTGAAATGACATTAGTCGAAACCTTAGCGATCTCAACTGCTAACCAACGCGTAGTGTCTCCACTACTTTGCGGTAGTCATCCGTATCCCTATGGTAGCCTCACCTACCGATTTTTCATACTAACTATACTCCACTTGAGAATGATTGTCAACCCAAAATGGCTGTTTCTGAAAATTTCTTTTCATTCTTATTGCGGCAAACAACGTACAATTCTCTTGCAAATCTCTTCTACTAAAGACTTAGGCGCTGCAATATTCAGCCTTGCATGAAGTTCGCCCTCACTTCCATAATCGCTTCCTCGATTGAGAATGACTTTGGCTTGGTCATGCAACAAAGTAAAAAGTTCATCATCTGTCAAACCATAATCGCTAAAATCAAGCCAAATTAGATACGTTCCTTGTGGTTTCATAACTTTTAACCGCGGAGCTTCTTTGGCAAAATAATCCACCGCAAATTGAATATTTTCTTCTAAAACAGCTTTTAATGCCACCAACCAAGGTTTGCCATAGCGATAGGCCGTTTCTGTCGCAATATAACCTAAACTTGACACTTCATGGTGGTTATTGGCAAGCTGCTGACGTTTAAACCGTGCACGCAATGCAGGATTTTCAATAACAGCATAGGAATTTTTAGTGCCTGCAATATTAAAGGTCTTGGTAGCACTAGACAGTATGATGGTAAATTCTTTAAAATCAGGTGAAATGGTATTAAAGGAAACATGCTCATGACCAAACAAGGTCAAATCTTGATGAATCTCATCTGATACCAAGATAACCTGGTGTTTTTGACAAAGATGACCGATTCTTTCCAAAACCTCTCTTTCCCAAACACGTCCTCCGGGATTGTGCGGACTGCAAAGAAGATACAATTTCACATTATTTTCGACAATCTCTTTTTTCAATTGCTCAAAGTCAATTTGAAACAAACCGTTTTCTTCTTTGAGAGAATTAGATACCAATTTTCGATTGTTTAAGCGAACGCTACGAGCAAAAGGTGGATAGACAGGAGAATTGATTAGAACAGCGTCTCCTTCTTTGGTAAAGGCTTGAATCGCAAGAGAAATAGCTGGCACAACACCTTCTACAAAAACGATATCTTCCTTATCAAACGAATACTGATGTTCGCTCTTTTCCCAATCCAACACCGCTTGGAGCAGCTCATCACTCGCATAAGTATAGCCATAAACCAACTGCTCTGCATAGTCATGAATCGCATTTTTTACTTCCGGCATGACCTCAAAGTCCATATCTGCAATCCATGCTGGCAGCAATTGAGGATCTGTCTCTGTCTCTTTCCACTTATAAGTGTGGTGAGACAAGCGATTCGGTGCTGTTTGAAAATTGTATTTGCTCATATTATACCTCCAAAGCAAATTTTAAATCTGTGATCAAGTCTTGGCTGTCTTCGATTCCAATGGACAATCGCAATAAGTCATCTGTTAAACCGTAGGATTTCCGCACGTCAGCTGGAATATCTGCGTGTGTCTGAGTCGCAGGATAGGTAATCAAACTTTCTACTCCCCCCAAGCTTTCTGCAAAGGTAAAGACTTTTAACGTATTTAGCAAATGTGGAATAACTGCTTCATTTTTGATTTTAAAGGAAATCATGCTGCCTTTTCCCGGATAGAGAACCTCTTTTACTGCTGGCGAATCTTTCAAGAAAGCTGCTACAGCTTGTGCGTTTTTTGTTGAACGTTCCATACGTAGAGACAAAGTTTTCAAACCTCGAAGCAAGAGATAACTATCAAATGGAGATAAGACAGCTCCTGTCGTATTGAGATTGTAGAATAGATTCTTATAAAGCTCTTTGTTACTCGTCATAAGAGCACCAGCCAGAACATCATTATGTCCTCCTAAGTACTTAGTTGCCGAATGTAGCACAAGATCCGCTCCATTTTCCAAAGGACGTTGATAGATTGGAGTATAAAATGTGTTATCTACAATAACCTTTGCACCTTTTGCATGAGCTTTTTCTGCAATAGCCGCAATATCAAACTCAAGCATTAACGGATTCGTCGGGGTTTCCAGATACACCAAATCTATATCCTCTGTTAAAGCCGCAAGTAATTCTTCTTCCGTATTTGCATATGTAAAGTGAAAGCGCCCTTCTTGCTCCACTTGATGAAACCAGCGAAAAGAACCGCCATAAAGGTCACGAACTGCTAGAACCTTGCTTCCAACTGGAAAAACACTAAAAGCCAAAACAATGGCGCTCATTCCTGAGCTCGTAGCTAATGCATAATCCGCATGCTCAATGGCTGCTAACGTCTTTTCCAAGCTGCTTCGCGTTGGGTTTTTCGTGCGCGTATAGTCATATCCAGTGGATTTTCCAAATTCTGGATGCTGATAGGTCGTTGAAAAATGCAAAGGAGTTGTCAAGGCACCTGTTGCTTCATCTGTTTTAATACCAGCATGAGCTAAAAGAGTATCTAATTGTAATTTTTTATCCATAATAAGCTCCATAAGATCGAAATAGAATCAATCAACCTTTATTATTCTAAGTGATTCTATTGTAACATCTTACGAAAATACTGTGTTTTGTTCTTTTCAAGAGCTAGATATAGTTTTAAACTATACTGACTATTCAAAAAATTATAGAACTTGATTGCAAGAATAGCTATTTTCATTATAGCTTAATTTTTATAATTTTTCTACAACATTAAAAAGCCTTGCAGCCTTTTAATGAATATGAAATTTTTGACGTAAGGTTTGAGCTTTCTCACCGATAAAGCGATCTAACAAACGGACTCGCAAAACCATTGCTCCATAAATAGCCATGCCCAAGCCACCGATGATAACCAAATAAAGCATACTCGAAATGCGTCCACTTGGATGAAAAACAAAGCCAAGTACGACTTCCACAATGGCAATCAAAAGAGCCATAACTGCTGTTAAAATCCCAATCAACAAACTCCGTTTGAAGAGAATGGTTTGATTGAGTCCAGTTACTTGACGAATATGTTGGTACATCAGAATGATTGGAACGATGAGTCCAATTGTCGTTGCCAGAAGCGGTCCATAGGCTCTAAACAGATAAATAAATGGAATTTGCAAAATGAGCTTAACAAGAACTCCATAACCAAAATAGATAATTGCTTTACGATTTTGGAACAGCGCCTGAATCATTGGCGATAAGACAGTATAGACGCCAAGAATAATCGTCTGTAACATAGCAAAAATGAAGAGCCCCAGAGCTAAACTATCTGGTCGTCCGTAGAAAATCGTGTACAAAGGACGGGCTACTAAGACAGAGCCAATCGTTGCTGGTAAAAGAAACAGCAGTAACATACTCAAATTATCTTGAACCAAGCGCGCAGCCGCCTTTAAATCACCTTTGACATAGTTTTCTGTCAGCAAAGGAATTCCTACACCACCGATCGAAGTTGCTACTGCAATCAAAATCATGGTAATCTTATTTGGATTGGCAGAGAAATAACTGAACATAACCACCAGCTGAGAATTGCTATAATTGGTGAACCATTTCATCGTATTGATAAATGTCATCTGGTCAATGATTTGGAAAAGCTGAATAGCAGAACCCGTGATGATAAAAGGAATGGCTTCACGAATCGTATCCACCAGCAAAGCACGGCTGTTGATTTCAGCACTATTAGCCGGTTTGTGTAAGATAGATGTCAAGAGATTGGTTTTCCAAAGAAAATAAACCAAAACCGCCATACTGGCAAACATACCGACAAAGGCTGCAAAAGTAGATTGGGTCACTGCAGCAACATAATCTTTAGAGCCCAATTTCATAATGAAAAATGTTGCAAGCAGCATCCAAATCACACGAATGACCTGCTCGGCAATCTGGCTCATAGCATACGGTTTCAAATTGTTAAAACCTTGGAAAAATCCACGAATAACACTCATGGCTGGAAATACTAGCACAGCCCACGACAGACTCTGCATAACTGGAATCAGCTCTTTCCCAACTCCTGATACACGCGCAAAGAACGGTGATAAGAGATACATGATCACTGCAAAAATGACTCCCAACAAGAGCATGAATTTCAAAAATTCACGAATGAGAGTAAAACTATGATCTTTTTGATCAATCGTATTATACTTGGCAACTTGCTTGGCGACTGCAACTGGAACTCCTGCCGTAGAAATCAGAAGAAACCAAGCATAAATATTGTAGCCCATGGTAAACAAGCCATTGGCTTCTGCACCGTGTTTCCCCATCCAGATATACCAAGGAATGATATAAATTGCCCCTAAAAAACGGCTGATAAAGTTACTAGCTGTTAGCCAAGCTGTCCCTAGAAGCATTTGCTTTTGTTGATTTGTTGTTTGTTGGTCCATACATAACCTCTGAAAATAGTCTCATCTTATTATAAACTTTTCCTTTCCGCTTGTAAAACCTCGCCATTAAGTTTACAATAGAAATATGATAACAATTGAAAACGCATTAAATATTTTAAAAAAGGATCACAATTTCCGCGAGATCATTGACCAAGGACATTTCCTTTATAGAGCTACTGATTTCACATTTGATAATATCAGCTACGACAGCCGTGAAGTGGATGCTTCCACTCTTTTCTTTGTCAAGGGTGACAATTTTAAAAAAGAATTTTTGGAAAAAGCTGTTGAATCAGGCTTACAGTTCTATGTCAGTGAGACGGATTTTGAAGTAACTATTCCGGTGATTCTAGTCAACGACGTAAAGCAAGCCATGAGCCTTCTTGCTATGGAATTTTATGGAAATCCACAAGATAAACTCAAACTGCTCGCATTTACAGGAACTAAAGGAAAGACAACGTCTGCTTATTTTGCCTATCATATCCTCCAACAAAGTCATAAGCCAGCTCTCTTGTCTACCATGAACACGACGCTTGATGGAGAACATTTCTTCAAATCTGTTTTGACAACACCGGAAAGCTTGGATTTGTTCAAAATGATGGCGACAGCTGTTGAAAATGGTCGAACTCATCTCATCATGGAAGTTTCCAGTCAGGCTTACCTGAAAAAGCGGGTTTATGGTTTGACCTTTGATGTTGGCGTTTTCCTCAATATTAGTCCTGATCACATCGGACCAATTGAACATCCGACATTTGAAGATTATTTTTATCATAAGCGACTCCTCATGGAAAATAGCCGAGCTGTGGTGGTCAATAGCGAAATGGACCATTTTGAAGTTTTGGCTGAGCAAGTTACTTCCATGGAACATGATTTCTACGGACAGTATTCAGACAATCAAATTCATCACTCGCAAGCCTTCTCTTTTGAAACAAGCGGAAAGTTAGCAGAGAAATTTGACATTCAGCTGATTGGTCGTTTCAACCAAGAAAATGCGCTTGCTGCTAGCCTTGCCTGTCTCCGCTTGGGTGCTTCCATTGCGGACATCAAGAAGGGAATTGCAAACACACGCGTACCTGGACGTATGGAAGTGCTGACTCAAAAAAATGGTGCCAAAGTGTTTGTGGATTACGCACACAATGGTGTCAGTCTCGCCAATCTCCTATCGGTTGTGCAAGAGCATCAAAAAGGTAGGATTGTTTTGGTGCTCGGTGCAACTGGAAATAAAGGAGAAAGCCGTCGCAAAGATTTTGGTCTACTAATCAATCAACATCCAGAATTGACCGTTATCCTGACAGCAGATGATCCAAATTACGAAGATCCAATTGCCATTGCCAAAGAAATTGCTTCTTACATATCCTTTGATGTTGATATGATTGCTGACCGCGAAGAAGCTATTAAAAAAGCCCTTGGCTTAACTAGTAAAGAAGGCGATGCTGTCATTCTAGCAGGCAAAGGCGCTGATTGCTACCAAATTATAAATGGTAAAAAAGCTAACTATCCAGGTGATTATGCGATTGCAGAAAAATATTTATAGAAACTAATAAAGGTCGAGACAAACGTTTTCGACCTTTAATTATTGAAGAAAAATTACAAATTTATACTAACAAATAGAAATGCACAATTCTTTAGAAATCAAAATCTTGCTTTATGATTTTATTTTCTCCAACTAATCAAAACATACATTAGACTTGATCCATACATATCCGCAAGAGCATGTACGAGGAAGAAAGGCAAGAGATTTTTAACCTTGTATTTGTAAAGGAAATAATAGAGAAGTCCAAAACCAACACCAATCGTCAGCGCCCAGAGCATCCCCTGATAGGTATGGAAAGAGACACGAATAATTGTCGAATAAAGAAGAACCCACCACTTATATTTGTCTTTTACTGAGGTCAATAGCCCCAAGAAGAAAAATTCTTCGTAAAAGCCGTTGAGCAAAGCATAGAGAATCAGCATCGGTGTCAAATCGGTAAATTTACGGAAAATTTCTAGCAGATCAAAGTATTTCCATAATTGCGGATTAAAATAATTATATTCTCCGCTAAGGGTTGTCACCGTGTCTGCCACAATCCCCATCACCGCAAAGATAAAGGGAACCCAAAAGAGTACCGACCACGATAGACGAATCGGCAACTGCTTAAAATCAAAACGGCGAAGTACTAAGTAGGCTATCGTCAAAGCTAACATAAGGAGCTGCCATTCTAGGTTGCTAACATAAGCTGCCCCGTCATTTGCTGTTTTACTAGTTGCATCTGCTACTGCTGCTGTAGTGGACGGAGACAAGCTGGCAAGATAGAGCTCTGTCGAGCGATAGATAAAGCGCCCAAATAGCAAAGCTGTCACGATGACAATATCAAACCATTTCAGATACTTCAACGGCTGAGAGGGCCGAATTTTTGCTAAAAGATTCACTATATATTCCTTTCATGAAACGAAATGATTTAGTGATTACCAAATCTTGCTAAATTTAACTCTTATACCTATAAATTTATCAAAAAAATCTTAAAATTTTATTATTCTATAATTTATCTAATGCTTCCTTTACACGAAAGGTCAATGTTTCCTTATCAAAATCCAACTTTAATTCGTATTTTCTTGCTTCGTTAGGCACGATGTAGCCTAAAATCACTAGAGCATCTACAAAAATATCACGCCGTTTCTGCATCAGCTCAGTTTTTCGACCATATTTTAAGAGGAAGGTCGTCATATATTTTAGAGCATACTCAGGATTTACATCTCCTACCAAGTCATAGAGTTTTTGTTGCTGATTGATCAATGGATATTGTTGTTTCAGCCTGTAAAAATAATTGGAAAGCGTCAACTGCTCTCTGAGAAAATCCGTTTTTTCTACTAAAATAGCTTGATTTGTTTGATTGGTTAAATGCGTCTCAAAACGCATATTCAGCAATTCTTGATAAAGAGGACTGTCATCTCGCACAAAGACTTCCTGATCCAAAGACAAAGCCGTCACATTTTCCAACAGAGGAACGCTTTGATGATAGCGTTTATTTTCCCGAAGCACATAGCCTGCCTTGATATAATCCTCTATAGAGCGATCAATATTGGGAAAATTTGCAAACTCACGCTTTATCTCTCGCAAAGTAACATCGTCATGTTGATCTAAGTAATTTATCAATTCATGAAAAAAGGGCTGACGTGTCAAACGACTGGGATTGATTACTTTAATCATCTAATCTTCCTTTGTAAACTAATTTTTCGGATTGAGCCAATTGGCTAGGATTGGTTCCCGGCTGATGAAGAGGAACAGCTAGCCCCAATTCCTTGTAATACTGCTGCCAAAAAGGAGCAACTTCCTCATCTTCATCACCGAACTGCATAGCAATAGTTCCAAAAATGGGGAGGATTTCCGCAATATATTCAGAACAGTAAAAACCTGTCGTATTTGGATAAAAGCTATTATTATAAGGCTTGTAAAGATGCTGCTCCGCTCTTTCCCAGACAGCTTTCGCATCTATGTCAGGAAAAGCATAAACAGCATAGGATTCATCAACCTGTAAAAACTCTTCTATCGGCTGCTTTATGACCCCTTGCTCACTTGTCGCATGGTACATCCAGCCGTCAAAAAAGATTGCCACATGGTTATACCGCCCAGTTGATTGCTGAATAGCTTCTGCCATATCAGATTGACTAGACACAAAAAGCAAATCCCCGTTTTGTAAATCTTGAGTCTTCATAGAACTATTGTATCAAAAAAGGAGCCGAAACTCCCTTTTTGTTCTATTCTTAAGCATTAAAACTTTCTGTTAATTGCGGAACGACTTGTTTCTTACGAGAAACAGCGCCAGCAAGGAAAGCGTGATTATTTTCAAGAACAAAGTTGAAAGCTGCTTCTACCTTGTCCATATTGCGACCGATTGCCAGGATTTCTGAGTTTGAATTGACAATGTCAGTAATCATTAAAACAAAGTCAGAATAACCATTGGCTGCGTTTGTTTTTTCAATAGCTGCTTCCAGTTCTGCTTGGCGTTCTAAAACTTCTGCAATATCAACTGTGTTGACCTGTGCCACACGAACTTGATTTCCGTTTAATTCAAATGTTTTAGCATCAATATCAATCAATTCTTCGGCAGATTTGCTTGCTAAGTTCGTTCCAGCTTTAAGCATAGCCAAACCGTATTTTTCCAAATCAACTCCTGCAAGCTCTGCCAACTCAGGTGCAATCACTTTATCACTCGGATGAGTGGTTGGTGATTTCAGAAGAAGCGTGTCTGAAATCAAACCTGAGAGCATCAAGCCTGCAAGTTCTTTTGGTACAGCTACACCAGATTCTTTAAACATACGATAAACGATAGAAGAAGCTGAACCAACAGGCTCCAAACGCATATAAAGTGGGCTGGCTGTTTCAAAATTCGCTACACGGTGATGATCCACAACGCCATACACTTCTACTTCTGCAATGTCAGAAATAGATTGTTGAAATTCATTATGGTCTGTTAAAATGACTTGCTCAACTCCTTCTGCTTTGGCAGATGTCACCACACGCGGTGCTTTTACACCAAAAGTATCCAAGACAAACGCTGTTTCTTCATTTGGAGTCCCAAGAGCCACTGCTTCTGTATCCAAGCCATAAGCTTCACGCGCAAGATAAGCAAAGGCCACAGCTGAGCCAATCGCATCTGAATCTGGATTTTGATGACCGAAAACTAAAATTTTAGACATGATCGTACCTCGTAAACTTTTTATATACTTTATTTTAGCACAATTTTAAGATTTTCACAAAGAGAGGAATAGAAAAGCACTTAATCGTCAGTTTTTCTATCTAACTTTTTGAGTGCTGATCAAAATCTCACTTCCTGCTTTTATTAACTATTATGTACGCGGTTCATATACTCGGTATAAGATTCGGTTTTCATGAGTTCTTTGGCATTTTTTACTCGGTCAGCAGTTGGTGGTTTAATACCTTCTAATGGATAAGGAATTCCTAATTCACGCCATTTAAATTCTCCCATTGTATGATAAGGTAGCACTTCAAATTTATCAACTGTTTTTAACGTTTTGACAAACTCACCTAATTCTTTTAAGTCGTCATCACGGTCTGTCAACGTTGGAACCAAAACATGGCGAATCCACATTGGAACACCTTTATCAGACAGATATTTTGCACATTCCAAAATATTCTTATTGGTGTGCCCTGTCACAAATTTATGCTGGACATCATTGATTTCTTTAATATCCAGCAACACTAAATCTGTCACTTCAAGCAGGCGATCAAAAACTTTGAGATACTCTGGTGTATTACGGAACGGCATCGCACAAGTATCTAACGTACAATGAATTCCCAATTCTTTAGCTTTGGTAAAAAGTGCAATCACAAAATTAATCTGCAAAAGAGCTTCACCACCACTTACTGTAATCCCACCTTTTTTACCCCAAAAGCCACGATAACGAAGCGCTTCTTGCAAAACGTCTTCAACCGTTCGCTCTCTTGAATTATTGGTTTCCATTGCCCATGTATCTGGATTGTGGCAATATTGGCAACGCATTTTACAACCCTGTAAAAAGACAATGAAACGGATACCAGGCCCATCAACAGCTCCAAAACTTTCAGTCGAATGGACCATACCTGTTACTTTTCCATAATCAATGACTTCTTTTTCCATCGTCTTATCCTCTTGAAAACGTTTTATAATACTATTATAACACTTCTTTTCTAGATAGAGGGACAATTTGTCTATTTTTTAGAAAATAATCTGTTTTTCAGTTTCATTTTCAATATTTTTCAAAAAAACGAGAGAATCTTAAAACTCTCTCGTTCATCTATTCCTTTTAATCCGTCACTTTCTTTCGCCAAAGGAGGGTTGCACTTAGGATGACAAGCCCTACAACAGCTACTTCAGCACCTGTTGTTCCTGTAGATGGTAAAATTCTCTTTTTAGTTGGTTTATCATCTCTATTTGGTGAAGTTGTGCTGTCACCAGAAGGTTTTGGCTCAGTTGGTTGAGTCGGCGTCGTGTCATCTTTTTTCTGACTAAAGTCAAGCTGTGCAATGACGGGATCATGGTCTGATGCCCGACCGTGTTCTTCCATGAAAGAAGCATTAATGTGAACTGGTGAGAACACTGTTTTATCAGCAATATTTTTTGAAACAAAGATATTATCTAAACTTTGATTGCTGCCACGGTAGAAGTAAGAATACCGATCAGCTGCATCATGATTGAGCATCATATTTACCAATTCATTACCAGCCACTGCTTTGGCAGTTTCTGAAAATTCAAAGTCATTAAAGTCACCAGTTAAGACAAACTTCAAATTTGGATTTTGCTTCAACCCTTCTTTTACAAAGGCATTCAGCAACTTAGCTTGTTCAATCCGTTGTGCCAATGTATTTTGTACTGCAGGTTGTTTTGAACCATAAACCGCATCGTCCCCGAGCTTGGATTTCAAATGATTGGCAATCACGACAATCCGTTCGCCTTTAAATTCAAACTCAGCTGCTAAAGATTTTCTAACTTTTTCAAAGACTGGATTAGCTGGGGCTATTCTGGCAGGATTTTTCACCAAATGACCGTCTTTGAAAGTAGCCGCTTCTGTGCTACTTCCTGCTTCACGTTCTACTAGCTTCACTCGTTGAGGATTGTACAAGAAAGCTACACGAATATTGGAACCGGGTTTTCCTCCGTCTGCACCGTCAACAGGAGCTATTTCGACATACTTATACTCTTTGCCACCTAATTGTTTAATCTTAGCAGCTAACTTTTCCCCGCTTTCAACACCACTTACTGTGCCGTCATTGACACTTCCGTTATTATCTTGAACTTCTATGAGTGTGATAATATCAGGACTATGGATTTCATTGATAAAGGATTTGGCAATTTTCTCCACTTTTGCGTCAGGTGTTTCGCCCGCTGCATTGTTCGCCGAGAAGTTTTCAATATTGTAAGAAGCAATCGTCAATTTATCTTCACTTGGGTAAAGTTTAGAAACTTCTCTTTGCAAACCACCGTCTTGCAAAGCTGGCAATTGGGTCGGCTCTAACTTAAAGACTTTACTGCAATAACTCACTACTCCAACAACATCTTCATTAAAGTAATCTTTGGCTTTGACAACAAACTTATTTCCTACATAAACTGGAATGGTTGCCGTATTTTGCACATTCGGACGTAAATTAACACCACCGATATTATTTAACGGTAATTCTTGATAGCCAGCAGGCAACAGATAGATATCCCCGCGATATTGTGGTCCAAGCACATGAGGTTTTTTAACTGCTGTCAACATGCCTTCAAGACTTTCCCAATAGTCCAAGGCGTCATGCTCTGGATCGTAGACAGTCGGAGTATTGTCTACGATATCTTTTGGCATACGCTCTGAAATATTGACTGGTTCTGGTAGTGCGGCTGTACCGTTTTTCGTTACCTTAGAAGCAAACAATTGTGTTACAGTTAAGCTGTCAATTGGTTTACGGAAAGTTTGCCCCGGACGGACGCTGAGCGACTCCATGTAGCCTTCTTTAACTTCACCTTCAATCGTCAATCGGTCTCCAACAGCTACTTTTTCCTTTGAAACTACATAGATAGCATCTGAAGTCTTTGCGTTCCCGTCAGCTTTTATGTCTTGTGCATAAAAGCCATATCGATCCGTTTTAGTGACGACTACATTTGACACGCGCACCTTTTTCCCATTATAAGGCGATTCATGCGCTTCGCCTTGAATTTGACCAATATTGGCTACCTCGGTAAATTCAGAAATAGTGGCTCTTGCTTCACTGCTTGAAGCTTCTGTCTTAGGTGTTTCTTCGCTTGTGCTACTTGGCTCATTCGTACTACTCGTACTGTTTGCCGAACTTTCAGAAGTTGTTTCTGATGATTGCGACTGAGTTGTCGAAGCAACAGAACTAGACTCTGAAGTCGTTGTTACAGAAGTTTCTGAACTTGAAGAGCTCGCCTCATTTGCCTGAACAACAGGACTTAGAACGCTACTAGCTAACAAAATAGCTGTCGCAAACAATACAGGCAATTGTTTTGAAGTTTTTTTCATATATTCTCCTTTACATCATAATTTGGAAATCAAATTTCCTTGAGATGTATTTCTACCGTAATTATTATAAATAAAACAAAAGGACAATGCAAACGCTTTCTCTTGGATTTAAAAAAATCGGCTGAACAATTCAGTCGATTTTAGGATTTATTGCTGCATTTAGTGTTTATTTACAATGATTGCCAAACTTTCATAAGGTCTTAATGTTACAACTTCTGCTGTTTGAGCTTCTTCATAATTGGAAAGGAGCACTTCGCCATTTTGATACTCTGGTAAAATATCTATCGTAATCGGATCTGGATAAAAGTTATTGAGTACCAAAAGTTTTTCGTCACCTAATTGACGCTCGAAAGCATAAACTTGCTGACTGTCTTCATAAACTGGTCGATAGCTGCCTTCGGCAATGATAGGAAGTCCCTTGCGAAGGGCAATCAGTTTTTGATAGAAAGTGAAAATCGGTCCTTGCATCTCATTTTCAACATTGATTTCAGGATAAGATTTCCCTGCTTTAAGCCAAGGACTGCCTGTCGTAAAGCCAGCATTTGCTGAATCACCCCACTGCATGGGAGTGCGAGAATTATCGCGAGATTTGGCCTGAATAATTGCAAAAGCTTCTTCTGGTGTTTTGCCTTGCTCCAGCAGCATCTGATAGGCATTGATAGACTCCACATCCACATAATCTGCCATAGAGTCATAGTCTGGATCCACCATGCCGATTTCTTCTCCCATATAAATATACGGCGTGCCGCGAGATAGATGAATGCTGGCCGCAAGCATGGTTGCTCCTTCATTGCGGAAATGCTGAACATCAACAAAACGATTTAAGGCACGTGGCTGGTCGTGGTTGTTCCAAAATAGAGCACTCCAGCCATCATGGTCACTCATTTCCTTGCCCCACGTATGGAAAAGACGCTTGAGTTCCTCGAAATCAAATTTTTTCAAGCTCCATTTTTGACCATTTTCATAATCCACCTTCAAATGATGGAAATTGAAAGCCATAGACAATTCGTGACGTGCCGGATCTGTATAGAGAATGCAGTTTTCAATAGTAGTCGCACTCATTTCTCCGACAGTTATAAATGAGTCAGCCTGTCCGAAAGTCGCTTCATTCAGCATGTGCAGGTAGTCATGTACAATGGGCTTGTCCGTATAGGCAGGCTTACCATCATTTTCCGGACAGTTTTCCAACACCTCATCTTTTCCAATCAGATTGATGACATCAAAGCGAAAACCCTTGACACCCTTGTTCCGCCAAAAATTGACAACTTTGAAAAGTTCTTTGCGGACATGAGGATTGCGCCAGTTGAGATCAGCCTGCGTCACATCAAAGAGGTGCAGGTAATACTTGCCCGTTGTTCCAAAAGGCGCCCAGGCGCTGCCGCCAAACTTAGACAGCCAGTCTGTCGGCTCATCACGCAGAAAGAAAAAATCTTGGTAGTACGGATCGCCAGCTAAAGCTTTTTGAAACCATTCATGCTCGGTCGAGCAATGATTTAAGACCATATCCAGCATGAAGTCAATGCCGTATTCTTTCCCAACTTGGACCATCTCTTCAAAGTCAGACATCGTCCCAAAAAGAGGGTTGACAGCCGTATAATCTGAAATATCATAACCATTATCACGCTGCGGGCTGGGATAGAAAGGATTGAGCCAGACCATATCCACTCCTAATTCTTTGAGGTAAGGAATTTTCTCAATAACGCCTTGAAAATCTCCTAGCCCATTGCCAGTCGTGTCTTTAAATGATTTTGGATAAATTTGATAGACGACTTTTGTCTTATCTAATGCCATTTGTCTTCCTTTTCTATTTTCTAAAAGAAAGAGGCGGGGCTTGCGCTCCTCCCCTTTATCGTTACTTTTATTCTTTGTACGAGCCTTTTTGCCTCTCGTTAAGAGATTGCTGCTTGGATTTCCAGTAGTGAGGCAAATGGATTACTGAGATAAATTTGTCCATTCGTTAGATAAAATCCTGCTCACCATAGATCGTATCAAACATTTTACCCGATTCGAGTAGCTGTCATCAGCTTATCTCCACGTTCGACAGTCCGCGGTAATGTTCTCTGTTCATCAGCCTGAAATTGCTCTTGATTTGTGATAATCACAGGTGTTTCAGTCACTAAGCCAGCTTCCTGAATAGCTGCTATATCAAAACTAACCAGTTTCTGACCTACGCTCACTCTGTCTCCTTGAGCCACATGAGCTTCAAAACCTTTGCCGTCGAGATTAACTGTGTCCATACCGATATGCATGAGTAATTCGACACCTTCATCTGACACGATTCCAACAGCATGATTGGTTGGGAAAAGCACTGATACCGTCCCGTTCACAGGGGCCACCAGTTCTTCCTCACTTGGAAGAATGACAACTCCTTGTCCCATCACGCCTTGAGCAAAGACAGGGTCGGTTGCTTGGCTTAATTCTTTGACTTCTCCAGCCAGTGGGCTAGCAATTTCTGCAAAATCTACTTTTGGAGCGGCTTCTTTTGCTTCGTCAATGGCTTCAATTTGCGGTGATTTGACACTTTCATCTTCTGTCTTTGTAAACATGCCTGTCTTGCGGAAGAAGAAAGTCAAAATCATCGGTACTGCAATAGCTACTAACATAATAAGGAAGAATGGAAGCATGTATTTAGCTTGGATAGATAAGATACCTGGAATTCCACCGATTCCGATAGCATTGGCTGTTACGTTAAAGGTTACGGATAAGAGACCTGCGATAGAAGAACCAATCATCCCTGCCACAAATGGGTAGACGTACTTCACGTTGACCCCGAAAAGGGCTGGTTCTGTAACACCTAGATAAGCAGAAATCGTTGCTGGCAGAGAAATCTGTGCTTCACGTTCATTATGACGGTTCATCAGATAGTAAGCAAATACAGCTGAACCTTGAGCGATATTGGACAAGGCAATCATTGGCCATAGCGCCGTGCCGCCTGTATCTGCAACCAGCTGTGTATCAATGGCATTGGTCATGTGGTGCAGACCAGTGATAACAAACGGAGCATAGAGGGCACCAAATATCGCACCAAAGAGCCATTTAACAGGACCAGTCAGACCAGCAAGCACCGCTGTTGACAGCCATTGTCCAAGTGTCCAACCAATTGGACCAAGGACTGTATGCGCTAGAATCAAAGCTGGAATCAAGGATAAGAATGGCACAAAAATCATGGACACAACTTCTGGAATGCGTTTGCGCCAGAAGATTTCAAGATAAGATAGCGACAATCCTGCAAGCAGAGCTGGAATAACTTGTGCTTGGTATCCAATTTTTCTAACTGTGAAGAAACCAAAATCCCATACCCAGTTTTTAGCAATTTCTGAAACTGGCGTACCAGCTACTGCATAAGCGTTAAGTAACTGAGGAGACACCAGACAGATTCCCAAAACGATACCGAGGATTTGGCTGGTTCCCATTTTACGAGAAACAGACCAGACAATACCAACTGGCAAGAAGTGGAAAATCGCTTCACCCGGCAGCCACAAGAATGAGTTTACTCCGCTCCAGAACTGTGATACATCCACAATCGTATTGTAAATCGGAGTACCGTCTTTAGCAAACTGAGCAACACCGTCAACCATTTTTTGACCGAGTGCCTGAATCTGTACACCTTCCAGAATATTGCGGAAACCGAGAATCAGCCCCCCAACGATAATGGCTGGAATAATTGGAGTGAAAATTTCCGCCAGCATTGTCATGACACGTTGTACTGGATTCTGATTGCTTTTGGCAGCAGCTTTGGCTGCTTCTTTTGATACTCCTTCAATCCCTGAAACAGCTGTAAAATCATTGTAGAAAATCGGCACATCATTTCCGATAATGACTTGAAACTGCCCTGCATTTGTAAAAGTTCCCTTTACAGCTGGAATGGCTTCAATTGCTTTTACGTCTGCCTTCTTTTCATCTGCCAATACAAAGCGCATCCGAGTTGCACAATAGCTGACTGCTGAGACATTCTCCTTGCCACCGATAGCATCTAATAGCGTCTTGGCGTCTTTCTCAAATTTTCCCATTTTCTGTTTGGCTAGGCTTAACCTAACACTCTCCTTCTTTTTTTCATCATTGTACAATTGATTGATACATTTATTGTAAACGATGCCAAAGATGTCTGCAAGTTGTTTGTAGCAAAAAAGGCTCTTTTTTGGTAAAATTTATTTAGTTGTATGCTAAAAAGAAAACAAGTGAGGATATCATGAAAAAATATGAACAAATTTTTAAACTCTTAGAACAAGATATTCTAAACGAGAAATATCAGATGAATGATTATCTTCCTAGCGAACACGAACTTGTCCAGGCCTACAAGGTCAGCCGTGACACGATTCGTAAATCGCTTGATTTGCTTCAAAAAGCTGGTCTCATTCAAAAAATGAGAGGTCAAGGCTCTAAAGTCATCCAACAAGAACAGATTGACTTTCCCGTTTCCAACCTAACTAGTTACCAAGAACTTGTCCGGCAACATGGAATGAATTCTAAAACCAATGTCATACAGTTAGAAAAAATTACAGTTGATAAAAAATTATCCAGTCTTACTGGTTTTCCTGAATACCGTCTGATGTGGCGGATTATTCGCCAAAGGGTCGTTGACGGGATTGCCTCCGTCTTGGATATTGATTACCTTGATAAGAGTTTTGTCCCTTCTATTAGCCGTGAAATTGCAGAGCATTCAATTTATGCTTATTTAGAAGATGAACTGGGACTGCACATTTCTTACGCCCAAAAAGAAATCACAATTGATCCAGCCACTAATCGCGATAAAATATTGATGAACATTGGAAATGACCACCATGTCGTCTCTGTCAAATCCAAAGTTTATCTTGCAGACGGACAGCAATTTCAGTTTACAGATAGTCGTCATAAACTCGAAAAATTCCGTTTCGTTGACTTCTCCAAACGGCAAAAATGATCATGACCCTTCACAAAATTCACTCTTCAATATTAAAAATAAAGGAAGAATGTCGTTGTCATCAATCTGCTTCCTTTATTTTTAATGTCATTCACATATTTATAAAAAGTAAAGTAAACTTATCAATTTTTGAAAAACGAAAGAAGCTGAGACTATTTCTCAACTTCTTCCTCTTCTTCTACTATTTCAGAAACTTCTACTTTGAGCTTTGTCACACGTCCATTTTTTACCTTATCATTGGTTAAAATGAGCTTTTTGCCCTGACTTTCCACTTCATAACTCAAACGCTCTTTCACGTCGGGTATCGAACCTACGCCCGTCAAATAATAACCCGCAATGGTATCAACGTCATCACTTTCCAGTTCAACTTCAAAATACTCGTTAAAGTCATTCAAACTCATGGTTCCAAGGACGAAATAAATATGGTCAGAAACCTGATACACCTCTACTTCAGCCTTATCTGTTTCATCATCTATCTCACCGACAATTTCTTCCAGTAGGTCTTCCAACGTTACCAGACCAGACATACCACCATATTCATCTAACAATATCGCCATTTGATTTTGCGTATTCCGCAACTCTGTCAGCAAATCATCCACGAAAATCGTTTCTGGCACAAAGAGCGGTTCCTGCAAAATTTTTCGTAGTACAATATTATCAAAACCATTAGTAAACGCCTCATTTAACAGACGTTTGGTGTGAATAAGTCCAATAACATTATCCTTGTCATCATCATAGACTGGGATTCGTGAGAAATTCTGCCTCAAAATACTTTCGATAATTTCCTTGGTATCATCATTGATGTCCACCATAAACGCATCGGTACGCGGCACCATTACCTCACGCGCCACCATCTCATCTAGTGAAAAAATCCCCTGCAGCATTTCAATTTCATCTGCATCCAATGTTTCTTCACTATTGGTCAGCATATACTCAATCTCATCACGTGTCATTTTCTCATCTGCATCATCAAAAGTCATGGGAGTGATTCGACTGAGCAGATTGGTAGAGGCTGATAAAAGCCAAACAAAGGGACTGACAATTTTTCCCAAAAAGATGATAACTGGCGCTGTACGAACCGCTAGGGAATCTTTGAGGTTCAGAGCGATTCTCTTTGGATACAATTCACCAAAAACAATCGAAATATAAGTCAAAATAGCAACAGATAAGAAGCTTGCAATAGCTCTTGCGGTCTCAGAATTTCCCATCCAAGAAGCAATTTCCCGACCGAGTGTATTAGCCAAACTAGCTCCTGACAAAATTGTAATCAAAGTAATTCCAACTTGAATGGTGGATAAAAAGTGATTAGGTTTTTCCAAGACTTTTAACAAACGAATGTATTTTGCATCGCCTTCTTCAGCTTTTTGCTCTACACGAGCGCGATTTAAAGATACCATCGCCATCTCTGCTGCTGAAAAAAAGGCATTTAAAAGTGTTAAGACTAGTAATAGTAAAGCTTGCAGTAACAAGGTCTGACTGCTAGGGTCTTCCATGAATGTTCTCTCCTCATATATAAGTAATCTTAATTATAGCATACTTTTTGACTTCTTGCACAGGGAGTGTTAAAAAGAAAGTTTGAAGGAAGATTGCAAAGAAGAAAATCGATTGTTTAGGCTTCTAAATTTTGCAGAACTGTTTCCAAGCGTGAAATTGCATCAACAGGAAGTGCCGTTTTAGGGTATTTTTGATTAAAGGCAAGCAAGAAGTTCAGCCGTACTTGCATTCTTTCTCTAAGTAATTGTTTGTAGCGAGCATCAAAATTTGGAATAGGATAGCCTTCACATTCCATGTATTCGAATCCTTCCAACGGTCCAAATGGTTTAAAATCTGCTTCTTCATCAACAATTTTTTCAATAATACTCAGACTGACCTCTTTTGAAATTCCCCTGCCCATATAAAATCCAGTATTGATGATATAGCAGTCGACACCAGATTCAAAGAGACTACGGAATTTCCGATAATCTTCCACCAAGGGATACACTCTAAATGGATTGGCATAAGGTTCAATCACCAAATCATCATGCTTGCCAATCACATTTTCAGCATTGGAACGCTTGGTCATCAAAGTACAGCCCATCGTAGAAGCCATCAGCGGATCGTTGATTTTGACTAACGGTGGGAGAGAATCATCTTTCATAATCCAGAAAATGGCTTGAATCGACTCATCAATTCGATCGACCCGATTTGGTGTTGCAAAGCGAGACTTGACTGTCCGACCATTTCCATTTCGAATGTCCTCTGTCACTAATTTTTTTAATCCATTGTCATCCAGTGTCACACCACAATTCTGAACTGTTACAAAAAAGTCCTGCTCCCTATGCCCAATGGAATAGTCATTTGTTTTATCAAAATAGGACGGTTCCAAAGCAATGGAAGAGCCATCTTTGACAGAAATAATAAAGGCGTCATCATGCAAAACCTTAATATCATATTTTCCATTATGTTTTGCATGTGTCAGCGTGGATTTTCCTGAGCCAGATAAACCAAAGAAAGAAGCTACATAATCTTGTTTATCCGCTTCTTGTTTAAAAATTTTCAAGCCGCCATGACACGCCACATAACCATTTCTGGCAGCTGTTGCCCAAGCTAAGGTTAAGGTTGCTTTTTTTAACTCACCAAAGTAATTTAAGCCCAAAATAATGACACAATTGTGCTGAGTATCAAAATAAACCAACCCTTCAGGATAATCTGGATGCTTCCATTTGGGGTCAAAAAAGACAAATATATCATTTTCATCGTACTTTTTAGAAACTCTCAAACGATTTTTAAACTCTTCATCCAAAATTTGGAAATTTAAAAGCCACGAATACAGGTTGTTAATTTCATCCTCAGGAACCATAAGATGAGCACAAGCCATGAAGGCTTCATCAAGTCCTACAACTGCATCTGCCTTATAAAATTTTCGATGATGAGCCTGATAAATTGCACTGCGTACTATCGAAAGCAACTTCTCATCTTCCTCACTGTCCCTACCAAAAATCCGTCGAGCTTTAGCCGTTCGACCAACGACTGCTCCAGAATTCGTTAATAAAACGCGAGCATAAGAAGGCAAGCCCAATTCCTTTGTATGAATGACAGGCATATCTAGGACAACTGTTCCAGCAGCTGCGGAAGCCAATTGATAGGCTTCTTCCACTGTTTTTATTGCAACAACCTGATTTTCATAAAAAGCTGTTTCAATTATCGCCTTCAAGGGAGAAAAATAAGAAGAATCTTTTCTTATTTCCTGCGGAGAATATTTACGACGTGTTACCATAAGTGTACCTCCTCTATCTTATTAGTTCTATTTTAGCATAAAAATACACTTATGGTTTTAATAAAACGTATTAGAAAAAAAGGAGTGGAATTCCAAACTAAATTTTTGTTGCATTTAGTTTGCTTCCACTTCCCTATATTCATCATTCTAAAACATTAAGACATAGTCCTTCTGAATGTCTATTCATCTTTCAGACTTTGAAATTATTCAGCGTCCTGCTCTTATTTATTAATAATTCCGTACTCCTCATTTTTCTTTTGCTCCTGTGCAGCTCGATGATTATCATATAAATTCGCTAGGAATTTTGCAATTTCTTTCAAAATAGAATAAATCGGAATCGCTACAATCATCCCAACAATCCCATAAATATTACTTGACAAAAGCAAGAGAACCATAATGGTAATTGGATGCACCTTCATCACGCCACCTACAATCCGTGGATAGAGAATATTTCCGTCAATTTGCTGCACAATCAACATATATATAACTGCAATCACCATTTTTTTCGGATCAGCAATCAGATAAGTGATAATCATCGGAATCAACCCAATGCTTGGACCCACATAAGGAATAAGATTAGCAATCATAGAAAAAATAGCAAATATCAAAGCATATTTCAGACCAATAACACTATAGCCAATGAAAGCCAACGTTCCAATAATAAACGCATCAATCGAAATCCCACTAATATACCGAGCAATCGTTGCATTAAGATTGGTCAATAATTTCGTGATGTTGAGCTTATCCCGCTTCAAAACAGTTCTTTCCAACATGGGCAGTAATTTATCCCCGTCAATCAAGAAATAGACCAAAAAGATCGGTGTCATGATGAGAATCAAAAATGTATTCACTACTGCCGAAACGACACTCCCCAGACTATTGGTGACACTATTTAAAATATTTTGCAAAATATCCACATAAGACAAATTTAACTGCTTAATAATAGACTGGATATTCAGATTTTTAAAGAGGGAGTGCTGCGATAACTGGTTGATCCAATTTTGCAATTCTCCATAAACATTTTGACTAGAAGAAATCAAACTTGTCAACTGCGTAATCAAAATAGGTAGCAGATAAATAATGCCCAGAGCAATAATCCCAAACAAGAGAACCAAGGTAATCAAAATTCCAAAAATCCTCTTAATTTTCAGCTCTTTCTCCAGGAATTTCACTAAAGGATTCGTCACATAGTACAAAAATCCCGCAATTAGAAAAGGAATTAAAACCGTATTTAAAACGCTCACAAAAGGGGAGATCAGGCCGTCCATTTGCCGCCAGATAAAAAAGATAATGGTTAGTAGTAAGACTTCTGTTGTCCAAAAAAATAACTTACTTTTATGAAACATACTGTTCCTCCTATCAGCTATTCTATCATATTTTCCACTAAAATAGAGTGCTTTTCTTAAAATGGCTTAAATTATTTTAGGAACAGACTCTTTCGTTTCCCACTATCAAAACTTATTTTTCCATTTATTTTCGTTTGTAAACCATTTTCACATGTACTCGTGATTCTAAGATGAAGGGTTCACTAACAGCTTCAAATCCAAATTTCTCATACAAGCCCACCACCTGCTCTTGCGCCTCTATGTGAATCTCTTTTTCAGGCCATTTTTCAGCACAAGTCTCCATAATAGCTTGGACCAACTTACGACCAAGCCCTTAACCGCGAGTAGAAGCCGCTGTTACGACACGTCCAAAATGAATAGTAGTACCCGTTTCAAATACTCTCGCATAAGCGTCTACCTCGCCGGCTTCATTTTCATGAAAAATATGGATCGCTTCTAAATCGTGCTCGTCCAAATCATTATAAACACTATTTTGCTCTACGACAAATGTTTCCAAACGTAATTTCAAGCATTTATAAAATTCCAAGGTGGTTAATTCCTCAAATGCCTTTTTTATACCACATACTTGTTTTCCCTTCTTCTTTATTATATAATAATTGTAAATGCAACTATAAGAGGAGCCTTTTATGGACTATCGTCATCTCTTTCGTCAAATGGGCATAATTTCTCGCCAAGCCATGATGAATATGAATCATGAAGCCAGCCAATACAACCTAGATAATAATCTCTTTCTTATCCTTATCCGCATTGTTGAGCATGAAGGACTGAATCAATCTCAACTTTCTCATATGGTAAAAATTGATAAAACAACACTTAGTCGCTCCCTTAGAAAACTAGAGGACAAAGGATTTATCACAAAGAAAGTCAACTCTAAAAATAAGAAATTTAAAGAGCTTTTCCCTACGACGAAGGCTTTGCAAATCTACGACCGATTGATTGGATTTGAAACAATCTATATTCAGTCTGTTATGAAAAATCTGACATCTTCCGAGCTCTTTCAACTAGAAGCCATTCTCAATAAAATAGAAAATTCTCAATAAAATCAGCATAACATACATTAGTTGCATTTGCAACTTTGGAATTAAAAAATGACGAGGCTGGGACAAAAGTCCTTAACCTCGTCAGATTTTTATGAGTTTCTTGCAAGCCGCAGTGGTTGAGTGGGTGGGACGACAAAATCAAATTTCTCCGAAATTACCGATTTTTGTCCCACTCCCTTTTGATTATTTTGTTTCAAATCCTTCTGTAACTGCTTGCGCAAAATGTTCTTCAACGATTTCTGCACAGTGGTCACAAACAATTGCATGATAGCTACGTTCTTTGACTGTTTCATCTACCCGACGGCAACGTTCACAAACTTGTCCTTCTGCATGCTCAACTGTAAAAACTACATCCTCGAAAGCAATAGCACTTTCAGGAGCTTCCCCGTCTGCGATTGTTAATTTAGAGACAATGAGAAGTTGCGCAACGTCGCTATTAACCGCTTCAAGTAGCATTCTCACGACTTCATTTGGATAAACAGTCAAGTGAGCTTCCAAGGATTTTCCAATCACTTTTTTGTTACGTGCTTCTTCCAAAGCTTTTTGCGCTTGACTACGGAAGTTCATAAAGGCTGTCCAAGTATCTAACAGTTCTTCCTCATTAGGGAAAGTCAACGCATCTGGCAATTCCGCTAATTGAACAAATTCTTCTGGCTCATGTTCTAAGTAAGACCAGATTTCTTCTGCTGTATGTGGAAGAATTGGGGTCAACAATTTTGTAATTTTTACTAAAATATCATAAAAGACGGTCTGCATTTGACGGCGTTCCAATGATTTAGCTGCTTCAATATAGACAACATCTTTTGCAAAATCAAGATAGAAAGCTGATAAATCAACTGTCACGAAGTTTACAATCGCTTTGTAAATATCTAAAAATTCAAAGTTGGCATAAGCCTCACGAATCGTCTTGACAAGTTGATTAAATCGAACGGTCATATACTTATCAACAGAGCGAAGGTCATCATAAGCAACAGCGTCTTCTTTTGGATTAAAATCAGAGGTATTGGCAATCAAGAAGCGCAAGGTGTTACGGATTTTTCGGTAGGTTTCAGACACTTGACCAAGAATATCCATAGAGATACGCACATCGTTGCTAGAATCCACACTCGTCACCCAAAGCCGCAAGATTTCCGCACCAAATTGTTTTTCAACATCACTTGGAGCAATCGTGTTGCCGAGAGACTTCGACATTTTCTCGCCTTTACCGTCCAAAGCAAACCCTTGTGAAAGAATTTGTTTATAAGGAGCTACACCATGGTTGGCAACCGATGTGATAAGCGATGAGTTGAACCAACCACGATACTGGTCTGACCCTTCAAGATAAAGGTCAGCAGGATAAGTCAATTCAGGACGATTGACCACCACACCATTCCAAGAAGAACCAGAATCAAACCACACGTCCATGATGTCCGTTTCTTTAGTGAATGTACCATTTGGTGACCCTGGATGAGTAAATCCTTCTGGAAGCAAATCTTTCGCTTCTCGTTGCCACCAAATGATAGAGCCATGTTCCGCAAAGAGCTCAGCCACATGCTCAATTGTTTGCTCTGTCATAATTGGTGTGCCGTCCTCCGCATAGAAGATTGGAAGTGGCACTCCCCAAGCCCGCTGACGCGAAATGACCCAATCTCCACGGTCACGGATCATATTGTAAAGACGAACTTTACCCCATTCAGAGTGGAACTTCACTTTTTCAATCTCATCAAGAATTTCCTGACGGAATTTTGAAACTGAAGCAAACCATTGCGGTACCGCACGCCAAATAATTGGCTTTTTCGTCCGCCAGTCAAATGGGTAGGAGTGAGAAATTTCTTCTTGCGCAAGGAGAAGTTGACCTAACTTTTCAATTACTGTAGGAACTACCTTGTCATAAAATTGCCCTGCAAAATCTGGGCCAGCATTTTCCATCATGATACCACGTTCATTGACTGTAACGGCTACTTCTAAGCCATTTGCAACTCCAACATTGTAGTCGTCCTCACCAAAACCAGGAGCTGTATGGACAATCCCTGTACCTGAATCTAGTGTAACGTGGTCACCAAGAATCACCAGTTCATCTACTTTCTCATCCCACGGGTGCTCTGTCACGATATGGTTCAGTTCAGCACCGCGATGAGTTGCCAAGACCTCCACATCTTCCCAGCCAAATTTTTCAGACAAGCTATTGAGCAAGTCAGCAGCAACAACAAATTTACGGCTTTCCCCAGCTGGTTTTACCACAACATAATCAAAGTCAGCACCTACTGTCAAACCGCGAGAAGCCGTAATAGTAAATGGTGTTGTCGTCCAAACTACAATATAAGTATCTGTATCTAGCACATTTTTGCCGTCTTTTACCTTATTTGCATAGTAAAGAGAGGTTGAAACCAAATCATGATACTCAATTTCTGCCTCTGCAAGAGCTGATTCAGATGACCATGACCAATAAACCGGCTTCGCACCTCGGTAGATATAGCCTTTTTTCGCCATTTCTCCAAATACGCGAATTTGAGCAGCTTCATAATCCGGAGTCAACGTCACATACGGATGCTCCCAATCACCAGAAACACCTAAGCGTTTGAAATCTTCCCGTTGCTTGTCTACTTGACTCAGTGCATAATCGCGACAAAGTTTTAAATACTCTGCCAAATCCATTTCTTTGCGTTTCACACCTTGCTTCGCTAGGACTTGCTCAATTGGAAGACCATGAGTATCCCAACCTGGAATGTAAGGTGCATAGTAGCCAGACATCGATTTTGAACGCACAATAATATCTTTTGAAATCTTATTCATGGCATGACCAACGTGAATATTTCCATTAGCATACGGAGGCCCGTCGTGAAGTGTGAAGTGCGGTTTTCCTTCATTCAATTCTTGACGGCGTTGATACAATTTTGCATCTTCCCATTCTTTTTGCCAAAGAGGTTCTTTATTCGGCAAACCAGCACGCATTGGAAAAGCTGTTTTTCCAAGATTAAGAGTTTCTTTTAATTTCATAAGTTCTCCTTTTTCATATTAGTAACAACTAAAAAAACCACAAATTCATCAAAAGGACGAAAATTCGTGGTACCACCTTCATTTAGATAAGAATGAGATTCCTATCCCTCTTACTCGTAACGTGAGTTAAGCGTTAAATCTTACTGTTTTCAGATTTAAGTTTGCAAAATGATAATCCTAACAAAAGGAATTACAGGTCTCTCACCGTCACCTGCTCGCTGCGAATATTTTGTTAGCATCTTGTTTTTACATTCTCTTATAAAATATCTACAGATTCTGTTGAAGTAGCTTCTGAGTTATCTGTTGAAGTCTCAGCATTTGTCAGATTTAATCCTAAGACAGACTCATCTAATGTTTCAAACGCTTGTGTTTCGGCTAATTCACGATTTGCTTCTTCAATGCGTCTTTGTAATTCTTCCATTTCCTCTGGAGAGAACTGACGCGTCACATCCACTTCATCTTCTTCTGGAGTCGTTACGACTTCACCCAAAGCAGACTGAACAACTTCTTTAAAGGCTTCATCACTAGTCTGCAAGTAAGTAGCTGTTGGGCGAAGAATATCTTCCCATTCTGAAGAATTCACAATGCTTAATTGACTTTCAATGGTTGATTTTAAACGTTGGTGGAAAACACGCGTTTTATTTTTCAACTCTTCTGTTTCAACAGCCACTTTCTTAGCATTGTCTGTTGCTTGACGAAGAATTTCATTAGCCTTGTATTTTGCCTCATCCAACAAATGTTGGGCTTCTTGCTCAGCCTTATGAACAATGTTTTCAGAACGGTCATTTGCCGCTTGTTTTACACGTTCTGCCGTATCTTGTGCAATCAATACAGATTGGCTAAGGGAATCCTTCATCTCGTCAAAATAGGTCAAACGTTCTTCCAGATTTTTAATTTTTGACTCTTGCTCATGATTGACACGAACTAAATCTTCGTAATCTTGGACAATGATATCAAGAAATTCATCTACTTCATCAACATCATATCCTCTAAATTTGTGAGCAAAAGCTTTATCTTTAATTTCTAACGATGTAATAGCCATATTTTCTCCTTACTTACTAGACAATAATTCAACAGTTAACTTATATTTCCCATTTTTTGAAAAGCCATTTTCTCTTAAAACTTTTACTCTCCCATATCCTCGTACACTAATTAAGTCATTCAATAACAAATGATGACTGGGATTATCCAGCATGGAATAGTTTACCTTAACTTGCTTTGTTGCTATCAGCCGAGCGGCAATGCTTCGTGACAAATGAAATGAGGCAGCTACCACTTTATCCAAACGCATACTAGAGACAAGCACATCTCTTAGTTTTGAATCAGTTTGAGCGATAATTTGTTGTGAAAAATCTACTTGCTTTAATTTTACAGGTATCTTTGCTATCCTTGAGATATGATCGATGAAAAATTGAGTAAATTTCTTATCTACCATAATTTGTGCTCTACCTGAAGCTACAAGAATATCACCAAAAACTTTACGTTCAATCCCTAATTGATTCAATAACGTTCCCATTATTTGCGAATGGGTTAAGTGGTGAAATTTATTCGCATAGCTAATTTCTAACAACTCCATTTCAAAATCACTTAATTGCAACTCATAGTAGAGAGGAGCAATAATGACTTTAGCAAATTCACTCGTATAATAATCCGAACTTGAAAATATTTGCAATTGCAAATGATTCCCAAGATTTCGCAAAACTTCAACTTGATGTGGATTTACAAACGAAGTCACTTCAAAAGAATAAGAATCTTCAACTCGCTGCATCTGTTCTAAACCTTTATCAACAAATTCACGATCTTCTTCTGCAAAATGTTGATATAAATGTTTGCTATTCTTCATGAATTTAAGCTAAAAGCAAAAGGGCATTCAAAATGATGCCAGAAACAAAATTCAGAAGAAAGATAACAACAAGAACCGTCCAATCAATCCCAGCAAATTGTAGGTTGAAACGTTGAAATGGTTTTAAAACAGGCTCTACTATCCGCAGAATCAACTGACCAAGTGATGTTTGATAGGCACCCGGAAACCAAGATAAGAGAGCATACACCACTAAAATAAATGAATACACTCTTACCAAATTATAAAGTATATTTACAATCCAAACCATGTTTTTATCTACGTTTCATATCAAAATCAAATTCGCCACTTTGCAAATCATCAGGTAATTTTAAATCCTCAACATTTACAATAACATTGATTGGTGTTAAAAGGTACATTGTACTCGCAACTTTTTTTATGTTCCCAGCAAGCACATAACGCGCACCATCCAAATAGTCCAAACAACGACGAGCTTGCACTTCTGTCATATATTGAAAATCAATCAAAATACTTTCATTAACAATTAACAAATCAACAATTTCAGTTGTTTCTTCATATTTTTTTGGGTAACGAACATTGATGGTCACTTTGTCATCTGAAATCGTGCGGTGTTGTGCCAATTCTTGCTGGCGCGCATGAAGACGAGTGATATTCTCATTTGCTCCTGACCTTGTAGAAGATTGTGCAGAACTACTCACTGTATGTACTGTTCTTTCTTTAGTAGGTGTTACAGATTGACTACTCGCACGTGGTGGTAGCTCAGGCGTTTGAACGCCAGCATCTTCACCATCTTCCGTAAAATAATCAATGAATTTATCAAATCTATCTTTAAGAGACATAATACTTTCCTATTTAAAAAATGCGGTACCAATTCTGACAAAAGTCGAACCATTTGCAATAGCTATTGCATAATCACGGCTCATTCCCATACTTAAATCAGTAAAAGGCATATTAGGTAACTGTTTACGTTGTAATCTTTGCTGTAATTGATAGGCTTGTTGGAAAATGACATTTAATTCCGCTTCATCTGCTTCAATCGGTGCCATTGTCATCAAACCTACAATCTGGATGTTTTCAAGTTTTTCTAGCTCAGGTAAAATAGTATCAATTTCCTCTATAGCAAAACCATGTTTACTGGCTTCTTTGGAAATATTTACTTGTAAAAGGCATTTAATGATATGTTCAGCTCTTTTATTGATTTCTTGAGCTAATTTTACGGAATCTAAGGCATGGAAATAATCAACATAATTGATGACGTCTTTCACTTTCCGCCTTTGAAGTGTACCAATTAAGTGCCAAGTTACACGTTCATCTTTCAGAGCCTGATATTTCTCTAGAAATTTATCAACTCGATTTTCACCGATATGATGAATTCCTGCTTTAACCAGCTCTTTAGCAGTAGAGCTGTCAACATATTTGGTGACAGCTATTACTTCTACTGAATTTTTTGAGCGATTAGCTTTTTGAGTAGCTTGCGCTACATTTTCCAAAACTTGATATGTATTCTTTTCTAAATCCATTTTAACGGTTTTTAAAGAAAGGTGGTGTTTCTAATTCATCGTCATCAGAACTAGTGTCTTCATAACGCTCTACAGCTGGTGCAGCACTCGCATCTGTTGAGCGAACAATATTTTCACGACGCAAATCCCAATCACCAAATGCTGAAGCCTGTGGCGATTCTGTCCGTTGACGACTTGGCTTTGGAATTTCAAGACTTTCAGTCAAATCAAAGTTACGGTCATAACCTTGGCTTCCTCTAGAATTACGATTTTCACGAGTTCCAGCTGCATAAGAATTTTGTTGAGCAACTGGACGAACACCACTTACTCGATCAATTTTTTCTTGACGAACACCCGTTGCAACAACTGTCACACGAATTTCATCTTTCATGCTGTCGTCAATAGAAGTACCTAACCAAATATTAACACCATGACCTGCTGCTTGATTGACGATTTCTGATGCTTCTTCTGCTTCAATCAAGGTCATATCAAGACCACCTGTAACGTTGATAATGACATCTTCAGCTCCATCAATCGTTGTTTCAAGAAGTGGTGAATAGATAGCCTTACGTGCAGCTTCAATAACACGTTCTTCGCCACTACCAATACCGATTCCCATAAGAGCATCACCTTTATTTTCCATAACGGTTTTTACATCGGCAAAGTCAAGGTTAATAAGTCCGGGGCTTGTAATCAAGTCTGTGATTCCTTGTACACCTTGACGAAGGACATTGTCTGCTTCGCTCAAAGCTTCAAGAAGAGGAGTTTTCTTATCAACAATTTCAAGTAAATTATTGTTTGAAATGATAAGAAGTGTATCTACATGCTCACGAAGTTCATTGATTCCTTCAATCGCAAAGTTACCACGCTTACTTCCTTCAAAGCCAAACGGACGAGTAACAACTGCAACAGTTAAGGCACCAAGACCTTTTGCAATACGAGCAATAACTGGTGCAGCACCTGTACCAGAGCCACCGCCCATACCAGCAGTAATAAAGACCATATCAGCTCCCGTAAGAGCTTCCGTCAACACTTCTTCGCTTTCTTCAGCCGCTTTACGACCGATTTCAGGCTGTCCTCCAGCACCTAGACCGCGCGTCAACTTTGGTCCAAGCTGAATAACTGTTTCTGCTTTTGAGCCACTCAGAGCTTGCACATCTGTATTGGCAGCGATAAATTCAACGCCTGATACTCCTTCATCAATCATGCGGTTAATGGCATTACCACCACCACCACCGATACCAATAACTTTAATTACTGCTCCCTGTGCCGCAGCTGTATCAAATGAAAATGTCATAATGTATTACCTTCTCCTTTAATCAAACATATTGCCAAGTAGATTTCGAACACGATCTGTCAATTTTTCTTTTGGTTGTTGAGATTGTGTCGGAAGTGGTTCGGGACGTTCAACTTCTTCTGCTGGTTCAGCAATCGGAGTCACAGTTGTTTGTTGCGGCTGAGTAAAGCGCTGCAACGGATTGAACGACTGAGTTTGTTGAGTCGGACGAGAAAATTCAACCGGTTGATGACGCAGAAGTTCATCACCGTGAACGGCAGCTTGTGCTAAAACATCCACTTCAGATAGATTTCCAGCATATTCTGATAAGCTAATGACATGAGCAAAAGCTGGATTACGAATACCGATTTGATTTGGTACATATAGTTTAACAGGAACACCGAAAACTTCTTGCGCCAATTCCACCACACCTGGTAAAATTGCACCACCACCAATAATAACAAGTCCACCTGGAAGTTCTAATAAGTGTCTTCTTTCTAAATCTTGCTTGATTTGTTCAAAGATATGCTTAACACGTGCTGAAATAATTTCTGCTAAATAGCGCTCTGTTACTTCAACTGGCTCCACTTCTCCAATCACTTCCACTTGGAATGACTCATTGCTAGCAGCCGGTACATAAGCCTCTCCGTAATTAAACTTCAAACTTTCGGCAAGTTTTTTAGAAGTTTTTAAAACTTTTGAGATGTCTTTTGTGACGTATTCGCCACCTTCTTGATAGATATTAGTGAATTGCAATTCTTGATTGCGGACAGAAGCAACTGTTGTCTGTCCTCCACCCATATCAATAACAGTTGCACCAAATTCACGTTCGCCTTCATTTAGAACAGATTTGGTCATAGCAAGCGGAGAGATGATAATATTTTCAACTTGAACTCCTGCACGCTCAACTGTTTTTCGTAAATTGTGAAGAATGGTACGTGGTCCTGTGTAGAGAAGTCCACGCATTTCTAAACGAATGCCCATCATTCCACGAGGATCACGAATTCCTTGGAAGCCATCTACAATAAACTCTTCAGGAATAAAAGTAATAACTTCGCGGTCTGGAGTCATACTTTTTGTCAAAGCAGATCTCACAACATTTTCAACATCTGCATCTGTGATTTCTTTTGTTTCGCTTGTTACAGGAATCATACCTTGCGTTGCTTCAATCTGCAACAGGTTAGCAGGCAAACCAACGTTCACCAACTTAATGGAAATTCCTGCTTTTTCTTCTGCTTGTGAAATTGCTGATTTTATAGCACTTGCTGCTGCTTCGATATCTACAATGATACCATCTTTTACGCCAGCACTTTTTGCATTACTAACTCCGATTACATTTAATTCATTGTTTACGTGTTCTGCTACCAAGACCTTAATGGAGCTTGTTCCGATATCTAATCCTGTAAAAAAGCCATCTCTAGCCATTAGACCATTCCTCTCTATCTACCAAGTTTCTCACTTATCAATTTAACTATCACAAAAGTATAGTTATTCAAAGCATATTATAACATAAAAAAATAAAAATTGGGTAGATTTTCTGCATTATTTTAGCTATTTCTATAACTAAATATTCCTGCTTCCATATCCACAACGCTTGTTTCCGTCAATTGTGGTTTAATTTTTTCATAATAAGGTAGTTTTTTAGCTACTTCTGACAAAGGAACTAAGATTTTATTTCCATCTGTCATAGTGATTGTCAGCAAATCCTCAGTCGCTTTACTCGGTGTATGCTGAACCGTTTGAATTTCTGATTTGATTGTATTAGAAATACCTGATAATTGTTGCACAAATTTCTTAAGCATTGCTTTATCTGAAAAATCAAGTGTTATATAACTTTTTGGCAACTGTGATTTTTTAACTGGAGTAGCAATTTCTTCTCCACTAGATAATACTGGGAAATACTGCTCCCCAGAATAATCATAAGCAACAACCGTGTATTCTGTTACTTTTATTTTAAATGTAATTGGAAATTGGTAACTTATCTCTGCTTTTTTCACCCATAGACTTGACAATTTAATATTTCTAGCATGTGCCTTTTGACTTAAATATGTCGTCAAGGTGTAATCCTCTTTTTGAATACTAGAAGCATCCAGCACCTCTGTTTTTGAAAGCTGTTTATTGCCCGTTACTTCTATATTCTTTAATTTTGAATAGGGGCTTATAAAATAAACAGCTAAAATTAACAAAATAGAACTTAGAATCAATATTGGCAAAGCACGGTAGATATGGCGAGGAGCGATTTTTTCTCTTGTCTCTTTTGCTTCCCGCTTAGCTTGTTTGCGTTCTGCTTTCTTCTTTTTTCGCAAGGCTGCTTTATCAAGAGGTTCATCTTGTTCTTCCTCAAAAGTTTCTGTCTCGGTAGGCTTTTCTGCCTCCTCCGACTCGTTCTCTTGAGTATCCGCTGTCACTTCTTCTGCACTTTCATCATTCTTTTCGACTTTCTCTTTTTCAGAATTTGGCAAATGCTGCTTTTTTTGATCTGCTAGTTCTTTCTCTTTTTCAGCTTCTTCTTGAGCCTTTTTTTCAAGGTATTCCTTGTTTCTTTTTTGCCACTCAGAAAGTTTTTCTGTTTCTTGCTCTTTCTGATCCTCTTGCTTCTTTTTTGTCATTTTCTTCCTTTATCTATGTCATTTTTTAAAAGGTTATAAAATTCATCTAACGATTTTATTTCGTGGGACTGTTTCATGTTTTCTTCATAAAATGCTTTCTGTTCAAGCAACTCTGCAATCATTTTTTGAAGATTTTCTAAATTCAGTTGAGGCTCGTCTAATTTTTTAGCATAGCCTTTTTTTACAAAATAATCCGCATTTTCAATCTGATCGCCGCGACTTGCTTCGCGTCCCAAAGGAACAATTACATGGAGTTTTGCCATAGCCAACAATTCAAAAATAGTATTAGAGCCGCCACGTGTAACAACGACATCCGCCAAATCCATCAAGGGTTGATAAAGGTCAGTCACATAGGCAATTCGGTACAGATGATTTGATAATTCATCTAAACTAGCATCGCCTGATAAATTGATAATATTGTAATGCTGAGTTAGCTCTGCTTTATTTGCCGTTACAAAATCATTAAAAACCTTTGCTCCCGCTGATCCACCAACAAACAGAAGTGTCGGAAGGTTTTCATCAAAATGCTGCCGAATCGCTTGAATCTGCTCATTTGGAGCAGTTGTTTTTTCTCCTACTTTTGTCACAGCTCCCACATGCTCAATTTTTGTCAACGCATGGGCTTGTTCAAAAGTAGAATACATTTTTATCGCACATTTGTAAGCAATTTTATTTGCTAGACCAATAGAGAGGTCTGATTCATGTACATAAACTGGAATCCCAGCTAAGCGAGCTGCAATAACAGGAGGAACCGATACAAAACCACCCTTAGAAAAGAGAGCTTGCGGACGAACCTTTACCATAATTCCTAAAGATTGCAAAATGCCCCAAGCCACTTTGAATACATCTAACATATTTTGCCAAGAAAAGTAACGTCGTAATTTCCCTGTCGCTATAGAATGAAAAGCGATGTCCAACCCCGACTTCTGGATTTCTTGGTATTCAATCCCATGCTTATCACCAATATAGTGGACTTGCCATCCTGCTTCTAGGAATTTTGGAATGAGCAAAAGGTTTAGAGTCACATGACCAACCGTCCCTCCACCTGTAAATATAATCTTTTTCATCTTAACCCTTTAATTCTTCAAATGTTGCAATAAATTCATCGCCACGAACTTCAAAATTTGGATACATATCCCAGCTAGCATTAGCCGGGCTGAGAAGAACAATGTCACCTGCTTGTGCTTCAGCAAAAGCTTTTTGCGTTGCATCTTTCACATCAGCAGCATCCATATAGCTAACACCTGCTTTATCTGCTGCTCTCTTGACACGTGCTGCAGATTCTCCAAGAATAACCATTTTCTTCAATTCTTGAATATCTGGCACCAATTCGTCAAATTCATTGCCACGGTCCAGTCCACCAGCAATCAAGATGACCTTACTATTGTCAAAACCAGATAAAGCCTTTTGCGTTGCAAGAATATTTGTGGATTTGCTATCGTTATAAAATTTAACATGGTTGATTTCACCGACATATTGGAGACGATGTTTAACACCGCCAAAACCTGCCAAAGTTTCTTTGATGACTTGATTTTCAATGCCACGCAGTTTCGCAACTGCAATAGTTGCGAGGGCATTTTCAACATTATGACTTCCCGGAACGCCAAGCTCATCTGCTGCCATAACAGGCTCTCCACGGAAGGTCAACATGTTTCCCTCTAAGTAAGCGCCATCTACCTTTTCTGTCGTTGAAAATGGTACAACGGTCGCTTGCGTCTTTGCAGCCAGCTCTTTCGCTAATGTTTGGTTGAAATTCAATACGAGGAAGTCAGATTTGCTCATATTTTTTTGAATGTTCCATTTAGCCGCCACATAATTTTCAAAAGAGCCATGATAATCAATATGAGTTGGCATCAAGTTGGTAATCACTGCAATCTCTGGGTGAAAGGTTTCAATACCCATGAGTTGGAAAGAAGACAACTCCATGACTAGAGTATCATTTTTGGTTGCAGTTGTTGCAACTTGACTGGCTGGAAAACCAATATTTCCAGAAAGTAGACCACTTTGACCACCTGCAGTCAAGACTTCCGCAATCATTGTTGTCGTTGTTGTCTTTCCATTAGAGCCCGTAATCCCAATAATTGGAGCATCTGAAATCAAATAAGCCAACTCAACTTCAGTGATGACTGGGATTTCCTTTTCCAATGCTTTCTTGACCATAGGGTTGTCGTAACGAATACCAGGATTTTTGACCATTAGTTCAAAGTCTTCATCCAAGAGTTCCAAAGGATGACCACCTGTTACTACTTTGATGCCTTCTTCAAGAAGAGACTGAGCAGCAGGATTTTCCTCAAATGGCTTTCCGTCATTCACTGTGACAATCGCTCCCAACTTATCTAATAAACGAGCAGCGGATTCACCAGACTTGGCCAAGCCTAAAACTAAAACTTTCTTATTTGCAAAATTTGTAATGTACTTCATAACATGCCTCTTTTTAATTCTTCTGTATCTATTTTACCTTTTTTTCAGAAAATAAAAAAGCCTTTACGGCTTTTTATTCTTGTCTGTTACGAAGTTTTGAGCGAAACGATACTTTTCTATTTTTTTGTGACAATTTTGAAATATCACGTAGAGAAAAATAAGCTACGCCAATCATTGCAATTCCTACGAAAAATTCAGACGGTAATTGAAAAATCTGAAATACTGCCAATCCTAATAAAATGATAAAAGCGACTAGAGCAATCACTAAAACTACTACATTTAAAGTCCCTTTAATGCTTTGCGGAGCAGCAAAAATGTAAAATAATAGAATGAGAATTCCAAAGATCAAATAAAACATTTCTGCTCCTTTCTAGCCTATCCACTTCTTTCATATATTAGCAGCAAAGCAAATCATTCTTTCATTATTCAGCTGATTTTTTCTTTTTAGCAGCTTTAGCACGTTGATTTTTATCAAGAATTTGTTTCCGCAAACGGATAGATTCTGGTGTGACTTCCATATACTCATCATCATTCAAGAATTCAAGAGATTCTTCCAATGTCAAGATACGAGGTGTTTTAATAACTGCTGTTTGGTCTTTCGTGGCAGACCGAACATTGGTCATTTGTTTTGCTTTCGTAATATTAACCGTCAAGTCATTTTCGCGTGAATTTTCACCAATAATCATTCCTTCATAGACTTCTGTACCTGGATTGACAAAAATAGTTCCACGTTCTTCAATAGACATGATAGAGTAAGTCGTTGCTTTTCCTGTATCAATTGAAACAAGAGCTCCACGACGGCGTCCCCCAATCTCACCTGGAATCAATGGTAGATATTGGTCAAAAGTGTGGTTCATAATCCCATAACCACGCGTCATAGATAGGAATTCAGTTGAATATCCAATCAAGCCACGTGCAGGCACAAGGAAAATTAAACGTGTTTGTCCATTTCCGGTAGCCACCATGTCTAACATTTCACCCTTGCGCTCAGAAAGACTTTGGATAACCGAACCTTGGTATTCTTCTGGGGTGTCAATTTGCACACGTTCAAATGGCTCACATTGCACACCGTCAATTTCTTTGACGATAACTTCTGGGCGCGATACTTGTAACTCATAGCCTTCACGGCGCATGGTTTCAATTAAGATTGATAAGTGCAATTCTCCACGACCTGACACAATCCATTTATCTGGTGAATCAGTCGGATCCACACGAAGTGAGACATCCGTTTGCAATTCCGCTTGCAGGCGTTCCTCAACCTTACGAGACGTTACCCATTTCCCTTCACGACCGGCAAATGGTGAATTGTTTACCAAGAAAGTCATTTGCAGCGTTGGTTCGTCAATATGAAGAATTGGCAATGGTTCTACTACATCTGTCGGAGTAATCGTTTCACCAACGAAGATATCTTCCATACCAGACACAGCAATCAAATCACCTGCTTTGGCTTCGTCAATTTCACGACGTTCTAGTCCAAAGAAACCAAATAGCTTGGTGACACGGAAGTTTTTCGTTGTACCGTCTAGTTTAGAAAGTGTCACTTGGTCTCCAACTTTCACAGTCCCGCGGAAAACGCGACCAATCCCAATACGACCTACAAAGTCATTGTAGTCTAAAAGAGAAACTTGGAATTGAAGTGGCTCGTCTGAGTTATCCACTGGTGCTGGAATATGATCAATAATGGTATCAAAAAGCGGTGCCATAGTGTGCTCTTGATCAGCAGGATCATCTGACATGGAAGACGTTCCATTGATAGCAGAAGCATACACAACTGGAAAATCCAATTGGTCATCATCTGCACCCAGCTCAATGAAAAGTTCCAAGACTTCATCCACCACTTCTGCAGGGCGTGCAGACGGTTTGTCAATTTTATTAACGACAACAATCGGCACCAAATCTTGCTCGAGTGCTTTTTTCAACACAAAACGAGTTTGTGGCATAGTTCCTTCATAAGCATCAACAACCAGAACAACCCCGTCCACCATTTTCATGATCCGCTCAACTTCTCCACCGAAGTCCGCGTGTCCTGGAGTGTCCATGATATTGATACGAACACCGTTGTAAGCAACAGCTGTATTCTTAGCAAGAATGGTAATTCCGCGTTCTTTTTCAAGATCGTTGGAGTCCATTGCGCGTTCTTGCAACTCTTTTCGATCGTCCAAAGTATGTGATTGCTTCAATAATTCGTCTACTAGCGTTGTTTTCCCGTGGTCAACGTGAGCGATAATAGCGATATTGCGAATATCTTCTCTTAATTTTGTCATTTTATCCTCTAAATCTTAAGTTTTATTTCTAACTGAACAATTATACCACAGATTACAGTAAAAAACACAGTTAAACTGGGTGTAAATGTTTTCATTAGAAAATCAATGTCCGACAAATTTATTTACATTCTTTATTGCAAAATTATGATATGATAAGAAAAAAACAAAGGAAACTGTATGCGTTTAGATGTTCTACTAGCTCAAGCTCACATTAGTCGTAAAAAGATGAAGCAAGCTCTCCTAAAAAAGAAAATCTTGGTAGATGACTGTCCTGCTCGAAAACTTAGTCAAAATGTTGATACAGGCTTGCAGACGATTATGATAGAGGAACAACCTGTTCTGGGCAAGCCTCATCAGTATTTTATGATGAATAAACCACTTGGCGTTGTGACAGCTAACTCCGATGCCAAATTCCAAACAATTCTAGATCTCATCAGACCTGAAGATTTCAATGATAAGTTATATTCTGTCGGGCGACTCGATCGAGATACCTGCGGACTACTGTTAATTACTGATAATGGTCCGCTCGGTTTTCAATTGCTTCATCCTCAATATCACGTCACAAAAACATATAAGGTTGAAGTTAATGGTCCCCTAGACGACCAAGCAGTGCAATCCTTTCAAAAGGGCATCGTTTTTCTTGACGGAACAAGTTGTAAACCAGCTACTCTTACAATTCATTCTTCTAGCTCAAACAAAAGCAGTGCTACTGTCACTATTTCTGAAGGAAAATTTCACCAAATCAAAAAGATGTTTTTAACTGTTGGTGTCAAAGTTACTTCTCTTAAACGGACGCATTTCGGAGATTTTGAATTAAACCCAAACTTAGCCACAGGAGAATACCGAGTATTGAACCAAGCAGAACTCGAAATAGTGAGGCACTATCTAGAAAAAAGCTATTAAAAGTGAGCAACCCGCTTGGATTACTCACTTTTGATTTTTCCTTTCCATCCATCTAGTCCTGTAGAGAGGATGTAAATATTTTGATAACCTTGTTTTTTTAATAGAATAGCTGCATTCATCACACGTTGTCCACGACTATTTTCATATAGTAAAACAGTCTTGTCCTTACGAATCGCTCCTAAGCTTGTTTTTAATTGCTGTGACGGAATATTTCGTGCCCCTAAAATATGTTTACGACGAAAATCGGCTGGATCTCGTAAATCAATTAACTGACCTTGACGAATCATATCACCAAATTCTGCATTGTCTACTACCTTAGCCGCACGACGTACACGGACATAGTTAAAGCCCATCCAGCCTAACGTTCCAACAATAATTGCCAATAAAATCCAGTTTAACATGTTTTCTCCTCATTCTTCTTCAAATATTGTAACTCCAACTGATGTTCCTTTCGCAAGACCCGCTCAGCTTCTAGATAGTCCATTCTTTCTATCAAGCCCGCATCATAAATCCTCTCTAACTCAATTTTCATCATTTCAATATCATACAAGCGCTTACCCATATAGATAATAATGCCAAAACTTTTGAGGTATTGCTGCACATCATAAAGTGTTTTCATGAGGCTTATTTTACCAGAATTTTAGGAGTATTTCAAGGTTGAAAAGAACTCATTTTGTAAGTAAAACATTCTTCAAGTGCTCAAAAACAACAAAAAAGCCGCCGATAGATAGTATGACACTTAGCAGTTTAATAGTAATCTGAGTTCACACACTTTATAAACACTAAAAGACAACTAAACTAGCTGTCTTTTTTAATTATTTAGTTAAAATTTGCTAATATTCTCCGACATTCCTGCCACTAGCTACTCTTCGAATTGAACCTCTTCTTCAGCAATGTTGTATACTTGAATCATTTCTTCAATATTAATCCTTTGCACCAACCAACCACGCATTGAACATTGATTTATAAAATCACTAATTCTGTTTACGCCATTAATCTCTTTAAGAGTAACAACTATTCCAAAATTTAAATTCTCGCCATCTCTAGCATTCAACCTTTCTTTTGTCTTGAGACTAATTCCCCATAATCCATTATCGTAAGCCTTCTTTGCTCGTCCTCGTGGTTTAATATATTCCACGATTGTTTTTATATTATCCCATTTACGATATTGCTCTCGTGCATCTTCTTCATACAACGCTACATTATCACTTTGTTTATTATCATTTACTGTTTTGATTCCTTTACCATTTGGAAGTATTCTTCCAAAGTAAATATCTAATTCCGTATTAGTGTAGTCGACTCCCTGATTTCTGGTACATTTTGGAAAATAACAGAGTGTAGCTTTAGCGACAAACGGATGTTGTCCATTCACTACGGGAACTGGTAATTGGTGATTATAGGTGTCATACTGTAGCGATTCTCCTGACAAAATAAATTTTATTTCATCATCCTTTGAATTTATAACTTCATTGATATCCTGAGGGACAACACCGTAACCTATAATATTTGAAGGCGATGTATTTGTGTTCCAGGATATAGACGAATCAATAACTAATGCTTTAGCAACCTCTCTGCTAAGTCCTGCTTTATAAATTAAGTAGGCAATTTTTCTACTAATCCAAGGTGCCGCAAAGGAAGTTCCTGTAACAAAACCTTCTCCTAGAGGGAGGCAGACTCTTACCTTATCCGCTCCATCTCCGCCATAATAACTCACATCCGGCTTATTAAAGAAAGATAAAACTTTACCTACTCTCGAGTATGAAGCAGGCTCATTATTCTTATTAACCGCATTAACAACAAGTGAATTTATCGAATCGGCTGGAGCTCCAATTAACATAGGATTAGGCGAAGTCGACAACTTATTTGTTCCTGCAACAATAAATATAACATCGTATTCATATTGAATTTTATCTAATATGGCTGCTTCAGGGGAAATAAAATTTTTATGGATTTCAAGAGCAGAGCCAAGGGATAGATTCCAAACTTTAATTTCCCTGTTCTCAGCAACTATTTCTTTAATTTGCTTCATAACAGTAAAGGAGCTAAATTGTCCGCTTGTAGCTACACCAAAATGCTTAACTCTGAAACGTCCGCAATTATCATTAAGATTAGGATTAATAGAAACTCCATCAACAATAATAGATGAAATAGCAGTACCATGTTCATAGTCGCTAGGATTACGTTCAATTTGACTGTCGACTCTATCCTCATAATCAACCCATTTGGAAAAATATACTCGTTCATCAAATAAAGTGTCAATGACTCCAACGATGGGTTCATTGGAAGGTTCTGGAATAGAAAGCTTTTGACTAGAATCTACTTCGTCAAAGTCCAATATATCCAACTGGGAAAGATCTACGGTTGCCATAGATATTAGATAAGGAGCTTTTCTCTTTATTAAAGCAATCTCATCTGGTGTTAATAGAATAGTCGAATTATCAATTACTCTACTGATTGAAATATCTAGTCCTAGTCTACTTAGCAGCTCAGAAGTTTGCAGTTCTGTCTTAAAAACACTAACAATTGATGCTTGTTCTGTATCTATATCTGTCTCTAATTTAATGAATTTTTCAATAGAACTAACGTCCACAATTACTTGGAGAAATGTTGTTTTCGACAATTTAGAACTTTGGTAGGGGATAATCTTGTCATTAATAGAATCAACTATCTCTGTTGTAATCTTACCAGCAAATTCATCATTTAGAATTTCTATTGCCAAATCTATTTTTTTTAACGTTTCAATAATAGTATGTTCATCAACATAATACGTAATCGCATGTCGTGTTTTGTGCCCTTCGAAATATCGTACTCCAACAATTAAATCATTTGAAGTAACGCGACTATTCTTCTTTAGTATTTCTTTTGCTCGCCGACTTTTAGGAACTATATCCTTATAAACAATCGTTATAAGAGCGTCTTCAAAATATGTGACTGTTCGCCAATATTTTCTCAGTGAATCCAACTGCTGTCTTAATGTTAACAGCTCCGAACTTGTAACGATCTTATCAGACAACAATCTAGGCGCACCTGGTCTGCTATTATTTGGTCGTTGTTCAAAACGACCTTTTAATTGTAAAAGTTCGTTCATTTATATTAATTCTCCTTTAACTCTCTGGCTGTTTGACTCTTAGACACCCCTGTCAAAATTTCAATTTCTCTTACAGTAAAGCCTAGTTCTTTTAATTCTTTCAGAGTCACATTCTCAATGGGCTTATAGAAATACGAAAATAATCGTCGCAGATAATCAAATTTATCTGTCAAGCTGCTGAATGCTAATGCACTCTTCAAGATATTTTTAAGTTCTCCTGGATAAGGTATTGAAGAGTTGAGTGTAACGATTTTCTTAAAAAGTCTTGCATTTCTACCTGAATGTTTTGAATCGCTCAGTATGGAAGACATCATGGATTCAGCAATCTCTAATAAATCTTGTTGACTATATCGATTAAAGTCAATGACCGCATCAAAACGACGGACTAGGGCTTTATCAAAAGCATTAAATAAGTTAGTGGTCGCGATCAAAACAACGCCATCTTGTAATGAATCCATACCCTTTAATATTGAAGTGGTTGCGCGCCCCATCTCTCTTAAATCATTATTATCTAATCTATTCAATGCAATAGCATCAATTTCGTCAAATAAAATAAGTGTCCGCTCAGGATACGTAAAACTATTTATCTCTTTAAATAAATTAGCTATGTTTTTTGCAGTTTGCCCTAATTTGCTATCAATAATAGTTTCAAAATCAACAATGTATAACTCTCTTTGTAGTAGTCGAGCAACCTGCTTTACCGTTTCTGTCTTTCCTGTTCCCGGCATCCCTTCAAATAAAAATTTATTTACACCTATATTACGACGTACAGCATTCACTATACCGATAACATCTGAAGATATTGCTTCTGGAAGTGGCAATGGAGTAAAATTCGCCAACTGAACTTTTCTAAGCGACTCAAATTTATCTTCACTGACCTGTGGAATAAATGTATTATTTTCAGATAACATAGCTATAATATATTCTGCAAGCTGATAATCCCCTGCTCTATCAAACGCCTTAGCTATATCATACGCTTCTGCTCGAAATCCAGAAGTATTCCCCTCGACAAAATATCTAATAAGGTTTAGCACTTGTTTTTTTTTCATCTGTCTATCCTCCTAAATACATCATAACAAAAATTCGGGACAAAGTCAACTTTTTTGGGACAAGAAAATGTTTTTATATGATAGTTAACAGATTAACTACTATTTTGTTTTCTTCTGAGTTTCCTTAACTCTTCTCAGCTATCTAATCAAGAAAGGATAAACAAAAATAACGATAGTCTGACACTCAGCAGTCTAAACATAATCTGAGTTCACACATCTTATAGGTAAAACAAAAGACGGTTCAAATAACCGTCTTTTTAAATATATTATTATCAGACAAAACCTTATAAGACTATAAACAGATTTTATTTATCTATAATAACCTTTTTAAAACTGTAACTATTAGTGGCGTTCGTGTCTTCCTTTATAGAGTTTCTTAGTCAAACCTAAACTAGAAAGGAGTCCTACACCTAGGAATCCTAGGCTAGAAACGGCTTCACCTGTATTTGGGAGTTTATTTTTAGTAGTTTCATTGGATTTATTAATTTCAGATTGCTTGGTTGTATCCCTGTTATTATCCCCTTGATTTGAACTATTTTGCTTTTCACCATTGTCGGATGGAGTTGAATCGTTACCGTTTTTAGCAGGATTTTGATTATCTGTTGGGTTTTCAGACTTACCATTTCCATTGTCCTTAGGTTTGCTATCGCTCGGATTGAGTTTGTTACCTTGGTTGCTGTTATTGCCATTGTCGCTTGGATTTGGCGTTGGCTGCGGAGTTGGCTCAGGCGTTGGCGTAGGTGTTAGTCCTGGCTTTTGAGGGTCAGCTGGTTGTTCTGGGTTCGGAGCTGGTTGTTCTGGATCAAGCTCGTAATAGAACGCCAAAGACTGATCCTCTGGCATCCCTTGGAAAGACATATATTTAATAGTATATGTTTTTGTGTGGAATTCGCGAACTTGGCCGCCATCATAATGGGCGCCCATCACGAATTTATATCCTGCTATTGAAGGTGCTTCAGCTGTATAGCTTTCACCTTCTTTTAGCTCAATATTCCACTCTTTTACTGGATTCGGACTAGTAACCCCATAAAAGATCCCTACTCTCACTTTAGAAACAGCAGGAGCTGCAGTTTCAGCAGCAGGAGCGTCAACCCTGGGAGCAGTAGTATCCTCAGCGGCCACTGCCGGTGGGGTCACTGCCCCTAAAACAGCTACAGACAGTAGGGTGATTCCATATTTTGCAACTTTTTTCATTTGTTTTTCCTCCGTTTTTTGTTTTTGAAAGTCTAAACTTTTCTCCTCCAAATAACCTCTGCTACAAGTCGTTTGGTAGATTCTAATGGACGAACGTCAAATAGAACGCTTAAAAAACAAAAATGCTAGCTTCAAAAAGGCGCAAAACCTGATGAAACCAGCATTCGGAAAATGAATTTTTCAATCTTTGAGAATTCTAACAAACGTTCGTCTGCTAGAATGTTTTGACAGTCTTATTCTACCATTTTATCTCATAAATGCAAGCACTTAGAGGGTATTTTTTGATTTTGTTTTTATGTTATTGCGCTTTAAGATATTATAAAGGGTGGCCGTGGATATGTTGGAAGTTTGAGAAATCTCTTTAATCGTTAGATTTGACTGTTGATAAAGTTGAATAACTTCTTTTTCCTTAGTTTTAGAAATTCCTTTATTGCCCAATTTAACACCTCGTTCCTTAGCTTTACGTAAACCGTCTTTGGTTCTGGAGCGTATAGCTTCTAGTTCCATCTCTGCGACGTATCCTAGAATAACAACCAGTAATTTTCCAGTTAGCGAGTCTGTCGCAATATTTTCTTTTAGGCTGATTAATTGAATATCATGAATAGTTAGGTCGTCCAATATATTTACTAGAGTAAACATTTTTCTAGTTAGTCTATCTAACTTATAAACGACTAGCGAGACCTGTTTGTTGATTCGCTTAAGTTCTTTAGCTAGTTTCAAGGCTTTAAGTAACTGAACTCGGTTATCTTGAGATCCTGATTCTTTTTCGATAAAAAGTATATCACAAGACTTCAGAGCTTCTTTCTGAACTTCTAGGCCTAACTCTTGGCGATTGTCCGTGGAGCTGACACGAGCATAGCCGATTTTGATTTCTTGTAGATCATTGAATTTATTGATGTAGTATTTGGTCACGATTATCTCCTTGTTTAACTTAGCCTTGCCATTGTAGCAGAGGTAGGTTCAGTTTAACAAGAATTTAGGGGAAAGAAAAAGACCAAATAAGATAGCACAATGATACCTAGTAGTCTGAATATGAGTTCACACACTTTATAAATACTAAAAGACAGTTCATTTCGTGAGTTTTTTCCTAAGAAAACCGATTTGGCAACTATTACTGAAAAAGCGCTAAGCGAAACCTTACTGGCTATGAATCATTGTCCCAGAAAATGCTTGAGTTACAAAACAGCTTTTGAAGCACTCAGAGATGAGCTTTAAAAATGTTGTACTTTTTATTGCAATTTATCTTTTTAAAAGATTGAATATCCTATTTCTATAAAGTATTAAAAAATACACTCCAATACATACAATTGTTAACATAGATGAGCCATCTGACAGCACCAGTTTCACAATCTCTTCACTCTGTAATTTAGAAAAATTCCTAATAATAAAATCTGGAATTTGAAGAAGCGTAAAGAATAAGAGTAGAAAATTTAATATTTTTATACTTTTCGAATAAATAGGATTTTTAGATATTTTTGGAAGAGTAAATAAAAACAACAAGATAAAGAACATTTGAACTGTACTGTAAATAAAATGAATCCAACCAGAAATAGTTAACCCACTGATGTTATCCATAAAGCCCGTCACTAAATCGCTTGTCCACAGAATAAAGTGCGTATAAAAATTGATGTATACCGACACTATTGAAGCTATCATAATTGAAATAATATTATCTTTTATATAATCAGAGATCTTATATACTAGGCTAAAAAATACAAGATTAAAAGTTGTTAAAATAAAGACATCGCCAAACCATATGCTTGTGTACTTAATTAAGGGCAAATCATATTTACTTCCTATTAATGCATTGTCAATTCCAGCAAAAATAATCATAGGTAAAACCATTGAAATAAAAATTGACAGTGATATATATAGGCCAACGCCGTTTGCTAATTTGTTGTTTTTCGTAATCTTCTCCTTGTTTTTCATTATATCATAGAAAAACTCTTGTAGCCAATTCAAATAAAAGAACCACTGTGAAAACATAAATATTAAAGTTAGGATTTGAAATATAATATATGCAACAAACCAACTTTTAGAATAGGAGAAAATTAAATATCCAAAAACAACTTGAGCTGATATATGAATAATCATGAAAAATACTGCTTTAATATGATTAACATTTATCATTCTTCCGCCGTCCAAGAACAAATTATCAACTTTATGAATTTTTATCATTAAATAATTTTCCCAATTTAACACATCTTTTCCTAAAATTTCATTAATCTTATTCTCTAAATACCTGAGTCGTGCGCTATTTAAAATTAAATAATACAGTGAACCAATTGTCATAGCAAAAGTATAGGTGCTAATAATCGATAAAAAGAATACACCTATTATCTTTATGTTATTGTCAATTGGTATTTTATCACTTTTTATAGCTTCATATATAGTTAATAGTAACCCTAAAATAGAGACTGAAATACTACTCATATTATCATTTTTATCAAATTTTTCCATATAATAAAAAAGTTCTTTTTTAGCATATTCATACTCTAATTTTAAAACTGATAAAAGCTTATCTTTACTATTAATATTCGACATGATACCCTCCTAACAAAAAATCAACCAAATTATACCGTCTTCATATCTAAACAATATTGACACCATTATATTTTCGTAATTTCCAACCTAACAAAATTTCAAATCTTCACCAATTCCTTCAAACTAGCCAGCATCTAGATCTGTCTCACATAATATAAGATTAACCTGTATAGGTATTTCCTTCAGCTCTTTTCGAAAGTATTGCCCCAACTCCCTAAAAAACTCATCATTAGTCTCAATCTCCAAAATCTCAATCAGGGCTTTGGCGGTATCTGTTAAGTGAAAGGCACTGTATTCGAATGTTATTCTTTCGTCAGATTCAGTGGTGAAAGTTAAGACGAGGTTATCATTCTGGAAGCCAGATAGTTCTCCTTTTTCCACAATTATCTCATGTCTACCACCACCAGAGATTAAACCATATTCAATCAGGCGTGAAACTTCATTGCCTTTAACGCCATATTTAGTGAACAAATCCAAAAAATCAGCGTGTGAGATTAAGTAGTGATCTAAAACAGCTTCGCCCGAAAACTCATCAAAAGAATTGTCATAGAAAGTAAATGGGGCTATTTTTCTGAACAGTTGAAGTTCTTCTTCTGAAAAACGGTTTAAGTCTTGAGTAATGCGCTTCGAATAACCGTTAGCTCGTGCCACAAGCTCTTCTAATGGTTTTGAGACAACTTCCGTTTCTTGGCTAAAGTCTGGCTCAATATACTGTTGCTGTTTGTTGTGCTGGCAAGCTAACGCATAAAATAAACACTCAGCCAAAAAAAGATAAGGTCGGTCTTGGTGGTTAAGTTTGTAAGACTGCTTTAAACCTAATAAAATGGACTTTGACAGATTTTGAGATTCTTCTATTAGTTCAAAAAAATCCTCTAAAACATCAGCCAACAAAAACTTATTTTCTTTATAGTTGGCGTCGCTTAATCGCTTCTCAGCTTGAAAGATGTAGCTGGAAAAGCCTTTTTCTGTTATCTCATCTTGGACGATCCCGTAAAGGGTTCGTCCTTTATTTTGCCCTGTAAACAATTTATTAAAACTTGTGTCCGCTAGATAAGCCAAAGAGTCTTCGTGTAAGACGAGCGACAAGCCGACACTAACTTTCTTTCTATCAGACCAAGTCGTTTTATTGGCGTGTTTTAAAACAATAGAAAATAGACTAGGAACATCAAACATCAAGCACCTCCGAAACTGGCAAGATTTTAGCACAATTATTGGCAACAAATCACGTTTGGACTCTTCTATAATAAAGCCATAAGTTAGCTAACTTAAAACAATTATATCAAAATTAAAGGAGAAAGCTCATGAATTTACTACAAAAATCAACTAAAGAAACGGCTCTGACTCAAATCGCAAATCCGTATCAGTTAGCAGTTGCCAAAGAACTCAGTCATAAGATGGCCAGCACTCAAGCACAGGAGCTCTTAGCTTCAGATATTCTTTTTAAAATCGGCAATCTTGCTTTAATTCAAGCTGAAATTATTAAGAACAATCCCGAAGCGTTGGCTTATACAGATTATGTTATTCGAGCATTTACTCACTACACCACTGAGAAATTAAAATAGGAGTATTATGATGAATATCTTTCTTATTCTTTCCATTATTTTTGTAACTTCGTATTTGCTGCTTTCAATTTGGGATTTTCTAGATGAAGAAGACGATACAGCACCAGAAGAACAGGCTTTGGCGGAGTTCCTCCAGCGCCGTCAAGAAATTCAAGAAGCCTACCTAATTGCCCAAAAAGAATTGTTTAAACGGCGTAAGTTTTAGCCTTATTTGGACTAGACAAAAGGACAAAATATGTTGAAATATACTACTGTTTCAAAGTCTAAAAGTCATTCCAATCGCTTCAAAAACTGAGGTAAGCGAAATTTAACTTTTACCTAGTTTTCTTGTATAACTGGCATCAGAAAGGAGATCAGCCGAATGAAGAAAATATTGGTTTATATTTTAGGATTTTTTACCTGCGCTTGGCTAGTCAACTGGGCGGTTAAACTTCTAATGGAAGTTTGGCAAGTCTTATTTATAGGGGCTATCCTCATCTTCATTGGCTGGTTTACCTTTCGGATTATTAAATCTAAAGAATGGAGGTAAAGATGAGACGGAAGTTTGAAGCCTTATCTTGGAGCGAGTTTCACTGGCAGCGACCGTTTGCGATAGATGATGTCAAAGCTATGCTGGGGCAACTTGTCGGGTTAAGTCGCCGTAAAGCCGTAATCTTTGAAATTCGAATCAAACAAAATAAGGTGCGCTATTTATTGGGAACAGAAGGCCAAGACCGACCGTATATCCACCAGTTAATTCAATCACACCGTAATATTCAGTTTTCTAAAGCTCCTAAACGTGAAGTGATGACTAGTGCTCGTCTAGTAAAAATCAAACAGTCCCATTATGCTCTTAAAACTGATTCAGTGGAGAATATGATTCGTTCCAGTTTATCTCTGGCAAAAATACTCCAGCCAGATGAGACAGTAACGGTTCAGTTAATGCTAGGCACAGGTTCACCACCTCGTCCACAACCAAAAGACCTGCCGAATTTATCTGCCAAGTGGTATCAAGTAATCACCAACAATGTTCCTGAACTATCTGAAAGCTCCAAGAAACTCATGCGCCAAAAGTTGAATCAGTCTACTTTTAAGTGTGAAATCAGACTTGGTGTCAGTTCGCGCAGTATTTTGCGAGCCAAAGAGTTTTTTGCGAGCTTGTTGAGTAGCTTTAGGATGTTAGAAACTACAGCTACCATCGAGCTAAAACCTTTGGCTGTTCAGGGATTCAACCATGCACAACCGCCTTGGTCTTACCCTTACAGTTTGGCAATCTCAGATCTCGCTTGTTTTTTGCTCCTGCCAACTGGCGAAGAACAGATAGCTGGTATTCCTAACGTTCACCCCAAATTAGCAACACCATCCTTGGGTTATAACCTAAATCGAAATAAAACGAGAAGCCTGGCGCAAACTATTGAAGCTGAATCTAGACCGATTCAGATTTCAGCCCAAGCCAGCAAGAAACATACTGTCTTTATCGGCTCAACTGGTTGCGGCAAAACCACCGCCATGAGTCACTTGATTTTATCAGATATAAAATCTAAACATCATAGTGTAGTTGTGGTGGATGCCAAAGGTCAACTCACTCATGAACTATTAGAGCGCACACCAGCTGAGCACGATGAAGATATTGTGGTGATTTCACCCACTTCAAAGCGAATTGTCGGCATTAACCCCTTTGAACTCACAAAACACGGTATTGAACCCGAAGTTATCGCAGATTATCTTTTAGAGTTATTTAAAGGACTTTATCCTGAACATTTTGGAATTTACTCACTGGATATTCTATCGCATAGTTTTCTAACACTTGCTAGGATTCCAAACACTTCTTTAGTAATGCTACCAAGTCTGCTGACTAATCAGTCCTTTCGAAACAAACTATTAAGAGAGTTAAAAGACCCAATCGGGCTGGAAAGTTTCTGGAACTGGTTTGAACTGCTCAGTGAAGCTCAACGTCACCAGATGTTAAATCCCATTTTGAATAAATTCCGCCAGTTTTTACTTCGTCCGCAACTTCGGGCAATGCTTGGACAAAGTAAACCTAGTTTTAGTTTAGTAGAAATTTTTCAATCCAGAAAGATTGTATTGATTCCCCTTAATAAAGCCGTGATTGGTTCAGAATCTGCAAAACTTATCGGTAGTCTTATTACTTCGATGCTCTGGATGTTAATTTTGCGCCAGTCGTCAGTCGAGCCAAGCAAACGCCAGTCAGTCTCTATCTATATTGATGAGACACCGAGTTTCTTAGGAATCCCTAACGCTAACTTAGATGAAGCACTTTCGCAATCTCGCCAATTTAATGTTGGCTGGAATATTGGCTTCCAACACCTCGCCCAGATGTCACCCCAGTTAAAAGCTGGAATTGAATCTAATGTTGCGAATAAAATTGTTTTTGGCTTAAATCTTGATGAAGCTCGCGAAATGGCAAAATATACTCTGGAGATCGATAAAGAAGATTTTTACAGCTTACCACCATTTTGGGCATATATTAGAACAGAAATCTCTCCTAACACCTACCGCTGGCTTATCGGTAAAACCTACCCGCCTAGTCTAAAACTGAGAGATAGTCGTGCACCATATCTAAATAGTTTAACTAGATATGGGCAAGATAGTTCAACTATTGAAGCTGAATTTGAAAGCCATGCTTTTGTAAAACCGGTCTCAAAAGACAACAATCCACCGCAACAACTAACAGATTTTGGACGGAAAAAGCGTTCCAATCGCTCTTCGAATCGTGTTGATGAAGAAAAATCTTCCACCCCTGACAAATAAAGGTTTTCAGAATTTTTACTCACACGACTTACTCCGTAACTAGGCATATTTTGCGGAGAGCACACCTTTAAATTTAATGGAGAACAAAACAGATGAAATGGAATCAATTAACAAATGAAGATACGCAAATTCTATACTTTTTAAATCAGGCTAGATATGCCACTACCAACCAACTAGCTAGACTCTTTTTCGCGGATAGCGCTCGATTTGAAACCGCTATTCGCCGAGCTAATTTTGCGCTTCAAAGTCTCAAACAAGCTGGCCTAATTTCGCACTTGAAACGTAGAATTGGTGGCGTGCGTCGGGGCTCGTCTTCCTATGTCTGGCAAATTACTTTTCAAGGGCTAAAGCTCCTTAAAAATCAAGATAACAGTATCACCTTACGCTATAAAAATCAATATGAGCCAACCCAGCACCACGTTGAACATACTTTGGCGATTACGGAAATCTTTGTTGAGACACTGGAGACCGTTCGAGATTCAGAAAAGCTATCGCTTGAAACTTTTTCCTTTGAGCCGAACTCTTGGCGCAGCTACCAAAAACTTTCTGGTATAGGCAGAACTCTAAAGCCCGATGCTTATTTAGAGCTAGTTAGTCAAGAATATGAAGATCATTACTTTTTAGAAATAGACCGAAGCACCGAAAGCTTATCTAGAATTGTGAACACTTGTAAAAAATATATTGAATATTATCGCTCAGGTATTGAACAGCGACAAAAGGAAGTTTTCCCATTTGTGCTCTGGATTGTGCCAGATGATAAGCGCAAACTCGCTATCTCGAAAATTATTCAACATGAACTATATAACTTTTGGGAACTGTTCACTGTAATAACACTTGAAGAATACCCATATTATATCAAGGGAGGAATAGCTAATGAACCAGAAGAATAAAGACCGAGACTCAAACCAGCCCTCACGCACCGCCGATGAAATTTGTCGAATTGGTCGAACGACTTACTTAATCCGTCACCGTTTTACTGGAAATCGCAATCTTGAAAACATCCTAGAAAGGTTGATTTTAAGCGATAAATCACTACTTTAAAAGTAGTAAAAATGGTATAATAGAAGTATGAGGTGTGTGAACTCCAAAAGGAGAAAAACACATGAACAGAACTTTGACAATTTCAGATTATAGACAAGTAGATACTTCGAAGCTTTCAGATATTACGGTGGTTTATTGTCGTTTAAGCCAAGACGACGGGCTGGACGGAGATAGTAACTCAATTATCAATCAGAAGAAAATTCTGCTTGATGTGGTAGCGAGAGAAAATCTCCCTAATCCTATCTTGTTTGTCGATGATGGCTTTAGTGGCACAAATTTTGACCGTCCAGCTATTTTGGAAGCACTTAGACTGGTGGAAAATCGACAAGTTTCAAACTTCGTCGTTAAGGATTTAAGCCGTTTAGGTCGGTCTTATATCAAAGTCGGACAACTAACGGAAATTACTTTTCCGAGCTTTGATGTCCGCTTTATCGCCTTAAATGATGGCGTGGATTCTAACAAGCCCAATGAGAGCAACTCCATTTTCTTACCAATCAAGAGTCTAATGGACGAAATGTATGCGGCGGATACCAGCAAGAAGATTCGAGCGGTTGTGCAATCTAAAGCCAAAGCTGGTGAGCGAGTAACTACTAACCCACCTTATGGCTACCTCAAAGACCCAAGCAATCCTAAAAACTGGATTATTGATCCTGTTGCTAGTGAAGTTGTGAAGCGGATTTTTCAAGAGGCGAAAAAGGGAAAAAGTCTCTCGGAGATTGCGAAAGGATTAGGAAAAGATAAAATTTTTAAGCCAGACCGCCACCGAATCGAAATCGGTTTGAAACCTATTTCCGCCAGCTCAAATGTGGAAACTTTGCCGTATTTTTGGACGCGAGAAACCTTAAGCGCTATCTTAGGACGTGAAGAATATTTGGGACATACGGTCAATCTCCGCACACGGACAAAATCTTATAAAGACAAACGTAAAGTAGATAACCCAAAAGAAGACTGGTTGATTTTCAAAAATACCCATGAAGCGATTATAGACCAAGAAACTTTTGATATTGTTCAGAAGATGAGGAGTCATAAGAGGTCTAATCAACGGTATAAAAATCGGGCTGGTCACGAGAATTTGTTTGCGGGATTGGTTTTTTGTGGAACTTGTGGAAGAAAACACTATTTCTGCCCACAAGAAAAAAATGGACTTAACCACGACCACTACAAGTGTTCTGGCTACCGCAAACCGATTGATGGTTGCGAAAATCCGCATTACATTCAAAAATCCGCTTTGATCGAGATTATAAGTGGCAAGCTCCGCCAAACCATTCAGGAAGCCCGCTTTGACCAAGAAGCCTTTGTGAAGAAGCTAGAACAGCAAAGCCAAGCTCAATTCAGCAAAGATAACAAACGTCAGCAGCTGCAACTTCAAAAAGATGAGCATCGCTTTAAAGAGATTGACGGCATCATTCAGAAGCTTTATGAAGACAATCTACTTGGTAAAATTTCAGATGAACGCTTTGTAAAATTAAGTCAGGCCTACGAAGAAGAACAGAAACAACTTCAAACTTCCATTTCTGACTTAACCGAAAAACTCACCAAACAACAAGAAGATAGCTTGAATATCTCCAAGTTTATGGCGAGAATTTCCAAATATACAAAGCTACCCGAATTAACCGTTGAGATAGTGAATGAGCTGATTGACAAGATTGTGATTCATAAACCAACTGGTACGAAACGCAATCGCATTATTCAGATTGACATTTATTACAATTTCATCGGAAAATTAAACAACGAAAAAAGCGAGCCAAGCGAATTGGCTCGCTAATATTAACCCCCCATTTAACTAAACTGCTGTGTGTCAGGTCAGCTATTGGGCGACTCTTATAGGGAGATTATTATGAAAAAGAAAAGTTTAGGATTTTTATCAAATAAAGTTAGGAGGTCTTCATCTGATGATGTTAGTATAACGCCACCTCCTTAAACTTATCTTAAATTCTAAAAGATTTTAAAAATTTATTTTCTACTCTCAAAAATTTACTTACAAACCCGGAGTTTGACCGATTTCTGCTGTTAACATCCAGATATTCTTTTCAAGTTCTGCTTTTGCACCGACAAAAATATCGTTGGTCACATCATCCCCTTCTTCATCTGTTACATCCAGAGCTTCTTGGTAGAGGCCTACCAAGTAACGGAAGATTTCGATGACACGTTCCAAACTTTCTGCAACATTCTTACTGAATTTTCCTTCTTTTTCTTCAATATTGCTGTGTTGGATAAATTCACTCAAAGTTGAATACGGCGTTCCACCTAAAGTAATCAAACGTTCACTTACTTCATCCAAAGTCGTATCCAAGGTTTCCATGTACTCATCCATCTTAGGATGCCAAACCATAAAACCAGCTCCACGCATATACCAATGTACTTGGTGAAGAGCAATGTGAGCGGTGTATAAATCCGCTACCACTTGGTTTAAAACTGCTTTTGTTTTGGGAAGAGACTTACTGAAAGACTCAACACTTGAGAAAGTTGCAACATCTTTTGCTGCTTCATTTTTTAGATTAACCATTATCCTACCTCGCTTTTATTTAGAATGATTCTAATCTTTTTGATTATAGTTTAATTATAATGTTTCTAAATAAGAAAGTCAAATGATTGAACTCAGAAATTTCTTTTATTAGAAAAGTTGCAATTTTTTAGAATTATTTGCGAATAAAAAAGTATGATTCATTTTTATTTTTTCTTGGTTGGAAGCATTGTGGCTTCTTTTTTAGGGCTGGTTGTTGATCGCTTTCCTGAACAGTCCATTATCGTTCCTTCCAGTCATTGTAATGCTTGTGGGCAGAAATTAGCACCTCGTGATTTAGTCCCTGTCCTTTCACAGCTTATCAATCGACTGCGCTGTCGGTTTTGTCAGTCAAAAATTCCCATTCACTACTTGATATTAGAGTTGGTAGGTAGTTTACTCTTTCTCGCAACTTCCTTAAGCTACTTAACTATCAGCCAACTTGTCTTGCTCATAATGGGAATTACACTAGCTCTTTATGATCAAAGAGAACAGGAATATCCTATCCTCATTTGGTTGTTCTTTCATCTTCTTCTCCTATTTTTGGTAGGTTTTAATCTTCTAATGACTATTTTTTTAGCTCTTGGAATTTTGGCTCATTTCGTTGATTTGCGTATCGGTGCAGGAGATTTTCTTTTTCTAGCTTCTTGTTCAACTATTTTCAAGTTGACAGAGATTATTTGGCTGATTCAAATTGCCAGCTTAGTGGGCTTATGTCTCTTTTGCTTAAAAAAGAGAAAAGACAGGATAGCTTTCGTTCCCTGTCTTTTGATTGGAGTGATTGTTCTACTTATGTATGAGTTGTTACTTCAATAAAATTAGAATGACACCCTATCATGAGGCTAGGATGGATGTATCCAGATTCTCGAAATAAGAGAGCGATGATTACAATTTTCAAATTTTAGTTTTTAGACATAATCTTCCCAGATTTCATAATTTTTGGGGAATAATGTACCAGCAATCATGATCGTCTATTTCACTCTTGATTTTTCATGTTTCTTTTTTCTAAATAATCAGCAATAGCGGCTACATCTTTATCGCCGCGCCCAGATACATTGACGATAATAATCTTGTCCTTACTCAATCGAGGCGCGCGTTTAACTGCTTCTGCAATATCGTGGGAACTTTCAATGGCAGGAAGGATCCCTTCTTTTTGTGTCAACAATAACAGTGCATCTACTGCTTCGTCATCTGTCGCAGCCACATATTCAACTCGACCTAAATCTTTAAAAAAGGCATGTTCAGGACCAACTCCCGGATAGTCCAATCCAGCGGAAATAGAATAAACAGGAGCCACCTGACCGTCTTCTGAAAATACAGCATACGTTTTCATGCCATCAACAACTCCAATGGACCCTTTAGTCATTGTAGCCGCATGCTTATCTGTATCCAAGCCATGACCAGCTGCTTCAACACCAACTAAATTGACTTCTTTATCTGCCACGTATTCAGAAAATGCTCCAATTGCATTAGAACCTCCGCCGACACAGGCAATAATATAATCTGGTAGACGACCTTCCTTATCTAGAATTTGACGGCGGGATTCCTGACTAATAACCTTTTGAAACTCATGCACAATCGTTGGATAAGGATGAGGACCAACAGCCGAACCCAGGACATAAAAAGCATCTAAATCTGTCATCCAAGCAGCAAAAGCAGCATCCACCGCATCCTTTAATGTTTTAGTCCCTGTTTCGACCGCATGGACAGTTGCTCCCATCATTTCCATTCGGAAAACATTCAATCGCTGACGTTCCACATCTTCTGCACCCATATATACATCGCATTTCATGCCAAACTTAGCTGCAGCTGTTGCTACTCCATGTTGACCAGCTCCAGTCTCTGCGATAACTCTGGCTTACCCATTCGTTTTGCTAGGAGAATTTGCCCTAAAACATTGTTTAATTTATGAGAACCTAGGTGATTCAAGTCTTCTCGTTTGAGATAGATTTTTGCACCTCCTAAGTAGTCCGTCAAACTTTCTGCAAAATAAAGCGATGTCTCTCGACCTGCATAATCTGCTAAATAATGATGATATTCTGCTAGGAACTCTGGATCATTTTTATACTTTTCAAATGTCCCCTCTAGCTCGTCTAATAAAACTTGAATCAGTTTCGGTACAAAGCTACCACCAAATTGACCAAAATCTCCTTTATTTTCTACCATGATGTTTCCTCACAATCTTTAGTATTCTTGAATTTAAACAACAAAATACCCCCACACAAAAACTGTGTGAGGGCATATGAGCGCGGTGCCACCTCAATCATGGGAAAAGTAGACCTTATCCGCATATCTCTATCTTGTCTATCAACAAGCTGCACTGTAAGGTGTGCACACCGAATTTTTATTGTTTCAAATTCATATCATTTACATCAGTCCATTTCATAAATATCTACTACTTGTTTACACCTAGCACAAGCTCTCTGGAAGTATCAATTTACTACTTTTCTGATGTTTGAGCATTATTATAGAGTTTTTCTACCATTCTATCAATAAAATAGTGAAAAAACCATGGAAAAGCATCCTAAATCCGAACAATGACTCTTATTTTTATTTAGAAGTCAGAAACTTATCTTTCCAATGGCTGACACAAGTCTTATACAACAGAAAAGCCAGATATCCGCCTAATGTATTTGTCCATAAATCATCTATTTCAAAAACACGATTGGCATCAATTAAAATATCTAACAAAATCTGTGTACATTCAATGAAAAGGCTTATCGCAAAGCTGACAGAGAGTACACGTTTGGTATTTCGCAAGTTCGAAAACAACCAGAGAAGCTGAAAAATCAGTGGGCTCAGCAGAAAAATATTCATCACATTTTGCACGAAAACCTTAATCAATTGATATAGAGAAGTAATTTGCCCAAGATTGATAAAAGAATTAAAAGGAATGAGAAGCACTACAATACGACCAAACTGCTGAATCCCCGGCGTCTCCATTCCCTTTTCTGGCACTTGAGGGAGAAAACATGTTAGACATAATAATAAAATGTAGAAAATGCTTCCCCAAGTAAGAAAAGTACGTCCCTTAACGGTTAATTCACCATCTGTTTTCAATAGATTGTTCAATTTAAGCATGCTTGGTAAGAGCTTTCTCCTTGTCCTGCTTCATGGTGTTTGAGCGCAATTGACCGCAAGCTGCATCAATATCCGTACCATGCTCTTGACGAACAACACAGTTAATGCCATTCTTTTTCAGAGTATCGTAGAAAGCCATTACACGTTCTTTGGGACTGCGACTATATTGATCATGTTCGCTAACTGGATTGTAAGGAATCAAATTGACATACGATAGCTTTTTGATATTCTTCAATAAAGCTGCTAATTCCAGGGCCTGTTCTACTCCATCATTGACTTTATTTAGCATGATATACTCAAAAGTAACCCTTCGGTTAGTCGTTTCAATATAATATTCAATCGCTGCAAATAGCTTCTCAATTGGAAAAGCACGATTGATTTTCATAATGCTAGAACGCAATTCATTATTGGGTGCATGAAGAGAAACAGCTAAATTAACCTGCACTCCTTCGTTTGCAAAATCACGAATTTTATGTGCTAAACCGGAAGTGGAAACCGTAATGTGACGAGCTCCGATAGCCAGCCCCTTGTCATCATTGACAGTTCGCACAAACTTGAGAACATTGTCATAGTTATCAAAAGGCTCGCCAATCCCCATAACCACAATATGGCTGACGCGCTCACCTTGTCCACGCTCATCAAAATATTTCTGTACCAGCATAATCTGAGACATTATCTCTCCGTTATTCAAGTCACGCTGCTTTTTAATCAGCCCGCTGGCACAAAAAGTACAGCCAATATTGCAGCCAACCTGAGTAGTTACACAGACCGACAGACCATAGTGCTGACGCATGAGAACTGTTTCAATCAACATACCGTCTGGCAATTCAAAGAGATATTTGACTGTTCCATCAGCCGATTCCTGCACAATTCGTTGCTTCAGTGGATTGACAACAAATTCATCTTCTAATTTTGCCAACAAATACTTTGAAATGTTTGTCATTTCTGCAAAAGACTGAACCCGTTTGCGATAAAGCCACTCCCAAATCTGAGTAGCTCGAAATTTCTTTTCTCCTTTACTTTCTGTCCAATCTATCAAATCCTGACGGGTCAAGCTATAAATCGATGGTTTCATTTTTTCTCCTTCATTTCGTTACAAAACCCCATTCCATACACTATTTTTGACGAATAACAAAATGGCGCTGGCTGCTTGTTTGTTGTTGCTTCGTTGAATTTTGCTTTCTTGCTCTTTGATTTTGATTTTGTCGCTTACTGCGCTGGCGATTTTCTCGCTTGGGTTGCTCTTCTTTATAGGAGCGAGCTTGTTTAGGACGACGTGGCTTGGTTTCATTTTCCTTTTTGTGATGTGATTTTTTATCAAACGATGCGCGACGCGGCTGTAAATTTTCCAAGACAAAATAAGCACAACCATAATTGCAGTATTCTAACAAATAATCTTCTAAGCGACTGATTTTTTCCTCGCTTTCATTTGCCTTGTCATCTTTATAAAATCCACGCAAACGCAACTGCTCGTTGCCCCAGTCGCCAACAATATAATCAAATTTTGTTAAAATATCTGAAAAACGCTGATTAAAAGCTGTGACATCAAAACCTTCTTTGTAGTTGTCCACCAAATCAAATTCAATTGTCTCAGCCATCACTTTTGTTCCTATTTGCCGAAATTCCGGTCCAGGAAATTTATTGTAATTATATAATTCAGGTGCAATTTCTTTTCGCATAGTTATCCTTTATAAGCGTTATTTACTTGTATTATCTTATTTTACCATAAAAAGAAGTGTTTTTGATAGTTGAAATAGAGAAAGAAGAAAAGAGCAAAGTCAATTTTCTATCATTAACTTGCTCTTTTATTGAATTATTTTTACGACTTTTTTGTGCTCTTGAGGTAATCAATGGCGTCTTGCAAGGTCTTGACAGGTACAATTTTCATTTTAGTTTTAATTTTTTTAGCAGCTTCCAAAGCGGTCTCATAGTTAGTTTTCGCTTTAGGATTAACTTTTTTAGCTTCCTTAGTAACTGGATTATTTGGTGCAAAGAAAATTTCTGCACCATTTTTTGCTGCTGAAACAACTTTTTTGTCAATCCCACCAATGTCGCCAACTTTTCCTTCGCGGTCAATCGAACCTGTCCCAGCAATATTTTTGCCGTCTCTCAATGTTGGATCTGCAATTTGCGTATAAATTGCCAAACTAAACATCAAGCCCGCACTTGGTCCACCAATACCGGCAGTTGAAAATTCAATTGGTATATTACTTGTGACTTCTGTTCGGTCAATTAAGCTAATACCAATTCCATTTTTTCCATTTTCAAGTTTGATAATTTTACCTATAGCAGATTTTTTCTGACCGTCTTCTACATAGTTCACCTTGACCTTGCTGCCAATTTTCTGTGAGCCTACATAATCAATCAAATCTTTTGAACTGTTGAAAGTCTTATCATTCACGCCTGTCACAGTATCTGCAATATTTAGAATCCCTTTAAAGGTTGAATTCTTGGTAACTTGCAACACATAAACACCCAAATATTTCAAACTAATATCCTTGCCCGCTTTTTTCAAACCTTGATATTTGGCTAAGTTTTGTGATGTTTCCATATAAAATTGATTGATTCGCATATATTCTTTATCAGAAGTTCCGCCAGTCAGATCTTTCGCCGAATAAATATCTGTAAAAGGAGTCAACCAAGCATAAACCAAATGAGCAAAGGTTGCATGCTGAATCCCAACAGTGACAAAGTTATAAGAACCTTTTTCCTTATCCACTTTATTATCTACACGTAATACTTGCCGAACATCTGCTGCACCACCTGGCACTTCAATGTAATAAGGCAGAGGAACTATAAAAGACATGAACAGTAGAAGCAGCCCTACTACAGCCACTATCGGCCATTTTTTAAATTTAGTTCGTGATTTTTCCATGTTGTTTCTTTAACTCCTTTACGACACTTTCGGGCACATACTTTGAAACATCCTGCTCCAAAGCAATCAATTCACGAATTCTTGATGAGCTGAGATGCTGATAAGCTGGTTTGCTTATCAAAAAAATGGTTTCTATCTCAGGTGCTAATTCATGATTGAAAAAGTTGAGATTCCCCTCATAATCCAAATCTTGACTATTACGTAGTCCCCGTACAAAAGTTGTCACTCCTAGCTTTCTTGCCACTTCTACTGCCAATTCATCATGAGAAGTAACAATTTTTACATTCTCCAAATGAGCTAGAGCAGCTGCTATCATTTTTTCTTTTGCTTCAATACTAAAAAAACTCTTTTTCTCAAGATTATAAAAGATACCAACATAAAGGCAATCAAAGAGCTTACTAGCTCGCTTAATCAAGTCAATATGCCCCTTTGTAATCGGGTCAAAAGAGCCCGCAAATAATCCAATTTTATCTGACATAAACCGTCACCTTTGAAATTCCATATATTTTTTGCTTCCAGATACCTAGCCCTGCGATTTCTTCTGGTAAATCCACCGACTTGTCTGTCTCACAAACAACCAGTACATCATCGCTCAGAAGCTCTCGTTCAATCATTTTTATAATATCTGAAACAATCTGTTCTTTTGCATAGGGTGGATCTAACAAAACCAAGTCAAACTGTCCTGTGACCAATTCAAGTGCTCGATTGGACTCCATTTTCAGAAGTTCAAATCGTTCTTTTTCCTTAGTCATACTGATATTTTGGCTGATAATCGCTTGCGCCCTGCGGTCTTTTTCAACCAAAACAGCCGAAACCATGCCTCGCGAAATAGCTTCAATCGCTAAACTGCCGCTTCCAGCATACAAGTCCAGAACCTGTCCTCCATCAAAATAAGGACCAATCATATTAAAGATAGCTCCCTTAACCTTGTCTGTCGTCGGTCTGGTTGTTTTGCCTTCCAATGTTTTAAGAGGACGCCCCCCATATTTCCCTGCAACAACTCTCATAAAGAATATTATAACAAAATCTCTAAAGAATGTATCAGTTTTTCTTCTGTGATAGCTGTAAGTCAATTGTTTTTTCTGTCTAACTTTTGAAATGCAGTTCAAACATGATGATTTTTAATACAGTTTTTTGCAATTATCTCGAGCTGATTGCAGACCACATAAAAAATCCCCTGATATGAATCAGAGGATTGATTGATTATCTCACTTCAAGCAAGCCAACGTCACCGTCTTCACGACGATACAAAACATTGGTTGTGTTGTCTTCTACATCAGTATAGATGAAGAAGTCATGTCCCAATAAATCCATTTGAAGAAGAGCTTCTTCTAAGTCCATTGGTTTTAAGTCAATTTGTTTGGAGCGAACGACTTTTGCAGGTGCAGCTTCAGCTTCTTCAACAACAGCATCTGTAAACAACTGACTGGTTGATTTTTTATTACGGTTTTTACGTTCAATTTTTGTTTTATTTTTACGAATTTGACGTTCAATTTTGTCTGTCACCAAATCAATAGAACCATACATATCTTGGGAAACATCTTCTGCACGAAGAGTGATAGAGCCAAGTGGGATGGTTACTTCAACCTTAGCTGTCTTTTCACGATATACTTTCAAGTTTACACGAGCATCCAATTCTTGATCAGCTTGGAAATATTTCTCGATTTTTTCAAGTTTAGAAACTACGTAATCACGAAGCGCTTCTGTTACTTCTAGATTTTCACCACGGATACTATATTTAATCATATAAGTACCTTCTTTCTAAGCATTTTGTTTTTCTTTACTTTATTATAACGCTTTCATTTTTTTTTTGCAAATTTTTTGTTATCTTGCCAATGAAAATGTCAAAATTTCTTTCACACCCGCTTCCACTAAAATATCTTTGGCAAGTTGTAAGGTTGCTCCTGTGGTATAAATATCATCTATCAAAAGAATTTTTGCTGGAAGTGTAACCTTGTCTTTCACTTTAAAGCACTGCTGACTCTGCAATCGCTCCTCTCTCATCTTGCTTGATTGAGCAATTGTATCATACTTTTCTAAAATTTCCTTAAATTGCAACTTTGTCCCCTCAAGAAAAGCTGTTACTTGATTAAACCCTCTTGCTTGATACTTTTCTACACTCACAGGAATTGGCACGAGCGTATAATCGCTATAATTTTTTAATTCTTGATGCAAAACTTCAGTAAATACAGAAGAAAGAACATAATCTCCTTGAAATTTATATTGACTAAAGAAGTTTTTCATAGCTTCATTATAGACAAAACAACTCTTATGGCAAACTTCTTTTCCTTTCTTTGTCCACACATCACAGTCTATGCAGATTTCATCTATTCCGTCACGATAGCACTTAGGGCAATGTTGCACTGAAATACGCTGGAATTTTTCAAAACAAGCATCACAAGCTTTTGCTTTGGGCTTCTTCAAAGTCAGCAAATCACAAAATGTTAGCTTTTCATCAAGTAGACTTTCACATAACAGACAGTTATTCATAAACCAGCCTCCTGATTCATCTCCCGAATTTCTTTAATAGCTTTTTCTATCGCCATAGTTGTACCATCATGAAAAAAGATTAACTCGCCTGTTGGTCGCTCCATACTACGACCAACACGACCAGCAATTTGTACCAAAGCGCTGCGACTAAACAGACAATGGTTAGCTTCCACCACAAAAACATCTACACAAGGAAAAGTCACGCCACGTTCCAGAATCGTCGTTGATATCAAGATTGTGATTTCTTTTCGACGAAATTTCTCTACAATATCTAGTCGATTTTCAGTCGTTGAGGCTACAAAGCCAACTTTTTCATTAGGGAAATTGTTTTGGAGAATCTCTGCAAATTCTTGTCCTCTTTTAATCTCAGAAGCAAAAATGAGAAGAGGAAAACCTGTTTTTCTTTGCTTTTGCAGAAATTGTCTTAATTTAGGAACCAACTTCTTTTGACAAAGGTATTTTTGAAAATCTGCCAGCCAAACTTTTCGAGGAACAATTAAAGGATTCCCATGAAAACGTCTAGGGAGACTTAAGCGGTTCAACTCTCCCTTGCTAACTTTTTTATCCAGCTCATCTGTAGAGGTTGCCGTTAGAAAAATTATAGTACTTTGCTCTTTTACTGATTGTGCAACGGCATGGTAAAGCATCGGATTATCCACATAAGGAAAGGCATCCACCTCGTCAACAATAAGAAGATCAAATGCTCGGTAAAATTTGAGAAGCTGATGCGTTGTGGCAATCACAAGAGGACTGCGAAAATAAACTTCTGATTCACCGTGCAGGAGTGAAATATCACAAGCAAAATCTATTTTCAGTCTACGATAAAGTTCTAAACAGACATCAATTCGTGGGCTAGCCAAGCAGACGGCCCCGCCTTGATCAATAACTTGTGCTACCACCTGATAGATCATTTCTGTTTTTCCAGCTCCCGTGACTGCATGGACCAAGCTATCTTTTCGCTTGGCAACTGCCTCCACAAGTCTTTGAGAAACCTTGGCTTGAAATTCTGTTAACGTTCCTTGCCATTTTAAGACATCTGCTTTAGGAAACTCTTCCTGTGGAAAATAATAGAGTTCTTCATCACTTCTGACCCTTCCTAAGATCAAGCAGGATCTACAGTAGTAAGCACCTATTGGCAGTTGGTGTCTTTCTTTATCAACTGCTTGCCCACAGCGATTGCAACATAATTTCCCTTTTTCTTCTTTCATTGCTGGTAAAGTTTGCGCATATAATTGCAATTCTGCTGGTAGTTGTGCTTTTGTAAACATACGACCTAAGCAATCTTGTAATTCTATCATATCTATTTATTCGAAAAAACTTTGGCAAAATACAAGTTTTTTTTGTAAAATGAAGATATGGAGTTTAGAACAATCAAAGAGGACGGACAAGTCCAAGAAGAAATCAAAAAATCGCGCTTTATTTGTCACATCAAGCGTATAACAACAGAGAACGAAGCACGAAATTTTATTCAGGCTGTCAAAAAAGAACACTACAAAGCTACTCATAACTGCTCTGCCTTTATATTAGGAGAGCGGAGTGAAATGAAGCGAAGTAGCGATGATGGAGAACCAAGTGGGACTGCTGGTGTACCTATGTTAGGCGTTTTAGAAAATCATCAACTAACTAATGTCTGTGCTGTCGTGACACGCTATTTTGGTGGTATCAAGCTAGGGGCAGGAGGTCTTATTCGGGCGTATAGCAGCAACGTTGCTTTAGCTATCAAAGAAATCGGGATCGTCCATATAAAAGAACAACTTGGACTGAGGATCGCTCTCTCTTACAGTCAATATCAAGAATTACCCAATTTTCTTAAAGCTAACCATTTACAAGAACAAGATACATCCTTTACAGAACAAGTCCAAACGACCATTTTTGTTGATAAAGATGATAAGGACAGCGTTATAGAGGAGTTGATTGAGTTGTTTAATGGAAAAATCGACATTACTGACCAGGGATTGCGGAAAGTTGAAGTTCCCATTTCTTTATCCTAAATATTAAAAAAAGCTATCACCTTGATAGTTTTTTTATATTTTACAAAGACTTCTTTTCGTTTTATACTGATGGTATCAACAGAATTGAGGTATTATTTTATGGCAAAAATTTATCGTAACATTACAGAACTCATTGGAAATACTCCTATCGTGAAATTAAACAGGCTTGTTCCAGAAGGTGCTGCTGATGTCTATGTCAAACTAGAGGCTTTCAATCCGGGGTCGTCCGTCAAAGACCGCATTGCTCTCAGCATGATTGAGACTGCTGAGCAAGAGGGCTTGATTCAACCAGGTGCAACCATTGTCGAAGCAACCAGCGGAAATACCGGAATTGGTTTATCTTGGGTAGGTGCTGCAAAAGGTTATAAGGTTGTTATTGTCATGCCAGAAACTATGAGTGTTGAGCGTCGCAAAATTATCCAAGCTTATGGTGCAGAATTGGTACTAACTCCCGGAAGCGAAGGAATGCAGGGAGCGATTGCCAAAGCTGAAGAAATTGCTAAAGAACGAAACGGCTGGCTACCACTTCAGTTTAACAACCCAGCTAATCCAGAAATACACGAAAGAACAACAGGAGCAGAAATTATCGCTGCTTTCGGTGAAAAAGGATTGGATGCCTTTGTCGGAGGAGTTGGCACAGGCGGTACTATTTCTGGTGTTTCTCACGCTCTCAAAAAAGTCAATCCAGATATACAAGTTTATGCAGTTGAAGCAGATGAATCAGCTATTCTTTCCGGTGAGGAGCCCGGGCCTCACAAGATTCAAGGTATTTCTGCTGGTTTTATCCCAGAAACACTAGACACTCAAGCTTACGACGGTATTGTCCGCGTTACTTCTGATCAAGCACTTGAACTTGGACGTCGTATCGGTGGACAAGAAGGTTTTCTGGTAGGTATTTCTTCTGCTGCAGCTATTTATGCTGCACTTGAAGTAGCCAAAAAACTAGGAACAGGTAAAAAAATTCTAGCTCTTGCTCCAGATAATGGCGAACGCTATTTATCAACAGATCTTTATAATGTTGAAGTTTAAACGTCTAATCATCCGTAAATACAAGACCAATCACAATTTTAAACTTTCAAATAGGTTAAAAAAACAGCTTTACTATTGAGCTGTTTTTTTGTTGAAGTAATGTTGGCTTATTTGTTGGAAATATAGGGAACTTTATTATTTCAGGTACTCTACTTCAGATATGTATAGTTGGAACCTTTCTGTCCTCAGATGTTAGATTACTTCGCTATTTATCCAAAACTAACTTTCGGTACAGTTCCTCACCAGACAGGTCATTTTCTCCATCAAGTAAGAGAGTTTTGCAAAATGCAGTCAAAAACTCGAGACCTTTCTGCAAAATTTTGGCATCATCCAAAGCCAAGATATCTCGGAAAAATTTAGCATGTTTTTGAAAGAGTGTATTGTCTACTTCAAAACCGAATTCACGTAAATAATTGATTAGAAAAACTATCATCGTTCTATTATTTCTCTCTCAGAAAAGATGAATCTGCCAAATGCCTGAACTTTCCTTTGTTAAAATCAATACCAGACATTTTTATAAAAAAATTCTCCGCCTTATACTCAATAAAAATCAAAATTAGACTAGGCGACAAGCCACAGACAATACTGAAGTATAGGATGTAGAAGGCAACAATGCATAGTTTTAATTGTTGAAGAGTATTATTACATTCTATTATACTAAAAACAAGCCAAACCTTGCAGTTAGACTTGTTCTAGGAGATTTGTTTTCGCCCTTTGCCTTTAAACTTATAAACATCTGAACGCTTAATCGCATGAACATTCATAATGACAAAATCCTCGTCATCAACTTTGGCAATGATACAGTAAGCCCCTACATGAAAGCGAACATAATCAGGCAAACTGCCTGTCAGATATTTTCCCAGTACTTTAGGAAAATCAACATTTATGAGAGTAGGTCACTTGCCCATCGTCAAGGCATTCTACATAACCAAATCAGCTTCTTGTATATCATAGAGCTCTTCCAATTTTTCCGCCAAAACCTGCGCAATAAATTCTGATTTACTGATGTTGTGAGAATTTGTCCATGAACTTAGCTTTTTATTTAACTCATCCAACAAACGGGCTGATGTTGGTACAGCCATGAAATCACTTCTTTTTAAATTTTTATTTTGTAGTTATCTTTTACTACATTTTGGAACAGGAAACAAGGTGGATGGGATGTTTGGCTTATTATTTGAAGAAGGTGCCAAAAAGAATATAAACCTTAGGGTAATTAACTATAAATAAAGTTTATTTTTTCATTAATTCATTAATAAGCATCCGCGAGCTACCAAATTCACATTCAAACATCTGATCAATAATATCTAGACACTGTTCTGCTGTATCATCTCCCTTATGCTCATCATAGAGATTCAGCATTAATTTAGAAAGATGTTCTTCAATTAACCTATCATAATAAGGATCAGATTCTAATTTCGTATCTTTAGATATAATACTTGCTACCGTTTTAAAAATGATTTCTTCGTAGTTCGAAATGGATACTTGTTTTTCAAGAAACTCTAAGAAATAATAATATAGCTTTCCTTTATGTTTAGAAGTTAGTAAATTAAATATCAATTCCTTATCTTCTTCAACGTCTAATAAATTATCCATAAATAACTGTGGTAAAATCTTTCCAAAATCAATATTATCATATGATAAATAATGTAATATGATTTCCTTTGCTTTTTCTTTATAATTCTTCCCTTTTAAATAATCAATCGCCATCTGACAAATAGTTTCTGCTTGAAGTCCACTTCCACTATATACAGTTGATTCCATATCTCCTTTATTTAAGTAAATTTCTGTAATCAAAGAGGACGACTTTTTTACAAGGAGTTGATCCGTAGACTCAAAACCTAGTTTCAATAAGAACTGAATTCTTTCTCTATAATCATCATATAATCTATAAACAACGTAACCGCTATACCAATGCGCTAACATCCTTTTATCTTTATCAAAAACCAACTCAAATAATTCTTTAGCAAATTCTTTATCTAAATCTAAAATAGTAGAGATGAGAAAAATAGAATTCATTCTTATATAGTGTGTCTTATCTTTTGCCAATAAAAGAATTGTCTCCCTAAAATATGAAACAAGTGTCGGTGTATTTGTTATTAACTTGTCGAAAGCATGAATCGCATATCCTCTTAAAGTTGAATATGATTGTCTCACATAATCTTCCATTGTCTTAGCTTCATGAAATTTATCAAGAGCATCTAAATCAGTTTTCTTAAGATAATAATTAAGCCTTTCCAAAACTTTCTCGGACCATGCTATATCTGAGTGCTTCTCTATAACTTGGAAAAAATAATAAAGATTCTCCCAATTATTTTCATTTACAAAATTTAGTAGGATGAATTCAAGATCACTTAAAACAGTATCTGGAATTTTTTCTAAGTCTACAATCCCCCTCAGTAGACCATCTATATAATGTTCATTGATTTTATGATTAGACGATAAGTTTAAAAATAAAGAAACGTATTCTTTAGGATTTTTAGAAACAGCACTTCTAAAATCAGTAGCCAATTCTCTAGGAGAAGACTCAATAAATATGTGTCTCTCACTATCCCATCTACATTTAGTCTCACCTTTTGGACTGATGAGAATATTTCTCCAAGATTTAGCAGAAATATTCTTACCTTGTAATGGAGAAACTACACTTCCACAATGTGAGTCATAAAAAGAATCAGAAAAACTATTAGATCGTTCTAATACCTTTAGTAATTCGATAGCTTCTTTACTCATTCTTTCTTTCGGTAAAACTGATAGCAATCTATACTGTAAATCTCCCCAAAACGGCCAATAAACCCTAACATCATTTTGAGATTTATTTGTTTCAATTCTCCTTGCTAGTCTTTGTTTAGCCTCAGGTGATACATAATGAATAATTTGTTCTTCAAGTTTATTGTACATTTCTAATGAACATCTCTTTGAGACCTTAGAAATCAATCGTTTGGCCAAAATCAATTTTTCTTCATAACCTTGAGATTTTTCAAAGAGTGTTTTGTTAAAATCAATCAATAAGTATTCGATACAATTATCAGAATAACTCTCTGGTAAATTATACAAGGCATCTAAAATAACTTCATTATAGAGATAATCACCCTTTCCCATATAATTATTATAAGTTTCAAAAAAAATCTCAGGATGTTTTGAAATTAGATACTTATTTACTTCATGTAATAAGTGAAAGTAATATATTTGTAAGCTATCGCGTTCTTTCAGGGCTAGATTGTATTTAGTAGAATTATTCTCGGAATACTTTTTAAGATAAGGCAATAATATTTGGACTATTTTTATACAATTTTCATCTATATAATTATGGGAATCTTCATCGAATTTCTTTGATTCACTATAAAATCTATTGCTATTATCAGAGTCTTGAAATTTATCGAGCAACAAGCAAATAATCTTAATTTTATAGTTATTTAGATTCTTACGATAATCATTATAGAATACTATATTCCCCTTAGAATCCCCCGCATAATATCTCCAGTAATGTAATCTTAAATTAAAAAAGTCTTCAGAGTCATTATTATAGTTACTATTAAAACAACTACCCCATTCGCTCTTATCGTTAGAATTTTCTATAGAATCTTTTATAAATTGAGTAGTTTCAGTTGTGTAATATGGAGAAATACTACTTAATAAATTAATTACCAATGATTTATTGATATCTAAAAATTTTTGCAAAACTCTCTTTTTTATTAAAAAATTAACATATGCTGGGTGACCACTAATTACCGTTTGGAACAAATGATTTCTATACTCTGTTTCTTGAATCAGCTCTCCTATATAATTTAAAATCTTTTTAGATGGTTCTTGAATGCTTCCCAAAATTTCAAAGAAAACATATTTGAAATTAAATCTAGTATCGCTACCTTTTATTAACCCGTCTCCAAAATCTAAAAAATCTTCTTCCGACTCCTCTAACAGTAATTGAAGAAAAATTTGAAATTGATAGCGTCTTGTTGGATTTTGCTGTGATTTATTTCCAATAATGCTTTTTATATCCCAGTTATTGTAATAATCAATAAACATTCGATCTGCAACAAAACAGTCTAAAAATGATTGATGAACGAAAAAAATCTTGTTTGAACGTTCTATTAGCATCCCCTGGCTAATTAAATATCGTAAAGCCCTCTCGTTTCCTGCAACTCTTCTCTTACTAAATACGGTATTACCCATATCAGTAAATAAATTTACAAGCTTTTCTTTTAGTTTATTCAGATCATCTTCACTTAAATCGGCTTCCCGACATTTTTCTGATAAATCTCTCCACCATTTATCAACTAGGTTATATGTACTTGTTATTTGATAGTATTCTTCTTTGTTATTAATTTGCTCCCATATGTAGAGATTGCTAGGGGTTTTTAGCAACTGTCTTAATTTATTTGGATAACTATGATATTTACTTCCTAAGATTTCCTCAACTTCATTTTCCATTAATTCGTTAACTTCAACTCTTTTCCAAGTTTCAGTATTACTTTTTAGCTCTCTGTCAAATAGTGACTTAATTCCGTTATCGTTTTCTAAATCATAAGTTCTACAAACGAAAATAATTGAAATTTTGTTTTCTCTTTCCGAGTTAAGATTCCGTATTTCGCGAATCAACTCCAAACAAGTCGCAAGTGAGACTTTAGAATTTCTTGCTGTCCATCTTAATGCATCTAATTGATCTAATATAAGAACAGCATTTCCCTCTTTAGAAAAAGCGTTCAAACAATAACTGATACTAGCAGGAAACCCTAATCTCTCTCCCCATCTTTGTGTTGTATCCTCAGGAATATAACAATCTAGTTTTAAATCTAAGTGTAAAATATTACCTTTATCACACCAATCAATAATATTTTCTGTTAAACCACTTTTACCATTTCCAGCTTTCCCGTGAATGATCATCGATTTTCCTTCTTGAATATATTTCTTACATTCATCAAATTGTGTGCGAATTTTTAGACCAGAATCCAATGTTTTAAAGCTATTTTTATACTCATAATTTAAAATCTTTATTCTAGGGACTATCCTATCATCACGTGCCAAATTTCTTAGTTCAATTTTTTCTTTAGCTAAAAATGAATTTAAATCACTAAGAGTAAACCATCTTCCAAAAATCTCACCACGTGAAATTAAATTAATGAATTTTGACTTTATGCTAGCAGCATCACCAATAAAATATTGACTAACCTTATCTTTAATAAATTCTTCATTTTCTGGATACGGCTCTTGTCTAATCACCGTTCTACTTAAAAAATTTATAATTTTTCGAATGTCTTTCTCCTTAGAAAATCCCAAATGCTTAACATAGTTATCAAATAAGTTTTTAAGCTCTGAAGATGTATTAACTTGATAATCAATAAAAGACTGAGCATTATCATTAGTCTTAGCTCTATAAATTAAATCAGAAAAGTTTGTAAACGGAAGTGGACTAACTAATGAAACTTTAGTTGTCAAGTCTCTGCTTAGATGTAATTTCCAACATTTCAAAATTCCACGACTATTTAAATCTGACAAAGTCCAATAATCTTTACTAGCATTTCTTCCTTTACATTGTTGAGCTTCTGTTATTCCGTTAGAGTATCTAACCCAAACGTCCACCCCCTCTTCTTCTTCACCTATAGCTTCAACTTTAATAGCATCTATTTTTTCAGCAATAATATCAATAAATTTTAAAACAATCCAGTTGAACTCATATTTATTACCTAATTTATCTGCTCTTCCACCTGATTCATAAGGCATACGACACCTCTTTATTAATGATATATTCACCTACATTATATCAAAAACAAGCCTAACTTTGCAGTTAGACTTGCTTATAAGATTATATAAATCAGTTAATCCATTTTTTCTTTAAAATAAATACAGCAGAGAATCAACCATCCTGTTATAAAAATTCATTATTTATAACGATATTTCCGTTTTGGCTTTAATTCAACCCATTTGCTCTGATAATGCAAAATATCATTCAGATTTAGGAGAATTTGTCCTTTCTGTAGAATTGAAATATTATTTATTCCAGAAATTTTCTTAGCAATTGACTCTACATATTCTTCAACAGTTTTATTCAATGAATTTAGTTGTGATTCTAAATGATATTTAAAACCATCTATAAACTCTCTATCTTGATATAAATCATGATAAAAATTATCAATAATTTTAACAATGTAAAATTCTAATATCCCATCTCCACCAGACCAATAATAGCGACTATTAGAAGTCATCGTATCAAAAAATGTTCTACTAGTGTAGTTAGACTCCCTAGTATATTGATAATAGTTCCATCTTAAAATCCATTCCAAGCGAAATAAACTGACTACAGATATATTATCTATGACATCTGATAAATTCACTTTACCACTATGCAAAAGATATTCAACTGATATTTGTACATTATTTTGTTTATGAGAATAAGATTCTTTTGTAAAAATAGTCGTTAATTGATCTGTTAATAATAAATAGTCTCGGCAAAAACAACTAATCCTTTCTTTTTTATATCTAATTCTCCATTTCAAATCTTTAACTGAAATCTTCCGATTTTCTTTTCCTTTTATTTTTCCAACAAGTGATTTGCATACTTTAATAGGAAATTCCCTTTCAATATTAAATCTACTCTCCGCACGGGGGTATTCTTTTCTTGTTAACAACCATTGGACGTACAAAATTTTAAAATCTGACATTAAATGTTGTTCACCAAATTGGTCAAACCAAGAAAAATCTTTAATCATATTATCTCTCGTATCCCATAGCTTTTTTAAGAAGCTTTCAGTAATACGATGATCAATATCTGTCTCAGAAATAATAATCTTTTTCGCTTGATTAAATAAATAATAGTGATATTGTTCATCATAACTCATTATTTGTGTGATTCCTATATCATAAAATCCAAGATTACCATCCCACTGAGTATGATCTGTATAGAATAGTTGATATAACATAAAAGCTAATCGGTATTCTTCATTCATACTTAAGATTAAATTTTTAATTTTTTGTTTTCTCAATTCAACGTTACCCGATTTTTCAATTTTACTTTGATTAAAATCTTCAATTCTTCCTCTATCTAAGTAGTTGAAACAAATTTTAGAATAAAGCATACTGTTTTCATAATCATTTCGTTGACCATTTTGAAACACATCGTAATCGGACAGTCTTTTAAATTCTGGTAAACTTATGTTTACATCTCCATTTTCATGCTTATCTAGAATTGTTACTAATCTAAATTTTAAAAAATCATATGTATATCTGTAAAAATGATCGGTCTTATTTTCTTTATAATTTTGTATTTCCTGTTTTACATCTTCAAAAAGACCATCTAAATTTATATCTTCTTTGTTAATTAATACTTTAAACAAAAACTCTCTAACGTTATTGTTCTCATCTCTATGAAATCGTACAAATCTAGTCTCTCCTTTTTCTGGATACTCAATTTTTAAAGACTCTAATGTTGGATCATTTGTTACAATCCTATCAATGATTTTTAAATCTTCTAAGATTAGATTTTTCCAATTTTCAACAGAAAAATTATCTCTATACTGTTTTAAAAATTTCCATTTCTCAAAAATAAATGTTCTAAAGTACTTATAAAAACTTTTCCACTCCTGTCTTAAGTCATACTCGTTCTTATCTTGATAAGTTTCCAACCATGATCTATCATCAAGTAAAAGCTTATTACGAAACCTCTGAGTTCTCGTTAATTCAAACCCTCTCTCTGTTTTGTTTAAAATGGTCCAGTATAAATTCCTAGTATCAAAATAATCCAAATTAAAAATATTTGTCACAAATTCTTCGTATTCATTTACATCTAATTTAGCAAAATCTCTTGTTAACTTATTTTTAAGAAAATCATTCACATATACACTTCTATTGCGATAAATCAACCAAAAGGTTTCTGTATAATCTTCCTGAATCTGTTTCCTCATGTTGTATTTTAGATTTTCATCATCCTTAGTTTTCATCAGTAAAGCAACTCGGATAATATATAGACTCATGCTTAGTAAAAAAATATAAATAACTAACAATAGCATATAAGAAGTCTGCCACAGTATGGTAAGCTCCTTTATAAAAGCTGTATTTAATTTTACTGTTACTGGAATAATTATGGCGGCTAGTAACATCAAAATAAATATTTTTGATTGTGTTACATGATACCAAAATGATTGTCCAATAAGATAATTAACTTTACTTTCCCCTAGATAGGTATCTGATTTTACGTCACCAGCTAGATACTGCAAGAAACCAATATAGATTCCATACATACCAAAAATGCTTACAATAAAACCTAGTAATTCCACATTACTTTTATTAACCAAGCTTATAGTTGGAGTAGCGTAGTTGATTTGGATATACATAAGTCCAATTAAAACTATAGCTAGCAAGAATTCTGAAACATCTTCTAATTTCTCTTTAAATAGATATCTTTTTATCTTATCAAATCTTTCAATAGATTTATTTCCAACTCGCAATTGGCTTATGAAATATCTCAATCCTCGGAAAAAGTCCTTATAAATTGAAATAACAAAAAAGAAAAATACTACAAAACCAATAAAATTAAATCCTTGAACATTATCTGGCAGTATAACGACCAAAAATAAATATATAAAATATAAAAATGGAAACCAATCTTGAAAGGTTGTACGAATTTCATTCCATCTCAACTTACCAAATAACCACGCAAAGAAAAAAATAAACCATAATACTATTTTTACTAAACTAAACACTAATCAACCTCCCGTTTTTATTATTATACCAAAAAACACAGTCTTTCAACTGTGCTTATAAAAGTTGCTAACCAAGTAACTTTCTAAGAGATTCCTCTGAAATTCTTTTATTAAATCTCTGCAAATCTATCCTCATGAGATTGATTAGTTTTAAATATTCCAAATATTTTTGTTCATTATTTTTAGCAAAATTTATAGGTTCAATTTTCCCTGCTAATTCTACAATTTCTTCAGGAGCAAAGAGAACTAATTCTTGTTTTGAAAGGATGTGTTTTTGTTGTAATTGAATTTCCCTTTGCTTTTCTGGTGATAAAGTTGACAATGCAACTACTGCAAGATAGTTTTTATAAACTCGCAGTTTTTCATCAAACCTTTTTTGCCAAAAATATTGTAAAATTCCAAAAAATAAAGTAAATAATCCCAGTAAGATTGTTATCATCTCAACTAAATTTTTCATTTAGCCACTACCCCAACTTTTCCATCTCTTTAATCCGTTCCACTGTGGCGTCGTATTTGGCTTGGTAATCAGCTTGTTTTTGTCGCTCTTTCTCGACGATTTCGGGTTTGGCGTTTTGGACGAAGCGGTCGTTACCGAGTTTTTTGGCAACTATGTCTAGTTCTTTTTGCCATTTGGCCAGTTCTTTGTTGAGGCGGGCTAGTTCTTCTTCAACATTGAGCAAGTCAGCGAGAGGCAGATAGATTTCTGCTCCTGTGATGATGCTGGACATGACTAGTTCTGGCACAGCAAGGTCCTCCGCGATTTCCAAATGTTCTGGATTGGTGAAGCGCTTGATGTAGTTGACATTAGCATTGAAAAATGCTTCTAATTCGCTGTCGCTTGTTTTCACAAGGATTGTGATTGGTTTGCTTGGGGCAACATTCACTTCACTACGTGCGTTACGGACAGCACGAATCAGGTCTTTGAGACTTTCAACACCTTTGTGCGCAGCTTCATTTTCAAATGCGGGGTTAACTGTTGGGTATTCAGCTGTTACGATTGAACCTTCAGAAATTTGTTCAAAGATTTCTTCCGTCACAAACGGCATGATTGGGTGAAGCAAACGAAGGATCTTATCAAGTGTGTAAAGCAGAACTGAGCGAGTAATCACTTTTTCATCTTCGTTGTCGCTGTAAAGCACTTCTTTTGTCAATTCAACGTACCAGTCAGCAAATTCATCCCAGATGAAGTTGTAAAGGATATGACCAGCCACACCAAATTCAAATTTATCAAAGTTTTCAGTAACTTTGGCAATTGTTTCATTCAAGTTGTGAAGAATCCAGCGGTCAGTAACATTCCCGGCTGTACCAGCCACAACTTTTGCAACATTTTCACTCGCTTGGTCAAGTGTCAACTCTTCATTGTTCATCAAAATATAACGAGAAATGTTCCAGATTTTGTTAATGAAGTTCCAAGCGGCATCCATTTTTTCGTAAGAAAAACGCACGTCTTGACCTGGTGCAGAACCGTTTGATAAGAACCAACGAAGCGCGTCAGCACCATATTTTTCAATAACATCCATCGGGTCAATACCGTTACCAAGTGATTTAGACATTTTACGTCCTTGTTCGTCACGGATAAGACCGTGGATAAGTACGTTTTCAAATGGACGACGTCCTGTGAATTCCAATGATTGGAAAATCATGCGTGATACCCAAAAGAAGATGATATCGTAACCAGTTACCAGTGTAGATGTTGGGAAGTAACGTTTGAAGTCTTCTGAGTCTGTGTCAGGCCAACCCATTGTGGAGATTGGCCATAGGGCTGAACTGAACCAAGTGTCAAGCACATCTTCATCTTGAGTCCATCCGTCACCTTCTGGAGCTTCTTCACCAACGTACATGTCACCTTCAGCATTGTACCATGCTGGGATTTGATGCCCCCACCAGAGCTGACGAGAGATAACCCAGTCGTGAACATTTTCCATCCATTGAAGGAAAGTATCGTTGAAACGTGGTGGGTAGAATTTCACTTCATCATCAGTATCTTGGTTGGCAATCGCATTTTTAGCCAATTGATCCATTTTAACGAACCATTGTGTTGACAAACGTGGTTCAACCATAACACCCGTACGTTCTGAATGACCAACAGAGTGTGTCATTTTTTCAATATTAACAAGCGCACCAATTTCTTCCAATTTTTTAACAACGGCTTTGCGAGCTTCAAAGCGATCCATGCCAGCAAATTCACCAGCAAGTTCGTTCATCGTACCGTCATCATTCATAACATTAACTTGAGGAAGATTGTGACGTTGACCAACAAGGAAGTCGTTAGGGTCATGGGCTGGAGTGATTTTAACCACACCAGTACCAAATTCTGGGTCAGCGTGTTCATCACCAACGATTGGAATAGCTTTGTTAACGATTGGCAAGATAACATTTTGTCCAATCAGATCTTTGTAGCGAGGATCTTCTGGATTGACAGCGACAGCCGTATCTCCAAACATGGTTTCGGGTCGGGTTGTTGCTACTTCAAGGGCGCGTGAGCCGTCTTCTAACATGTAGTTCATATGGTAGAAAGCACCTTCCACGTCCTTATGGATAACTTCAATATCAGAAAGGGCTGTACGAGCTTTTGGATCCCAGTTGATGATAAATTCACCACGATAAATCCAGCCTTTTTTGTAAAGTTCTACGAAAACTTTACGAACCGCTTTTGACAAACCTTCATCAAGGGTGAAACGTTCACGTGAGTAGTCAACAGAGATACCCATTTTACCCCATTGTTGTTTGATTGTTGATGCATATTCATCTTTCCATTCCCAGACTTTATCAAGGAATTTTTCACGACCAAGGTCGTAGCGTGAGATACCGTCTTCAGCAAGACGTGCCTCAACTTTTGCTTGTGTTGCAATCCCCGCATGGTCCATACCAGGAAGCCATAAAGTATCAAAACCTTGCATACGTTTTTGACGGATAATAATATCTTGCAAAGTCGTATCCCAAGCGTGACCAAGGTGCAATTTCCCCGTCACATTTGGTGGTGGAATCACGATAGAGTAAGGCTTAGCCTTCTTATCTCCAGACGGCTTGAAAACATCCTCATCTAACCATTTTTGATAACGCCCAGCCTCAACCTTAGCTGGGTTATATTTTGGTGAAAGTTCTTTTGACATGTGTTTTCTCCTTTTTCTAGTTTAATTCTTTAATAAATTGTTTTTTTATTTGTCCTGTAATTATAAAATAAAACAGGAGCCCTCATTGATTTTTTTACTTTTTTATCTTAAATACCTCTTTATTTCTCTAATATATGTATCTTCATAAGCATAAGGTAGATATAAATAGAAGATTTCATACGCAAAAATTAATGCAACACTAATAAAGTAAAAAGGCATACCTAAATTAAATTTATAGATTAGGTTCCATGTTATACAAATATACGGAAACGCATAAAGTATAATAAATATCCAGATTTGCTCTTTTGCTTTTTCAGATGGATTTGAAATAAAAGCATTTGTTATATACTGCTGTAATAAAATTAAAATATACGCAACAAGACTTATGAAAAGATTCATTACATAACACAAATTGGTTAAGTCACTTATATAATTAACAGATACTATATAAAGACAATATATAGCTGAAAAAAACAAAAGTAAATTCAGCACTTGATTTATCATCTTAGTAGGTTGGAATCTTACTTCATTTTTCGAACGTTCCCAATCAAATTTTAAGAGTAATTCAATATAGGATGCTAATCTATCAAAATCAACTTCTTCTCCGCTATCTAGTAAATCCCAAATATGTCCTTCTTTCATATAATACGGTTTAGTATCCTTAAACTCCATATTTTTCCCATATGGATTTATTTCTGATTTCAATTTGATTATAGCGGACTCTTTTTTAGTATCATCACTTAATTCTGATAATATTTCTTTTAATTTTTTTCGCCATTCTGATCGTTCTTTTGTAACAAAATCTAGATTGTTCTTTTTATTATTTTGAACGAATGCGATTATAGCACTAACGATTGTGCTTATCCCAACTGCACTAATAATAGAGGCGATTTGTTCAATAGTCAAGTTCATTTCTCCACCTCCCACTCACTCCTCAGCAATCCATAACGCAATAAATCACAGCGTTTGCCTTGTGCGTCTTTGCGGTCACGAATGCGAGATTCGAGGGTGAAGCCAAGTTTTTCAGCAATACGCTGGCTTGCTTTGTTGTATCCATAACATTCAATTTCGATTTTGTAGAGATTGAGTAGGGTGAAGCCAACTTCCAACAGCGCACGCGCAGCTTCTGTCACAATCCCTTGCCCCCAATAATCTGGGTGAAGCAAATAGCCCATTTCAAGAACATCATCAGCATGGCGATGATTAAAATCAATCGAGCCAATGACTTCATCTGTTCCTTTCAAGCAGATACCATAACCAGACGGTATTTTTTGCTCAATCCAGCGCTTTGGCATAATGTTTTCGAGATAATTTTCCTCTTCTTCCACGCTTTCTGCAGGTGGAAAACCAGCTGGCCAAGTCACCTCTGGCAAACTCGCATAAGCAAAAATCTCTTTAGCATCTGAGACTAGACGTTGGCGTAAATACAGCCGCTCTGTTTCAATATCAGGAAGTTTATTGTCTTCAATTTGACCTAAAATATTTATCATAATTCCTCTCCCCGTTCCGCTTATAAAAATTCGTCCCTGCCATACATGACAGGGACGAATCACTCCGCGGTACCACCCAATTTCGGGCAGATGCCCGCAACTCTAGTCTTCTTGTTTATCTTTTATTACATCGTTAGCTCGCTTAGACGTACCCCAGTACAGCCTACAACTCACTGACTAGTCCTAAAAGTAAACAAAAAGACACCATTATTTCATTGTTAGCCTTAGCAACCAGTTTTGACATTTGTGCGGATTTCTCAGCAGTGCCGCTTTCTGTGACAAATGGGATTCAAAACACCTCTAATGCATTTAGTTTAACATGTTTTCTAGAGAAAATCAATAATTTCTCTGCCCAAAAAGTCCGTCTGGTAGGTCATGAAATCCCTTGCCCTCTTGATAGTTGGCAAATTTCCCCAATAAAAACTGATAAGCATCCAGACGACTCTCATAACGAATCGCGGCTTCTTTAGCGCGTTCATCTTGGTCTTCTTCATAGACTTTTTGACTCTCTTGAAGAGCCATTTCGTTGATTGCCACCTGAGTTTTGACCCAAGCTTCAAAATCCTTTAAAAATTCCTGTTCGTACGTCATCATATTCCTTCTAATCTACTCCTCGGTAGAAATCTTCTTCAATATCACGGAAAGGCTGAATATCTTGGACATATTCCAGCACACCTTGAAATTCTCCTGCTTCATCTCTCACCGCCGCATACGTCACATGAACAAATTTATCCCGCGACTCAGACTTGAACCACATAACAAACTTGTCTCGCTTACCTTCACGCAATTCCTTAAAAATAAAGCGAACTTTCTCTAAAAACTTAGGCGGGTGGCACAGCTCGACATTGCGCCCCACTTGACTCGGCGTCCGTTTGAAAATCATCTCATCAGCTGGCACACTGTCATTGTAATACTGGAAAATATCCTTCTTATTAACAAAGGTAATCTCCATTGGCAGATGATTCAAGATTAGATTTGCCTCTTCCACTGACAAATAGCCCTGTCCAAAAGACTGTTGGATCTGTCGATCAAAATTGTTTTCTGCCTTTTTCTTTTTTGGTTTAAAAGAAATGGTGACCTGCCCATCAGGTGTCTCAATGACTTGCTGAATAGTACCGTCTGACACAAGCTCATCACTAGCTGCCGCTTCGCTTCCAGTCTTCTCAGCAGCCTCTTTTTCTGCCTCCGTGAATGATTGACGAGCTGGTACCCACTTTTCAGCCGGCTTGATAATCGCATAGCCATAGGCATCACTTTCTTCTGCAATTTTCAACCAATCGTCCTGTGTGAAAGATTCCAGCAAAATCATAAGCAAGATGGATTCTTCCTTGAAAATCATCGCCTCAAATTCAGCCGCAAAATTTTCAAATGTTGCTCGAACTGGCTCGATACCTAGGTTAGACAAATCTTCAGCAGCAGTCTTTGCTTCCTGAAAAAGCTCTCGAATCTGGTCGTCCACACCCCACATAACCTTGGGTGGTGAGTCATGACCGTATTTCTCCATAATCGGAAACATCAGCTCTTCCTTGCGCTGATAATGAATGTCAAATTGACCGACCAAGCCCAGCTGGCGCATCAACCCCTTTTCCAACTCTGTCTTCATTTCTGCATCATCTGTTTGAGCATAGGTATCAAGGAGGCGCCGGATCCGCAACAGAGCCGCTCTCAGAGCCAGATTTTCCTGCTTAAAAATTTGAACTGGATGTCCTGGATGATCTGTGTCAACCACTTCTACATTTTTCACTGCTCCCTTAAAAAGATTCGCATGAACATTGCAAAGCGACATAACATCCTCAAAGGTTACACCCGTATCCGAGTTCATCAGTTCGTGCTCCATAAGACTGATCTCAATAGCCGAAACGCCTGTAAAATGCTTGTTAAACTGCTCTTGAACCTCTTCTGCTGTTGCGCCATGGTGCAAATCCAACAAAATGGATTTCAAAATCTCAATTCGTTCATCTGCCATTAGTCTAGCCCCACCACTTCATAGCCATTTGCTTCCAATGTCATGACAATTTTATCCATAGGGGTTCCCTCTAACTTAGAACCTTGTTTTAACGACACCTTGCGACCAACCGTATTGCGCATGATTGGATTGGCAAGCGGTTTAAAACCCAGTTCCACCAAAATTTCTAACACTTCTGGGTGCTTGTCCACTACTTCTGCTACAGGAATGGATACATCAATGATATTGTCCATATTTCACCTCATGAACATTTTTCTATTATTATAACACAAAAAGCAGTTGCTTTCTAAGCAAAATCAAAGCGTTCTTTATCTTTGCCTCATTCCATTTTTCTGAATCAAGCATCTATAACTATTTTTAATATAGTATAAGTATTTGTTATAATAAAATGATTTTGTATTTTTCACAAGTAAAATAATTGATAGCCCCTCTTTTTAAAGCAAAATATTTCACAAACAAAAGAAAATTTATTAAATCACAGATTTGAAAACGTTTTTATAATCGTGATATAATAATTTCAAAAACAGGATGAAGGAGATAGTATGTCTATTACAACTTTACTAAACATCAAATATCCAATTTTTCAAGGTGCTATGGCGCAAATTTCTCACTATCAGTTGGCTGCTGCTGTTTCAGAAGCGGGTGGCTTGGGGATTATTGCTTCAGGTGGTATGACTGGCGACCAATTGCGCGAAGAAATTCGTGAATTGCGTAAACTCACAGACAAACCATTCGCTGTTAATGTGATGCTGATGCTGAAAAATGTCGAAGAGCTTGTGAATGTTATCATCGAAGAAAAAGTTCCTATTGTGACAACTGGTGCTGGCACCCCTAAATTTATTCTGCCTGCTCTCAAAGAAGCAGGTATCAAGGTTATTCCGGTCATTGCCAGCGTGAAACATGCTAAAAAAATGCAAGAATTAGGTGTTGACGCTGTTATCGCTGAAGGATCTGAAGCGGGTGGTCATATCGGTAGCACCAATACCATGGCTTTGCTGCCACAAATTACTGATGCAGTTGATATTCCCGTGATTGGTGCAGGAGGTATTGCAGACGGTCGCGGGCTTGCTGCTGCTTTCGTTTTAGGTGCACAAGGAGTTCAACTCGGTACGGTATTTCTCGCATCAGAAGAATGCCCAATCGCTGAAAGTTATAAAGAAGCAGTTCTCAAGGCAAATGATACAGATACAGCTGTCACAGGCAGGAGGGCGGGTGCCCCCGTTCGTTGTATCCGAAACGAAATGACAGACCATTATATAGAACTTGAAAATAAAGGTACCAGCCGTGAGGAATTGGAAGAGATTACTATTGGAGCTCTCTCAAAAGCTGTATATGAGGGAGACACCAAAAACGGCTCCATGATGTGCGGTCAAATTGCTGGTATGATAAAAGAAATCCGACCATGCAAAGAAATCATTGAAACAATCGTCTCAGATGCACAAAAAGTATTGGAAAATACAGATATTTCCTTGTAAAATAGAAAAAACTTGTAGAAAATAATCTCTACAAGTTTTTCTATTGCTGAAGCAGTTAAAATATTTGCGTTTCATTTTAGTTGCTCAACTTCTGTCGCCTATTTGTCATCTGCCTTAAACTAGGCTCACTCATGAACAAGTCATTCTATCCCATTTACCAAACGCTATAAAATATCAATAGCATTGCTACAGAATACCTTCTTTGCAATTTTTACATCCTGATCCTTTGAACTTTCGTTGTTAGAAAGTGCCTCGTATATTATTCTAACATACAGTAAAAGTGCTTCATATCATTTTCCGTCATTTTCAGTACGTTCTTGCCCCCACCAGTAAGGCATGAGTTCTCCCAAAGTAATCGTTTCTCGTTTTTCAAAATCCAACATAAACTCTAGATGACGATTTTCAGGATTCAACTCCATTAGAAATTCTCTACACGCCCCACAAGGCATACCAGAACCTCCGCCATAAGGCGGTTTATCACGAAAAGCCAATACTCGTTTCATTTTTGTCTGTCCAGAATACTGATACATATTAAAAGCTGCTGCCCTTTCAGCGCAGAGATGAAAAACACCACAGGTTCCTTCAAAGCAAAAGCCGGTATAAATCTTTCCATCCTCTGCTTCAATAGCTGCTACAACATGATTAGCGTACACAAAGGGCGATACCTCATGCGGATTATAGAGCTCCTTAGCTTCTTCATACATTTTTTCCCAAATATCCATTCTAATCCTCTTTCTTTACCAATTTCACTACAGCCTCGGTCCTGGCTGTGTGTGGAAACATATCCACAGATTGAATATAATGAACATCGTAGACTTTACTCAATTGTATCAAATCTCTAGCTAGAGTAGAGACATTACAGGAGACATAAACCATTTTCTTTGGTGCATAACGAACAATCGTTCCAAGCAGCTTTTCATCTAAGCCAGTCCGTGGCGGATCCACAATCAAGGCATCTGCTCGGTAACCTTCCTTGTACCAACGAGGAATAATGCTTTCAGCAGTCCCAGCCTCATAATAAGCATTGTCAAAGCCCATCTTCTTGGCATTTCGCTTAGCATCCTCAATAGCTTCTGGTATAATATCCATGCCACGAAGAGACTTCACTTTTTTAGCAAAAGCAAAGCCAATCGTTCCCACGCCACAATAAGCATCAATCAAACAATCCTCTGAATCGACATCCAGAGCCTTAACGGCTTCACTGTAAAGCACCTCTGTTTGCTCTGGATTGAGCTGGTAAAAAGCCCTAGGCGATAAGGAAAACTCGTAATCCAAAACACCTTCCTGAATAGTTTCTTTCCCCCAGATAATCTCCGTCCTATCTCCATAGATTTCACTTGATTTTGTCGTATGGTAATTGACCGCCACTGTTTCCAACTCTGGAAATTCTGCTGACAAATCGCGAATGACTGGAGAAAAGTCCAACTTCTTTCCCGTAACAAAAATCATCTGCACCTGTCCCGTTTTTCGAGCCCTGCGAATCATGACTGTCCGAATGCCAGCTCTCCTGCGCTCATCATAGATAGGAAGATTGTACTTTCCCAAAAGGAGAGCCACTTTATTGATGATTTTCTGCGTTACTTTATCTTGAACCAGACAGTTTTTCAAAGAAATCAGATAATGAGAATTCTGCGCATAAAGACCCGCTTTTACATCTCCCTTAAATTTCCGTGTTTGAAACTGCAACTTCGCTCGATAATATTGAGGTTCTTGCATACCAATCGTTGGACGAATCTCGTAGTTTTCATAACCTTGAGGTGCAAATTTTTTCAAAGCCTGCCGCAGCAGATCTGTCTTAAATTCTAACTGTTTGTCATAATGCAAGTGCATAATCTGGCAGCCCCCGCATTTTTCATAAATCTCACAAGGAGGCTCTACTCGATACTTAGAGCGTTTGTTAATCGTCAACAGTTTTGCTTCGACAAAATTACGCTTAACCGTCGTGATTTGACAAAAAATATCCTCACCTTTTAAAGCACCTGGTACAAAGACCAATGTCTTTTTATAAAATCCAATCCCTTCCCCATTAATTCCCATTTTCTTAATTTTTAAAGGGATTCTTTGCTTTACTTTCAAACTCATAAGCCTATTATACCATGCCAACACGATAATGTTGAGAATATGGTACAATAATCAGTATGAAAAAAGAAAAAGTAACTCTCACAATTTCTCAATTCCCAGAAGAATTACGAATATATACAGAGAAAGCCACTTTGTATGACAGTTCTTCCCACTCAGGCGCAACCGTGCTTTATCTAGACACAGGCTACTATCTTAAAATAGACCAAAAAGGAAAGCTAGCACGAGAGGCACAATGTGCTAAATGGTTTGACAAACAAGGGCTCGGTGTTCCTGTCTTGACATACATCAGCCAAGACAGGGACTACTTGCTCACTAAAGAAGCATCCGGCATATCAGGATTGGAAGTGCTAGACCAACCAGAAGTCCTCTGCCAAACCATGGCAACAGCGCTAAGACAGCTCCATAACCTCCAACCAGTCCACTTTCCCACAAACTCACTTCTAAAGAACTATATTCAGCTAGCGGAAGAGAATTATCAAAAAGGGCTTTTCTATGAAAAAGCTCTCCTGCCACAATTTCAGATTCGCAGTAGAAAAGAAGCCTATCAGCTTATCCAAGAACAGGGACATCTTCTTACAAGAGATGCATTTATTCACGGTGACGCTTGTTTGCCCAACTTTATCTTAAAAGACGCTAAGACGTTCTCCTGTTTCATTGATGTTGGGCTATCTGGCTTTAGTGATCGCCACATTGACCTTTACTGGGCTATCTGGTCACTGAATTATAATCTAGGCAATCCAAAATATGGCGACCTATTTTTGGACTACTATGGTCGAGAAAATATCAACTCCGAGAAATTACGACTTATCGCAGCTTTTGAAGCATTTGGCTAATAGTCACACTTACTATCCCATTCATTAGCTCCAAATTTCACACAAGTTATCGAAAGAATGATTATGAAAATCACTAAAATTGAAAAGAAAAAGCGTCTCTATCTTTTAGAATTGGACGAAATTGACAAACTTTACATCACTGAAGATACTATCGTTCACTTTATGTTATCAAAAGGCATGAATATCAGTGAGCAAGAATTAAAAGAAATTCAGGACTACGCACAGTTTTCTTACGGAAAAAATCTAGCTCTATATTATCTTTCTTTCAAGCAAAGAACTGTCAAAGAAGTGCGGGATTATTTGACAAAACACGAGATTTCCTTAGATACCATCGAGAAAGTGCTAACGATTCTCATAAAAGATAACTGGATAGATGACAGACAATATGCTTATTCCTTTATTCATTCCAATCTTCTATCTGGTGATAAAGGTGCTTTTGTCCTCAAGCAAAAATTGGCTCAAAAAGGTATCACAGCTCCTATTATTGATGAAGAATTATGCAAATTTGATTTTACAGAAGTAAGTCAAAAAGTTGCTGCAAAACTACTCCGCAACTATCAAAGCAAACTACCAAGTAAGGCCCTGCAGGATAAAATTCTTCAATCTATGATGAACAAAGGCTTTTCCTATACCGAAGCTAAGGCAGCTTATCAAACCTTAGACATCAAAGAAGATGAGGAAACTCAGCAGAAATTACTGTACAAAGAATTAGATAAGCAATACCGCAAATATTCTAAAAAATATGACGAATATGAGTTAAAACAACGCCTCACCCAAGCACTCGCTCGCAAAGGTTATGATTTTTCTGATATTGCTAGCGCTCTCAAAGAATATCTACAAAAAATGTAAGGTTTATTTATGTTTTTTCATGAAAATATGTTACAATAAAAGCGATAACCTGATAAATTGTAGAAAGTTGGTAGATGATGAAGCTTCCAAAAGAAGGCGACTTTATTACAATTCAAAGTTATAAGCATAATGGAAGTCTGCACCGCACTTGGCGCGACACCATGGTACTAAAAACAACAGAAAACGCCATTATTGGTGTCAACGACCATACCTTGGTCACAGAAAGTGACGGGCGGCGTTGGGTGACACGTGAGCCAGCTATTGTCTATTTTCATAAAAAATATTGGTTTAACATTATCGCTATGATCCGCGAAAATGGGGTTTCCTACTATTGCAATCTAGCCAGCCCCTATTATCTTGATGCAGAAGCATTAAAATACATAGATTATGATTTAGATGTCAAAGTCTTCACCAATGGTGAAAAGCGATTGCTGGATGTAGATGAATACGAGCGCCACAAGCGACAAATGAACTATTCCAATGATTTAGATTACATTCTCAAGGAGAATGTGAAAATCTTAGTAGACTGGATTAATAATGAGCGTGGACCTTTTTCACAAGCCTATGTCAATATTTGGTACAAACGTTATGTAGAGCTAAAGAATCGCTAAAGTTGCCAAGGGACCTCTGGTCCTTTTTGATTTTCAAAGAACAATTTCTTGCAATTCAAGCTTATTTTATGTATCATATAGAAAATCCTTTGATGAATGAGCACAGAAAGGAAGAAACAATGGCTTTTACAAATACACGTGGACGTTATGCCAGCTTTGGCGTTGTAACAAGTTTGCCAGATGACATTATTGATTCTTTCTGGTACATCATTGATAATTTTCTAAAAGGTGTGTTTGAATTAGATGAGCTTCTCCGATTTGAACTCATCAACAACAAAGGAAAAACGACTTTTCAATTTTCACAAGAGAGCCTAGCGACTGTTGTCACTTTTGATTTTAATGACGCTTTCGATCCATTTTTTCCACGAGAAATCTTTGTGACTGACAATAATGGTAAAGAAACTATTATGCTGCCAGATGAGTATACCTTGATGTAATGGTATATTAAGTAGAGCATATGTGATGATACAACCACTCCTTAATGTACGAAAACACATAAAAGCCCTCATAGAACCATTCTATTGAGGGCTTTATATTGAGTATTTAAAGTCTGCTTTGATGCTTATTCATCAGTTTCTTCTTTTGATTGATTCAGAAAATCCATTGCTTCCTTGGTCCAAGTCGGCAAACTTTTGGCGAGTGGTGCAAAACCAATCTTGTAACGGTCATTTGAAAAGCGATGGCGTTTAGGCAAATGATGCTTCTCTTCTTCCAGAGTTCTCATTGACAAACTAGCCTTGCCCGAAAATTCATCATAGTCCATCACCTGCACCAATACTTGATCGTCGACATGCAGAATTTCATGGATATTTTCGATATATCCTGTCCGAATTTCTGAGATATGAATCAATCCCATGTCACCCGTTTCTAGTTCCACAAAAGCACCATAAGGCTGAATACCGGTAATTCGGCCTTTTAGTTTTTCACCAATTTTCATCTCAATCCTCAACTTTAATGGTTTCAATCACAACATCTTCCAGTGGTTTATCCATTGCACCAGTTTCAACTGCCGCAATCTTATCTAACACTTGATAAGAAGCTTCGTCTAGCAATTGACCAAACACAGTATGCCTGCGATCCAAATGCGGCGTTCCACCTTTGCTTGCATAGATTTCAGCAATCGGTGCTGGCCAACCACCTCGTTCCAATTCCTTTTGTGCATAAGGAATCTTGCTATTTTGCACGATGAAAAATTGACTGCCATTTGTATTTGGACCAGCATTAGCCATTGAAAGTGCTCCACGGATATTATACAATTCTGGTGAAAATTCATCTTCAAACTTTTCTCCATAAATAGATTCGCCACCCATACCCGTACCAGTTGGATCACCACCTTGAATCATGAAGTCCTTGATAATCCGGTGAAAAATGATTCCATCATAGTAGCCATCTTTTGATAAAGCGATAAAATTAGCCACTGTCTTCGGTGCCTGTTCTGGAAATAATTGAAATTTCAAATCACCGTGGTTGGTTTTAATAGTCGCTTTCGGTCCTTCTGCTGTTTCCATCGTTACTTGTGGAAAATGTAATTCTTTTTCTATCATTCCTAATTCCTCCAAAGCATAAAAAATGCCATCTTCTTCTACTTTTTTTGTCACAAAGTCAGCCTTGGCTTTTATTTTTTCATGTGAAATGCCCATAGCAATACTGATACCTGCATAATCAAACAACTCTAAATCATTGAGCTCGTCTCCAAAAACCATCACATTCTCAGGCTTCAACCCTAGATGCTCCACAACTGTCGCTACTCCAGATGCTTTTGAACCATTTGTTAGAACTACATCTGATGAATGCGGATGCCAGCGAACCAATCGTAGATGTTCTTCTAACTCTTTGGGCAATTGCAAGCTATCTCCGATATCTTCAAATGTCCACATTTGATAAACGTTGTGATCTTGATAAAAATCCGGCTGAATAGGTAAATTAGGATAAACAATATCAATGGCTTCATCAATAAGCGGTGTTCGCGTCGAAAGCGCTGCCTCATGACTACCAACGAGGCCAAAGTCAATCCCAACTTCCTTCGTCCAAGCGATATAAGTTTCTACTAAATTTCGATCAATCGGGGTTTGCGCAATAACCTTTCCTGCTTTATCTTCAATATAGGACCCATTCAAGGTGACAAAAAAATCAGGCTGCAACGCTTTCAACTCCGGCACCACACCAAAAATTCCTCTCCCCGAAGCAATTCCTGTCAAAATTCCTTTTTCTTTTAGCTGTTTAAACACCGTTTTGATAGAGTCCGGAATGTAGCCAGTCTCTTTCACTCGCAACGTATCATCAATATCGAAAAAGACGATTTTGATTTTCTTGGATTTATATTTTAATTTTGCGTCCATAATCTCCCTCTAGGAATTATTCTGCTTTCTATTATACCACTAAATGTCATCTTGTGGGACAAGGTGATGTTGGAAAGCATAAACAACAGCTTGTGTACGATCGCTCACTTCTAGCTTTGATAAGATATTGGACACATGTGTTTTCACTGTCTTTAAAGAAATAAATAATTCATCTGCTATGCGTTGATTTTCATAACCTTTTGCCAGTAGTCCTAAAATATCTCGCTCACGCGCAGTCAAATCTTCGTGCAATTCAATATGATTTCGATGATATTCCACTTTTTGGCTGACCTCTGTTTCAATGGCAAGTTCACCCTTAGCTACTTTTCGGACAGCTCGTAAAATATCATCAGCACTAGATGTTTTCAGCATATATCCTTTAGCACCTGCGTCTAAAACCGGATAAATTTTTTCATTATCCAAATAAGAAGTCAAAATGAGAATTTTAGCTTCAGGCCATTCTTTCAAAATAGCAAGTGTCGCTTCAATCCCACTCATTTCAGGCATAACAATGTCCATCATAATCACATCTGGGCGCAACTCCAAAGCTTTTTCAACTCCTTCGCGACCATTTGAAGCTTCTGCCACTACATCCACATCGTCTTGTAAATCCAAATAACCTTTCAAGCCAAGTCGTACCATTTCATGGTCATCTACTAATAAAATATGCATCCTAAACTCCTTTCAATAAAGGTACACGAATGTCAATCGCTACTCCTTGTTTAGGAGCCGTTAAAATCTGCATTGTTCCTGCCATATCATTTACTCTTTCTTCCATATTTTTCAAACCATAGCTCAATTCATCAGACGAGGTACGCTCAAAGCCAATTCCATCATCTGTCATTTTCAACTGCAATTCATTCCGAGTTTGATACAAATAAACATCTAAATGATTCGCATTTGCATGACGGAGCGTGTTACTGATAATTTCCTGAGCAATTCTAAAAATATGCTCCTCAATCTGTTTCGGTAATTTTTGCACATCATGATGAAAGCTCACCTCAATATCGCTTTTATCTGATAGCTCTTTCAAGATGAGATTCAGCCCTTCAACCAAGCTTTTTCCTTCCAACTCTGTCGGTCTCAAATGTAGAAGCAAGATACGCAAATCACGCTGAGCTGTATTTAAAATTCCTGATACGCCAATCAATTGTTTTGATAATGCATCTGTATCTAAATTCTCCACTTGACCTGTCACACCTGACAAAATCATATTGGCAGCAAAAAGCTCTTGACTGACCGTATCATGCAAGTCACGCGCCATTCGCTTGCGCTCTTTCTCAATAATCGTCTCTTCATTTTGCAAGGCACGGTTCTCTGACTTTTGCAGATTTTCTGTCAAATGAGTTAATTTCTCTGAAATCTGCCGAAAAGAGGCATCAATTTCAGGATGATGAATTTCTTGCAATTCTCGACCTTCTAAAACATTTTTTAGGTTTGTCTGAATGGCAGATAAAGTGACCATTTGAATCACTTTAACACCTAAAATCATCAGCATCGTCAGAGATAAAGTCAGTACAATCACAAAGAAACTGAACTTTTCCAACCGCTCTACATTACTAAAAATCAGTTGCCAATCAAAATTAAATAGGCTAAAAATATAATGAATAATGATTCCTAAAATGAGTAGGGAATAAAAGCTAATCAAGAGATAGTAGACTTTTTTCATTTGCGAACCACCTCAACATTTCCTAAAAACGTTGACAGGACAATTTTGACGCTTTTATGTGCTCGCTTGAAGTCTGGTGTCGTTAGGCTGATACTTTCATTTCGCAATTCATAAACAGGTTGATCTAAAAACTGCAATTCACCATATAAATTATTCACTTTCAGGCTGACTGCCACATCAACTGGCACGATGATTTTTGTATTTCCGAAAAATTTTCGCAAAATAATCACATTGTCATGGTTTGTGATAATGACTTGTTCCAAATGAATCGTATCTTTACCCATAAGACGGAAAAGATTGATGTCATCAAATCGACAGGTATCTGATGAGCCAAAATGATGAAGATTTCCCAACCATTGATTTTTTTCACGTTTTTGTTCTACTGCATCATCAAAGATGAGATTCGTCACTCCATTTTCCTTATAAATGTAAGGATAAGCCACAATCATGCCATAAATGACCGCAAAGAGCAAGGCAGCAATAACATAAGGATTGAGCATAATAATGAAAAAGAGCAGTATGGTAGAGGTTACTAGCAGAAAATTTCCTCTTTGTTTTCCAAAATAATAATAGAGCAATAACAAGAAGAGCACCAAAAAAAGAATAACACGTGAAAAATGACCAGACAAAATGGTCACTAATGCAAATGTTAATAGAATAGATTCAACAAAGATAAAAAATTGGATCTTTCTCATAGCCTCGATACCTTTCTTACTCTATTGTATCAAAAACTTACAAAAATTCCTCCGGCTAAGGTATGAAAAGAAGGGAGTGAACTGGAAGAAAATATTTTAAAGTTCTAGTTTGTAGTCCTAGAAGCTAATATTTTTAATTACAATATACTGGATAAACTTGATTGAGCAGAAGCAATGCTTATCAATGATGTAAAACGAGTGCAAAAAAAGAGTGAGGGAAAATCGGTTTAACAAAACTACGATTTTATCCTCTCTCTTTTTTAATTACTTGCACTAGCACTTGTGTCTGGTGTTTTTGAGCTGCTTCCATCATTACCACTAGTTGACGAACTGCTAGAGGATGGGCTAGTTTTATTTGAGCTGCTATCAGATTGTGAACTACTTTCAGATGTTGAAGAATCTTCGTTTTTTGGCTCATATACATATAAGACAATGCGATCACTCTTCAAATTCAAAGACTGACCAGCTTCTGGGGTTTGTCTGATAATCGTATTTGCCTGTGTACCCGCTGGAGCTGTTGTAACCGTACGTTTTTCAATATTCGCACCTTGAATACCAATCACTTCCGTCAAATTATTATAAGCAAATTCATAGGTTGAGCCGATATAGCTTGGCATCGTGACACTTGAAACGGACTTCGCTACTTTTAACGTAATACGGGTCTTTGAAGTCAAATCATAAGTGCTGCCTGCTGCTGGTGTTTGATCAACAACTGTTCCTGCCGCATACTCATTACTTTCCACTTCTTCTGTTTTAATTAAGCCTTTTGAAACCTTGTATTTTTGTACCAGATTGTTGATAGCATCTGCTCTTTTCTGACCTTTATAATCTTCCATAATAAAAGTTTTAGTTCCTTTTGAGACAATCAGATCCACCGTACTGCCCTCACGACGTTGCGTTCCCGCTTCTGGATTGGTGCGAATAACTGAATCTTTTTTAACAGAATCACTGTATTCGTCTTTTTCCTTGCCAACTTTCAAACCTGCAGTTTCAATAGCGGAACGAGCTTGGGCAATAGTTTTTCCAGTAACATCTGGGATTTTTACATTTGACGGACTCAAATAGACTAAAGCCACCAGAGCTACGATGACTAAAACCACCGCTGATAACAAAACTTTATAGCGCGTTCTTAAACGGCGCTTCTTTTTTGCTTTTGGCTTAGGCGTAGGCTTACTACTGACTGCTTCTTTTGTAGGAGTAGGTGTTGACTTCGTCGCAGAAGTCAAGGTATTTTGTGATACTTTCGGCAGTGTCTTTGTGTCTGCTTTAGCAGTGTCATCAAAAACTAGTTTTTTCTCATTTCGACGGTCAGCAGATAAGCAGCTTGATAAATCCACATACATTTCTGCAACTGACTGATAACGATCCGTCAATTTTTTTGCCGTTGCCTTGATGACTACATTTTCCAATGCTTGTGGAACATTTGGATTTTCAGCAATAATGGACGGTAGGGGCTTTTGGAAATGTTGTAGGGCAATCGTAACAGCACTATCTCCATCATAAGGGATATGTCCCGTCAGCATTTCATAGAAAATAATCCCCATGGCATAAATATCGCTCTGAACGGTCGCTTTTGAACCACGCGCCTGTTCTGGTGACAAATAATGTACAGACCCCAACATAGAGTTGGTTTGCGTTAAACTCGTTTCTGCAAAAGCTACTGCAATCCCAAAGTCTGTTACTTTTGCATCGCCATCTGGAGTTAAAAGGACATTTTGAGGTTTCAAATCTCGGTGAACAATCCCATGCGTGTGCGCCAAACGCATCGCTAAAAGGATTTGTCCCATGATTCGAACCGCTTCTTCATTAGACAAAGGAGCATGCTCTTTGATATAGCGTTTTAAGTCAAGTCCAGCCACATATTCCATTGCTAGATACTGCTGACCTTCTTCTTCTCCAATGTCGGTAATCCGGACAATATGAGGATGATCCAAGTCTGCCATGGCGCGTGCTTCTCTTTGAAAACGTGCTACAGCAATTGGATCCGTCTGGTAATTGGTTCTTAGAACCTTAACTGCGACTTCTTCCCCGTCTAAAATCAAGTCTTTCGCCAAGTAGACATCTGCCATGCCACCTCGACCAATTTGTTTGATGATTTTATATCGTCCGGCAAATATCTTGCCGACTTGAATCATTCTGCGTCCTCCTTATGATAATGAACCAGGGCAACTGTAATATTGTCCAGACCGCCTGCATTATTTGCAAAGCGAATCAAGGTTTCCGCTTTTTCTGAAAGAGCAATATCGCTTGTCATAATATCATAAATTTCACTTTCTGAAATCATATTGGACAAACCATCGCTATTCAAAATAATGTAATCATCATCTTCTAAGCTAATCATGCCAACATCAGGCTGCACTTCGCCTCTTTGACCGATTGATTGCGTGATGATGTTGCGTTGTGGGTGACGTTCTGCTTCCTCAGGCGTAATCTGTCCCGCTTTGAGCAATTCATTCACCAAAGAATGATCGCTCGTCAACTGTCTGTAGCTGTCCCCACGCACTAAGCCAATACGTGAATCCCCTACATGGGCATAAATAGCTTGAGTCCCAATAATTGCTAAGGCTTCAAGTGTCGTGCCCATTCCTTTGTATTCTTCATCTTGACCAAATTGGTGAACCTTTTGGTTTTCTGTTTCGAGATGTTCTGCGAACCACTCACGGACACCGTTAATAGAATCAATCTGAGTGTCCACCCAAGCAGCACCGAGATCTGTTACTGCCATTTCACTAGCAATATTACCGGCACGGTGACCTCCCATACCATCTGCTAAAAGAACCATTGTCATACTGGCACGATTAACAAATTGATTGGCATAATCTTGATTATTTGTACGCTTCTGACCAACATCTGTTAATAATGAAATTTCCATACTGTCAGTTTCCTCCTGTTAGGATATTCGTTTGAATTGACTGATGAAAAATCCGTCACTTCCATACAATTCTGGCGTAATTAAAATACAGCCATCTTTTAGAATATCCTGTCTATTATGTTCTAGTTTTACCTGTTTAAAATTTGGATGAGCTGCCAAAAACTGCTCAACAACTTGAAAATTTTCTTGCGAAACAATCGTACAGGTACTGTAAGTTATTATACCACCTTTTCGCAAGCTTTGACAAACACTATCCAGTATCTCAAGCTGAATTTTTTGCAACGAGGCAAAATCTGCATTTTCTTTATTGTATTTAATATCTGGTTTCCGTCGGATTAGACCAATTCCTGAACACGGCGCATCTACTAAAATTTTATCAAAGGCGTCTGCTCCAAAAGTTTCAAAAACCTTTCTCGCATCTAGCTTTTTCGTAATCACTTTATCTGCCACACCTAAGCGCTGTGCATTTTCTTTTATCAGAGCCAACTTATGCTCATAGAGATCTAATGCCGTGACCTGTCCTGTCGTTAAGTAAGAAGCAATGTGCATGGTTTTACCACCGGGTGCACTGCATGCGTCTAACACTTTTTCATCGCCGCGCAATTCAAGAGTTGGCGCGACCAATTGGCTAGATTCGTCTTGAATAGTAATAGCACCTTCCTCAAACAAGGCATGCCCTGCAAAATGACCGTGGCTTTTCACCAACGCACTCGGAGCTAATAGCGAATCTTCTGCCTGCAACAGTTGTTTTAATTCTTCTTTACGGCTTAGGTCCACTACTCGAACGCTGGCTTTATTTCGAAGAAATAAACTCTCAAAAATGGATAGAGCTCGTTTTTCACCGTACTCTTCAATCAGCACTTTAACCAGCCAAACTGGCAGAGAATACTGAATAGAATAGCGTTTGTTTTTACGTTTAATACTGCCTATATCTGCCACACCGTCCCGCAATAGTCTTCGCAGCACTGCATTGACGAACTTTTCGCTTCCCTTTTTTCGTGCCTTTGCCAGCTCTACCGCTTCATTGACGACCGCATGCGCTGGAATTTTATCAAGATACTGTATTTGATACAAACTCATCAACAAAAGAATATAAAGCCAGGAATCCAACTTATCTCGATTTTCAATAACATGAGACAAATACCATTCTAAAGTGATTTTACGTGCAACGGTACCATATACGATTTCTGTTACAAGTCCTTTGTCTGCAGAACTTAAAGGCACTTCTAGCAATGTCTGATTGAGAGCAATATTGGAATAAGCTCCTTCTGAAAAAACTGCTTCTAAAACTGCAAGAGCCGTTTGCCGCGCTGTTTTTATTTTATTGACCAAAGAAATCACCTACTGATAATTGCCGTCCCAGACCATTCAGAAAATCAATGATAGTCATTTTGGGCTTTCCAGCTGGCTGTACTGTTTTCAGAGAAAGTGCTCCCTCACCAGCCGCTACAATCAATTCCTTTTTCCTGATAGCAAGAATTTCTCCCGGTTGACCAGCTCCTTCTACTGGAGTAGCTTCGTAAATTTTAAAACGCTCTCCATTTAAAAGCGTATGAGCTACTGGCCACGGATACATGCCTCGAATCTGATTAAAAATTTGTCGATTGGTCTTGATCCAGTCAATTCTCTCCTCTTCTGGTAAAATATTTGGTGAAAAGGTAACTTGATTTTTGTCTTGCGGAACTGGTTTTAAATCTCCAGCTAGATAACTAGGCAAGCTCTCAAGTAGCAAATCGCGTCCGACCAACGCTAACTTTTCAAACATCGTCCCAACATTGTCTGTTTCCTCAATAGGAATCGCTCGACGCGCAATCATATCACCCGCATCCATCTCTTTGACCATTTCCATAATAGTCACACCAGCTTCTTTGTCACCATTGATAATGGCATAGTGAATGGGAGCTCCTCCGCGATATTTTGGTAACAACGAAGCATGCACATTGACGGCAAAATTGACCGAATCTAGCAATTTGCTTGGTAAAAATTGACCGAAAGCTGCTGTGACGATACCATCAGCGTTTAAATTCATCAAACTATCTAATTCAGCACTTTTAGACAATTTCTCTGGCTGATAGATTGGTAAGCCATAGTCTAAAGCCAGTTCTTTAACAGGCGTCATGCGGATTTCTTTTTTACGTCCTACTGCGCGATCTGGCTGTGTAACTACTGCCAAAATCTCGTACTGTTTGCTTTCCAGCAATCCTTTAAGCACCGTTGCAGAAAAATCTGGCGTTCCCATAAAAATAATGTTTGTCATGGTTTCCTCATATTCTTTTTTACTATTATATCAGAAGAAAGCCTGCTTTTCTTTAAAAAAGCTAAAATAAGGCTACATAAAACTTTGTGGCTCGTGGTCTATACTTAAACGTAAGTCCTTATTGTCCTTTTCTTGCGTCCAATCCAAAATCTGATTTAAAACCTCTTGCAAATGCTCCTCAAAACGGTATTTAATCATCAATTGATAATGATAGAGGTTGTGAGTGCGGGCAATCGGCTTAGGAGTTGGTCCTAATATCTGAGCCTTCTCTGACAGAGCAGAACGTATCATATTCAGCACTGTATATGACTTTTTAACAACCTCTGCTTCCATTTTATGAGACAAGGTAAGTCCCACCGTAAAATAATAAGGTGGATAGGCCAACTGCTTTCTAATACTCATTTCATAAGCATAAAAGCCCTCATAATCCTGATTTTTCGCAAAAGTAATCGCATAATGCTTCGGATTGTAACTTTGAATAATCACATGACCTTCCTTTTCAGCTCGTCCTGCACGCCCAGCAACCTGAGTTAAGAGTTGAAAGGTGCGCTCAGATGAACGAAAATCTGGCAAATTCAAAGCCGTATCCGCATTGAGCACTCCCACGAGAGTAACATTTGGAAAATCCAGACCCTTTGCAATCATCTGGGTTCCCAGCAAAATATCTGCACGCCCTTCACCAAATTCTTTTAAGATTTGTTCGTGACTGCCCTTTTTCCGGGTAGTATCAACATCCATTCTCAAAATACGAGCCTGCGGAAAGGCTTCTGCTAATTCATCATAAGCTTTTTGTGTCCCAGTTCCATAGTATCGAATGCTCCGACTGGAGCAATTCGGGCAACTGTGGGGAATCCCTTTTGAGAAACCACAATAGTGACAATTCATACTTTTGGTATCCATGTGCAAGGTCAAGGAAATATCACAATTTGGACAGGTGTCAACCGTTCCGCATTCACGACACATGACAAAACTAGAATAGCCCCGTCGGTTCAACATCAAGACAACCTGCTCTTTTCTATCTAGCTTGTCTTGAATGGCTTCTAACAAAACAGGCGTGAAATTACTAGCTTCATTTTGCCCAATATAATCACGAAAATCCACAATTTCCACTTCAGGAATCTGAGCTTGCGGCTTGGCTCGCTTGGTCAGTTGCAAAAAGTGATACACACCTTTGCCAGCCCGCGCTCTGCTTTCTAAACTCGGCGTCGCCGACCCCAACACCAGAACGGCTTGATTGTACTTTGCACGTAGTAAAGCGACATCTCGCGCATGATAGCGTGGATTGGAGTCTTGCTTGTAACTCGCTTCATGTTCCTCATCAATGATAATCACTCCAATATTTTTTAAAGGAGCAAAAATGGCAGAACGAGCGCCAACAACAACTTGCGCTTCTCCTCGCTCAACTTTGCGCCATTCATCATACCTTTCCCCATTTGAAAGCCCCGAATGAAGAATGGCTACTTTCTTTCCAAAACGCGAAATGAAGCGGTTTGTAACTTGTGGTGTCAAGGAAATTTCAGGCACTAACATAATGGCTGTCTTGCCACAGCTGAGCGCCTCCTGAATGACCTGCAAATAGACCTCCGTCTTACCGCTACCTGTCACTCCTTCTAGCAGAAACGGCTTGCCACCATGCCCGATTTGTTGCGTGATAGCTTGAACCGCAGCTTCCTGCTCTTCATTTAATACCAAGGCAGAAGTCGCTGAAATATTTTCAAAATAAGCCTCAGAACGACTCACCTCTTTTTCAACGATTTGCAAAGCTGCTTGCTCTATAAAATAGTGAATAATTTCCCGTGAAAATGTTTCTTTCAAATCTGCTAAACGGTGCATTCCAGTCTGAACTTGCAAAATGTCTCGCAAGGCTTGCTTTTTTTTCGCCCGTTGGGGAATGACTAGCTGCTCCAAAATTCCTTGATTAACCTGATACCATTTTTCTGTTTTAATATGCTTTTGATCTATCGCTTGGTATTCTATCTGAATCGCCCCTTGCCGTGCCAAACGCATCACCTTAGCTTGCAATTCTTTATCAAGCGATGAGAAATGTTGCTGATCTGCATTGCCAAAAATGAGCAGTCGATCTTCTTCATTCAAAGAAGGTTGCGCATGGAGAATCTTATCATAGCTGGAGTTCAGAAACCCCGGCAACATAGCTTTTAAAATTGAAATTTTGTAAGAAAAGACAAATTTTCTCAATTCTTCTGCCAGCCACAGCTGCTCCTCATTTAAAACTGGTGTAAAGTCTAACACTTCCACGATTTCCTTCAATTCTGTTGTCGTTTCTTCTGCTAGCTCTACGACAATCCCTTGAATCAAGCGATTAGCTTTCCCAAAAGGCACATGCACACGCATGCCAATTTCTAACATAGTCGAAAATTCTTTCGGAACTGCATAACTATAAGGTTTATCTGTCTGCATTAGAGGAACATCCATAATGACTTTTGCAATCTGCACTTTCTCACCACCTCGCATTTCTCAGTAAAAGAAAAAATAAGATTGAGCTGACCCAACCTTAAATTTTTTCACCCTCTTCTTTTTCCTTGGCAATTTGTTCTTTAATTTTACGCTCTTCTTCTTCTTTACGAAGTCGCTCTTCTTCAAGGCGACGACGAACAGCTTCTCGCTTGCCTTCAGGATCTGGGTGAATCCCAACATTGCCAGATTCGATTTCTTCCAAAGCACGAAGTGTTGATTTGACAGACTTAAACTCTTGAGTTGGAGTAGCACCCTCTTCCAATTCATGAGCACGTTTTGCTTCAAGAATCACCAAGGAATATTTTGAAGGTACCTTATCAAGTAAGGTGTCAATTGAAGGTTTTAACATCATAATTCTTTACCTAATTTCTAAATTCTTATCTAACTGAAAGTTGTTCTGATAGCATATCTTGATAGTGACCGATAACACGCTCCACTCGAAAATGTTCAGCTTCAATCACACGTTTGACGCGCTCTGCTGCTAAGGGAACTTCATCATTGACAATCGCATAGTCATATTCGCGCATGAGAGCAATCTCTTCTCTTGCCTTAGCAATGCGTCTAGCAATTACCTCAGCACTATCTGTTCCGCGCCCCACCAAACGATCTTGTAATTCTGCCAAATCAGGTGGCGTCAAAAAGATAAAAACAGCATCTGGAACTTTTTTCTTCACTTGAAGTGCCCCTTGAACTTCAATCTCAAGGAAAACATCAATTCCTTTATCTAAGGTTTCATTCACATAATTCAAAGGAGTTCCATAGTAATTACCGACATACTCTGCATATTCCAACATCTGACCTTGTCGAATCAACTCCTCAAATTCTTCTCGCGTACGGAAAAAATAATCCACCCCGTCCACTTCACCGGGACGCTGAGCACGAGTTGTCATGGATACAGAGTATCGAAACTGATTGTCCGAGCTTTCAAAAATCTCACGTCGAACCGTTCCTTTTCCCACACCTGAGGGACCAGAAAAAACGATTAACAAGCCACGATCCGCCATCATATCTCCTTCATTGTCTTTCTATCTAGTGTAACAAAAAAGCAGTATTTTTTCAACTGCTTTTTCGCATAGATATGTGCTTGTTTTTGAAAATCAATATAGGCATCATTTGCTTACAGGGAGCTGCACATCATAGATGAGTAGCTCATGTTAAGCAAGGTCTATTTGGCATAATCTACAGCACGCATTTCCCGAATGACCGTTACTTTGATATTTCCTGGATATTCGAGGTTGTTTTCAATCTTTTCACGCACATCATGAGCCAAGATAGTAATCTTATCGTCTTTGATTTGACCAGGATTGACCATAATCCGAATCTCACGACCTGCTTGTAAGGCAAAACTATTTTTCACACCTTCAAAACTATTGGCAATTTCTTCCAAATCTTGCAGGCGCTTGATATAGCTTTCAAGAGATTCGCTACGAGCACCTGGACGAGCCGCACTAAGTGCATCAGCTGCTGCAACAATAACTGCAATCACACTTTCAGGTTCTACATCACCGTGGTGACTAGCAATTGTATTGACCACAATTGGATGTTCCTTATACTTACGAGCCAATTCTGTTCCAATTTCCACATGGCTACCTTCCACTTCACGGTCAATAGCCTTTCCAATATCGTGAAGGAAGCCTGCACGGCGAGCTAAGTTAGCATTTTCACCGAGTTCACTTGCAATGACACCAGACAACTTAGCAACTTCAACAGAATGACGCAATACATTTTGCCCATATGACGTACGGAATTGCAAGCGTCCCATAATCTTCATCAAATCCGGATGTAAGTTTGGTGCACCGATTTCATAAGCCGCTGCTTCACCATATTCACGAATCTTATGGTCAATTTCCAGACGATTCTTCTCTACTAATTCTTCAATGCGAGCTGGGTGGATACGACCGTCTTTCAACAGGGCTTCCATTGTCATGCGTGCAATTTCACGTCGAATAGGATCAAAACCAGATAAAGTCACCACTTCTGGTGTGTCATCAATAATGACATCAATACCCGTTAAACTTTCAAAGGTTCGAATATTCCGACCTTCACGTCCAATAATGCGACCTTTCATCGTATCATCCGGCAGATGAACTGTTGAATTGGTTTGCTCCGCAACATAGTCACCTGCAATCCGTTGCATGGCTTGGACTAAAATATCCTTTGCCATTTTATCAGAACGTTCTTTGACTTCTTGCTCTGCTTCACGAATACGCGTCGCAATTTCCTTTGATAACTTATCCTCAGTCTGAGTGAGAATGATATCTCTGGCTTCAGTTTGTGAAAGTGAAGCAACACGCTCTAATTCTGCTTCTTTGTGCTGCTCCAACTCTGTCAGTTTGTTTTCACGCGCCTCAAGGTTTTTGTTTCTATCAGAAATACTTTGTTCTTTCTGCTCGAGTATTTTTTCTTTGTTGGTCAAATTGTCATCTTTACGATCAAGACTTGTCGCACGTTCTGTCAAACGACTTTCCAATTGCTTCAATTCTTGACGATCAGATTTAAATTCTGCCTCAACTTCTTCTCGATATTTTCTGGCTTCTTCTTTTGCCTCTAACAGTGCTTCTTTTTTAAGGGATTTACTTTCGCGCTTCACTTCTTTTAATAACAAATCCGCTTCGCGCTCAGCTTGTCCACGTAAATTAGTTGCTTCTTGTTCAGCATTTAAAAGAGTAAGTTCCGCAGCTTCTTTCGCAGATTTCATGCGAACTGTGATACTTACATATCCAATGACTAAACCAATGATGACGGCAAAAACACCTGCAAAAATCATTTCCATGTTTTTACCTCAAATTATTGATATTGAATTGTAAAATTCTTAATTATTTTATCATAAAAATCGATTTTTCACAAACTAAATTCTTATAAATACGTGACTGTTTTCACATTCTTTTTCGCGAATCCTTTTTCCTGTCTGGCTTTGGTAAGCAGAATTTTTTTCTTTGCTAGAGCAAAATATGGTATAATTTATTAAAAGTAAAAGGAGTTCTATTTATGGTCAAAGAAGTCATTGTTGAAAGTTTTGAGTTGGATCACACGATTGTCAAAGCCCCCTACGTACGCTTGATTTGCGAAGAGGTGGGACCTAAAGGGGATATCATTTCCAACTTTGATGTTCGTCTGGTACAGCCTAATGAAGATGCCATTCCGACCGCTGGACTTCATACGATTGAACATCTGCTAGCCAAGCTCATTCGTACTCGCATTGATGGTATGATTGATTGTTCGCCTTTTGGCTGCCGTACCGGCTTTCACATGATTATGTGGGGTCAACATAGCTCAACTGAAATTGCTAAAGTCATTAAAGCTTCTCTAAAGGAAATTGCTGAAGCAACCACTTGGGAAGATGTCCCTGGTACAACTATCGAATCTTGTGGCAATTACAAAGATCACAGCCTCTTTTCTGCCAAAGAATGGTGCAAGCTAATTTTAGATCAAGGAATCTCTGACGATCCTTTTAAACGCCATCTTGTATAAAATAAAAAAAAACGGGCAGGAACTTCAAGTTTCCTACTCGTTTTCTTTTTATTGACGAATTAAGTAATCAAACGCTCCCAAAGCTGCCGTTGCTCCTGAACCCATTGAAATAATGATTTGTTTATAAGCGCTATCTGTACAATCACCTGCTGCAAAAATTCCTGGCACATTTGTTGCACCATGTTTGTCAACAATAATTTCACCGCGTTCATTAAGAGCAACTGAGCTATCTTTGAGCCAGTCTGTATTTGGCAAAAGACCAATTTGAACAAAGACACCGCTGAGTTCAATTTTATGTTCTTCATTATTCGCACGATTGAGATAAGTAATGGCTTCAACTTGATCAGAACCTTGAATTTCTTTTGTAGCCACATTGGTTAGAACTGTCACATTTTTAAGTTGCTGTACCCTGTCTTGCAACACTTGATCAGCTTTCAAAGTTGGTAGAAATTCTAGTACATAAACATGCTCTGCCAGACCAGCTAAGTCAATGGCTGCTTCAATTCCAGAATTGCCTCCACCGATAACAGCCACTTTTTTACCTGTGAAAATAGGACCGTCACAATGTGGACAATTGGTTACACCTTTCGTCCGGAACTCTTCTTCACCAGGAACATTAACATTTCGCCAGCGAGCACCAACAGAAAGAACTGCTGTTTTCGCTTTCAGAACAGCTCCATTTTCAAGCTCCACTTCAATCAAATCCTTTTTCTCAATGTTCTTCACACGTTGATTCTTCATGATATCAATTGGATATTTCTTGGCATGTTCTTCTACCTGCGCCATCAGCTTAGGTCCTTCTGTATAAGGCGTACCAATCATATTTTCGATACCGACAGTCTCCATAACTTGTCCACCGAAAGTTTCAACGACCATACCTGTACGAATTCCCTTACGAGCAGCATAAATAGCTGCGCTGCTTCCTGCAGGTCCGCCCCCAACAACCAACACATCAAATGGTTCTTTTTTGTCAAATTCTTCACTTGAAGCAGGTCCAGAAATCTTGTCGAGCAGTTGCTCAATGGTCATACGACCATTTGCAAATTCTTCACCATTTAGAAAAACCGTTGGGACAGCCATGATCTTTTTGTCTTCAACTTCTTGTCTAAACATGCCCCCTTCAACCATTGTGTGGCTGATAGTTGGATTCAGCACAGCCATTGTATTCAGTGCTTGAACAACGTCTGGACAATTATGACAGGTTAAGCTGACATAAGTTTCAAAATGAAGCGGCTGCTTAATAGCTTGAATTCGTTTTATAACAGCATCTTCTACTTTTGGTGCGCGACCAGAGACTTGCAGCAAAGCCAGCACAAAAGATGTAAATTCATGCCCTAAGGGAAGTCCTGCAAACTGCACACGCCCTGCTTGCCCCACTTGTGTAACGGTAAAACTTGGCTTGCGGTTAGTCTCTATATTTTCCAGTGATAAACGTGGAGACATTGCTACAATTTCCTCTAGAAAAGCCCGCACCTGCTCAGAACGCTCATCTTGACCTAAAGAAGCTTGAAATACAACATCAGATTCTAAAAGTTCCAAGTATTGCTTCAGTTGTGCTTTAATTGTTTCATCTAAAGCCATATAAGCCTCCTTAAATTTTACCAACTAAATCAAGACTTGGAGTCAGTGTTTCAATTCCTTCTTTCCATTTAGCTGGGCAAACTTCACCTGGATGACTCCGAACATATTGTGCAGCATGGATTTTGTCAATCAAGACAGAAGCATCGCGCCCAACACCGTCTGCATTGATTTCAAGTGCCTGTACAACACCATCTGGGTCAATGATAAAAGTACCGCGTTGAGACAATCCACTTTCATCTAACACATCAAAACCAAGAGAAATAGCATGAGATGGATCGCCAATCATGATGTATTCAAGTTTTCCAATGGCATCTGAATGATCATGCCAAGCTTTATGTGTAAAATGCGTATCTGTTGAAACAGAATAAACTTCCACACCTAGTTCTTTAAGAGCTGCATACTGCTCTTGCAAGTCCTCCAACTCAGTCGGACAAACAAATGAAAAATCAGCAGGATAGAAGCAGATAACGCTCCAATGACCTTTTAAATCTTCACTAGAAACTGTGATAAATTTCCCGTTTCCAGCGTGATAAGCATCTGCTGTAAACTCGACAATTTCCTTACCAATAAGTGACATAAGATTACCTCCAAAATTAGTTTTATAATAAAATAAAAATCTTATAAACCCATTATAGCCTATAAGATTTTTAGTGTCTAATATCTTGCTTGAAAACGTTTCCTAATAATCCAAAGCATCTGCGTAACCCGCGCCATTTCCTACAAAATAACCCGTTTTACAGTTAATACTAAAGAGGTAGGTTCCGTCTGTTCTAAATAAATTGTAATAACCATTTCCGTTGATAATATTCACACGTTCAAGAATATAATTATCTCCTGTGAAATAGCCACGTTCCCGTGAGGTTGCTAAGATTTTTTCTAACACACCAGGATTGAAATTCCAAGCTGGATTATTACTGTCGTTAATTTTAGTTTGGTCGTATGGTACTCGACTTAAATGACGCTGTAAATTCGTGCCTGACGCTGGTGCTGCTGGAGCAGTTGTTTGCGCTGGTACAGAAGCTGGTTGTTCTGCTACAGGTGCTTGAGCGGAGCTTTGTGACGGTGCAGCGGCAGCCTCAGATTGAGGATCAGAGGTTTGTTGATTCTTTCCTAAGCTAATCGCAGATTTCAACACCTTATCCAAGTCCGTATTTCCAGTTGTGACATCTGTAAATTTAGCATCAGCCTTAACCTTTGCTTTAGTATCCAAAACACCATCTGTAATAGCTGCTGAAGTGAATTGCGCATTCACATTTTGAACAGCTTCAACTTGTTTGACCAAACTATCATATTTTGCTTTGGCAACATTGTATTCGTTGGTGTTTTTTAATTTTTCTAGTGCTACTTTCAATTTATCTAAATTGCCAAAACTACTATTTTTCAAAGCTAATTTATTGGCATCTGTAAAGAATGAATCATAAAGACTGTTGAAAGCCTTCAAATCCTTATTTTCAGAGCTAGAAGTAGTAGAAGATTTACTGGTTTGGCTCGTTGAATTTGTAGCTGGCTTTGCTTGCTTTCTATTCAACGACAGATAAACAGTCCCACCGATTAGAGCCAGTAAAGCAACACTCGCTGCAGAATAGAGGACTTTCTTATTTTTATAAAATGGAACGTTCCCTGTTTCCATTTCTTCATCTAACGCTGTAAAAGTCGGATAGCTTTCCGTTGTCTCAGTTGAACTCACAGGAATATCATCCATTTCAGGCTGAATTGGTTCCATTATTTTTGTCTCAGCCTCTAACTCCTCTGGAGTTTGTGTACTGTTTTCTTCCGAAGTTTCTTGCGGTTCTGCTTCGCTGGCTGCAAGTGCAGCTACTGTTTCATCAAAGGCAGACTCCTCAGACGCTACCTCTGCAGATTCTAGGGGGGCTTCCTCTTGAACCTCATCGTGCATCTCCTGGATAAATTCTGCCAAGTCTAACTGGCTCAGTTGTTCTTGATCTTCTGCTTCAGACATTTCTTCTGCAGATTGAGCCGAAAATTTTCCAGCTTCAATTTCTTGACGGTGCTGTTTAATATATTTATCCAGCACATTGTCCTCTTCCGTCACCCCTGCTTCAAGTTCTTCGCTTTTTCGAGCAGCTTGACCAACTGTCATTTCTTTAGCTGTTTCAAAATCAAGAATTGATTCTTTTTCTTCTTGTTCTGGCAAATGTTTTTCGTCTTTACTCACGGCAAATCCTTTCTAATCTATCTGACGTTTGATTCTCTGACCAAAATATTGGTACAAATCAACTTTTAAAGTCCCGTTATAGAGTTTTCGTTTTTTATCGGCTTGACTGCCAAATTTTGCTTCAAACGCTTCATCACTCGTCAAGATAAACTTGCTCCACGTTTTTAGTGGTGCAAAAGTCTGCCCCATTTCTTGATAAAGCTTGGTTACAGAATCATCATCCAGCAATCTCTCTCCATAAGGGGGATTGGAAACAATGACACCATTTATCTTGTCGGTATGCAAATCCTGCAAGCGCATTTGCTTGAAAAGAATCTGCTCAGAAACACCTGCTTCTTCGGCATTTCGTTTGGCAATCTCCACCATACGTGCATCAATATCAGTTCCTAAAATATCAAGCTGAATGTCTTGCTTAATCTGTCCTAAAGCTCTAGCACGAACACGCCCAACCAAGTCTGAGTCAACCCAATTCCATTCTTCAAACGCAAAATGGCGATGAAGCCCCGGCGCCATATTCATGCCAATCATAGCTGCTTCAATACAGAAAGTTCCTGAACCACAGGTCGGATCAACCAAGGGCTTATCTGGATACCAATTGGATAAGAGCAGAATCGCAGCCGCCATATTTTCTTTAATCGGTGCGCCACCTTTTTCAGCCCGATAGCCACGTTTAAAGAGACTAGAGCCTGTCGTATCGATTAAAACAGTTGCCACGTCTTTCAAAATAGAAACTTCAATCTTGAACTCAGCTCCATTTTCCATTAGGGGAACACCCTCTGGTCGAGCATAGTGCTTTTGCAACTTTTTGACTACTGCTTTTTTAGAAATAGCTTGCACACTTGGTTCATTGTGAAGTTTTGATTTGACACATTTTGCCTTGGCAATTGGAAATTTTGCTCCAAGCGGTAAATAGTTTTCCCAATCCAAAGCAAAAACACTCTGGAATAATTCCTCAAAGGTCTTAGCCGGAAAACTGCCAACAACAATCTTAATGCGGTCTGCTGCACGCAACCAGAGATTAGTTTCAATAATGGTTTCAACAGTTCCGTCAAAACGCACGCGACCATTTTCCACTTGACATTCTAAGCCAAGATTTCTGATTTCACGACCAACCACAGCCTCTAAACCAGCCGCAGCAGTCGCAATCAACTTAAATTTTGTTTTCATTCGTCCTCTCAAAATAAAAGCTAGCATAATACGCTAGCTAAACCTATATGCAACTTTCTATAAGCCATGTTTTGTTCCAGAAATAACTAGGTATCATTTCCTTCGATAATCATCTGTCTACTGTTTCCAGTCAGAATGCTGCGTTCGTTTCCACGCATTCCGTGCCCCGACCAAAGTTTGGGTTGCTAGCTTGAGGGGTTTACCGCGTTCCACTTCTTGTGTTTCCACAAAAACTACGTCACTGTGGCACTTTCAGGACTATTCCAGCATATCCAGAGACGTAGCTGTTTCGTCCGCCGTAACGATTTCTCGTCCCTAGGCTTATTGTTTCACCTAGCACAAACACTACGGGCATCACAGCCCGTGCTAGCATGGACTTTCCTCATGAAAAGACGACTCTTCACGCGATTATCCAAAAATTGCACATTACTTATTAAATTTCGTTATTTAAGATTTGCTTGCCGAATACTTCTTTTTCCAAACGATTTAAGCGTTTTAAAATATCAAAATTTGTCAGCGTAGCAGATGCCACTTGAGGGGTTTCCATGATAGATTGCGTCAAAGGTGAAGTTGCCGCCTCATTTGACTTTTTAGCGAGTTCTGCTTTCAAACGAGCATTTTCTTCACGCAGTTCCTTTACCAAAGCAGCATACGTTTCGTAATCTTTAATGACATCATCTAAAAATTCGTCCACTTCAACCTTGCTATATCCACGGACGCCAACTTTAAAATCTTGATCAAAAATATCTTTCGGTGTGTAAATAATACTAGCCATTTCTCTCTCCATTCTCGTTCATTACTTTAATTATATAAAAAATGAACCGCAAAAATCAAGGTTAAACATCTAATTTTCGGAAAAATTTTCTGCGACCTCATTCAAGTCATCAAATGTTAATTGTTTGATAAAATATTGTTCTTGTTTCTTCATCATTTGGTAAAGATGTTTTAAATTTGTTTCATTTTCTTCATCGTAAAAAATATAAGCCCCGTCTGTATTACTGAGTAGAAAGTGATTGTAATCACGAAATTGGATGGGATTTTCATAATGAGGATAGGCGTATTTAACAAAATCCACCTGTTTAAAACGACTTAATTTTTCCTGATTGGCTTCATTCCAGTTTCCACCTTGATTCTCAAAAGTAAAAATCGTCGCAATTTGAAAATCGTAATCTTGCTGCAATTCTTTTGCAACCTCTAGTGCCCAAACTTCAAAACCTAAGTTCCCAGTAAAAATCAGCCACTCCGCACCTTCTTCCAATAAACGCGTCAAATCTCGCTGAATGGCTTTTTTAATAATCTTGATTCGAGGGTCTTTGTCATTAAAAATTCCCAAATCAAAATTCCGATAACCCACTATTAGTACGCTAACCACTTAAATTATCCCTTTATTTCCTTTTTTATGTTATAATAGAGTGATGTTATTGTACCAATAAGGAGATATATGGTCAACTATCCACATAAAGTTCCCTCTCGAAATTCATTAAGACTTCCCAAAAAGAAGTCCGTTGACTTTGCGAATCGGGGAATGTCGTTTGAAAAAATGATCAATGAAACGAATGATTATTATCTTAGTCACGATTTAGCGGTCATTCACAAGAAGCCGACCCCTATTCAGATTGTAAAAGTGAATTATCCCAGACGTAGTCGGGCAAAAATTGTTGAAGCCTACTTTCGACAAGCCTCTACAACAGACTATTCTGGTGTCTATCAGGGACATTATATAGATTTTGAAGCAAAAGAAACACATCAAAAAGCTTCCATGCCGATGAAAAATTTTCATGCTCATCAAATCAAGCACATGGAACAAGTCGTCAAACAAGGAGGAATTTGCTTCGTTTTATTGCACTTTTCAGCCTTAAAATTGACATATCTACTTCCTGCTCCTTATTTAATTAACTTCTTCAAGATTGACAAGGGGAAAAAGTCCATGCCACTTGACTACATTCAAAAGCATGGATATTCTATCTCACAGAATGGTCTTCCTAGCATTCCCTATCTTGAAATCATTCAACAAAATTTACTAGGTGGTAAAATAAATGAATAAGCAATCTTTACTGACAGCTGCAAAATATGTAGCTATCGGTCTCATTACATTATTTATGCTTGGAGTTATAGCTGGTGGAGGAATTTTTCTCTATCAAGTTCACAAGGCACCTGCCTTGTCAGAAAAGAAACTAGTCGCCACAACTTCCAGTAAAATCTATGATAGTGAAAACAATCTTGTTGCTGACTTAGGTTCTGAAAAAAGGGTCAATGCGGCAACAAGTGATATTCCAACTGACTTAGTACGAGCTATCGTTGCAATTGAAGACCACCGTTTCTTCAATCATCGCGGCGTGGACTCTGTTCGTATTTTGGGTGCTTTCTTGAATAATCTGCACAGAGGAAATCGACAAGGAGGGTCAACGTTGACGCAACAGTTGATTAAACTGACCTACTTCTCCACTTCAAGTGCCGACCAAACACTATCACGGAAAATTCAAGAAGCCTGGTTAGCTATTCAATTGGAGCGCAAAGCCACTAAGCAAGAAATTATTACATACTATGTAAATAAGGTCTATATGTCAAATGGTAACTACGGTATGCAAACAGCTGCTCAAAGTTATTACGGCAAAGATTTGAAAGATTTAAGCTTGGCTCAAACTGCTTTATTGGCGGGGATGCCTCAGGCACCAAACCAATACGACCCTTATACAAAACCAGAAGCAGCAAAAAATCGTCGCAATCTTGTATTGTCAGAAATGTATAAACTCAAATACATCTCTGCTGAGCAATATGAAAAAGCAGTCAATACACCCGTCACAGATGGTCTGCAAAGCTTAAAAAATTCAGCTTCTTATCCTGCTTACATGGATAATTACTTAAAGCAAGTTATTGAGCAAGTCCAAGAAGAAACGGGTTATAACTTGCTGACGACGGGAATGGAAGTGTATACAAACGTAAACAGAGCGGCTCAAGAACGCCTTTGGAACATTTATAATAGCAATGAATATGTTGCTTATCCAGATAATGAATTACAAGTAGCTTCTACCATTATAGATGCTACAACTGGTAAGGTAATTGCTCAACTAGGAGCCCGAAATCAAGCTTCAAATGTTTCTTTTGGTACTAACCAAGCAGTTGAAACCAATCGCGACTGGGGATCAACCATGAAACCAATCACGGATTACGCTCCAGCCATTGAAAATGGCATTTACACTTCTACAGCTGCTTATATTAGTGATGCTCCTTATAATTATCCTGGAACAACTACTCCAGTCTACAACTGGGATATGCGCTATTTTGGAAACATCACCATTCAGTATGCACTTCAAGAGTCTCGGAACGTTCCAGCTGTCAAGACGTTAGAAGCTGTCGGACTCAGCAAGTCTAAGAAATTCCTAAGCGGACTGGGCATTAATTATCCAGATATGGTATATGCAAATGCCATTTCAAGTAACACGACAAAATCCGATCGAAAATATGGTGCCAGCAGTGAAAAAATGGCTGCTGCCTATGCTGCTTTTGCAAATGGTGGAACTTATTACAAACCACAATATGTCAGCCGTGTTGTCTTTAGCGATGGAACCTCAAAAAATTTCTCTAATCAAGGTACAACCGCAATGAAAGAAACAACAGCTTACATGATGACAAATATGCTGAAAACAGTTCTTACATCTGGTACTGGGACCAATGCAGCTATATCTGGTGTCTATCAAGCTGGTAAAACAGGAACTTCCAACTATTCCGATGATGAATTGGCGAAACTAACGAAGCCTTATGGTGGCTCTAGTGTTGTGACTCCTGATGAACTCTTTGTTGGTTATACGCAGAAATATTCAATGGCGGTATGGACAGGTTACACTAATCGTCTTACTCCCGTTCTGGACGACGGTGTGAAAGTCGCAACAGATGTTTACCGTGCGATGATGTCTTACTTGTCTGAAAGCGGGACAGAAGACTGGGAAATGCCTAGCGGCCTTTATCGTAGCGGAAATTATGTCTTTTTAGCCAATTCCACTAATAGATACCAAGGAAATTATTATAATTCTACTTCCAGTTCGAGCCTTGAAGAATCATCATCTTCTTCAAGCAGCCAAGAAAGTTCTACCCAAGAGTCATCAAGCAGCTCTGCTTCATCAAGTACAGAACCGAGTGCTTCTACGTCTGCAAGTTCTCCTAATAGCAGTGGAAATTCAGAAACTCCTCCTTCACGAAATCGATAATGAACAAGTTCCTGAAAGCCAAGCCGTTTAAAAGTTAACACCTTCAAATCAGAGTTTTGTAAAAATTAAAAAACACGAACAATCAAGACCAGTAAATAACTGGCTATAAGATTGTTCGTGTTTTTATATTTCAATTCCTTGTGGAATCTCCATGAAGCAGTCTTATACCTTATGAAAATCTCTTCAAACTTCGTCAGTTTCATCTGCGAGCTCAAAAGCTCCTCTTTTGATCTGCTTATGACTCATCTCTTAGTTTGCAATTTGATTTTCATTAAGTCTCAAAGTTTTATCCCACTTCTTTTTAATTCTTATTATTTGCTAGCCAAAGCTCCCATTGGATCCCATGGGGCAAGTACTTTTGGTTCTGCCTCATAAGCAGCTAGTTCTTCTGCTGTTAAGAATTCCTTACGGACAACGATTTGATAAGTGTACTCGTCCATCCAGTCGTCGCTGGCAACAAAATAACCTTTGTCTCCGACTTTGTCACCCCAAGAATTTTCTACTTTCCATTTTGTTGATTTTCCATTTTCATCCAAATCAACACCTGTCAAGACCATAGCATGGGTCATGAGACTTTCGCTGTAATCCAAACGTCCTGCCTTATCTTGTGTCAATTCAATATCCATACTTGAAGTAAAATCATACATATCATTCACCATCACACCAGCCTTGCGGTTGCTAGATTGACCGACATCAGAACCAAACCAAACAGTTTCTCCAGCCTGCATTTGAGCAATAGCCAGCTCTTTCAAACGCTCCATATTAACATTCAAATAACGGACATCACGTGCTCCTACGACATTTCCTAACATCTCAACTGTATAAGATTTACCGTATGGTTTGTCAGCTGTAGGAGCATTGATGATTGAAACGTAATCATCTAATTGAAGATCTACATATTTTTTGTAAAATGCTTGTGGTGTCAGTCCACTTTCGCTGTGGAAATTGTTGTCTTTATCACGATAAGCAAAATCAAAAGTACGAGGTGGAAGTCCAAGTGACATTGCTAAGAAATTAAAGATTTCTTGCAAGAGCTCTTCTTTTTTAGCTTGAATAGCTATCGCATCTGCTCCACTAGTAACCAAATCACGCAAAATTTGTGCATCTTGACGGAGTAATTTATTAAGATATTGGTTGAGCTCACGGCTATTGCTAGATGAAATGGATTCTGGGTAAACTGATTTTGGAACAACTCCATATTTTTCAAAAAGTGCCACAACCATATCCCATTGTCCGCCGTCTTGTTGAGGCGTATCTAAGAGGAATTTCACTTTGCGACTGGTTAAGTCTTGGTCAGCTGTTGCTAAGACTTGCTCTAAAAACCAGTTGGATTTTTCATATTTATCCCAAAAGAATGTGTGCGCTTGAGACAATTCAAATTCTTCTAATTGAAAGCCTGCAATCATTTTATGACGGAATGTATTGAGCGCTGCAAACATCCAGCAACGTCCAGACGCTTTTTGATTGCTGACTTTATCTTTGGTTAAATCAATGGAAAACACAGGATTGTTTTCAATTGCACTGCTGCGCTTTTCAAGCGATGTTAATAAACCATTGTGGCTAACTGCATTTTCAATTGCAGCATACTTGGCAGTTGCTTCATAATTTGCATATAATTTATCTGTAAATTGTTGATCTATAGAATTCATAGATACCTCCTTCTAATTCTAAACACTATTATAGCTTATTTTCAAAATTCTTCAAACAAAAAGTTAGGCGCACCTAACTTTTTGTTATACCACTAATTTTAGTAGTCTTCGTATTCTAAAAAAATTGAGTCAGAACAATTCTCCTGCTTATTTCCAAAAATCATCGAAGATTGTAATCGGCAAATGACGTTTATGCTCGCCTTTGTGCCACCAAGATTCAATGGTAGCTTTCGATTGGTCAGAAATGGTCTTACCTTCCAAATAGTCATCAATTTCGTTATAAGTGACACCGAGAGCGACTTCATCTGCAATGCCTGGCTTTTCTTCTTCCAGATCCGCAGTCGGTACTTTCTCATAGAGGGCAGGATCAGCGCCCAAGGCAGCCAACAGTTGCTTACCTTGCCGTTTATTGAGACGGTAAAGGGGAAGAATATCTGCACCACCATCACCAAATTTCGTAAAGAATCCTGTGACGTTTTCTGCAGCATGATCCGTTCCAACCACTGCTCCTTTATAAGAGCCTGCTAAAGCATATTGCGCAATCATGCGACTGCGAGCTTTAATATTGCCTTTATTGAAGTCTGAGACCGTTGCTCCTGTAGCCTCAACCGCCTTTGTCATAGCATCTGCACTTTTTTTGATGTTGACTACAAGACTGACATCCGGCTGGATAAAAGTAAGAGCTCGCTGTGCATCCTCTTCATCAGCCTGCACCCCATATGGCAAACGCACTGCGATAAATTGATAGCTAGCATCGCCAGTCTCCGCACGCATTTCCTCTATGGCCAATTGCGCCAAACGTCCTGCTAAAGTAGAATCTTGTCCGCCTGAAATTCCCAAAACATAGGTTTTCAAAAAAGAATGTTTTTTAAGATAATCCTTTAAAAAATCAATGGATTTACGAATTTCTTCCTGTGGGTCAATGACAGGTTTCACGCCTAACTGCTGGATAATCGTTTCTTGTAAGGTCATTTTGTTTCTCCCATTTGATTCGCTTTTTTGCGCATTTGATCAATCAAATCAACCTTGTCTTGCCATACATCACGCGCCAAATCCACAGGATAATCTTGCGGATTAAGGACACGTTTGTATTCGTCCCACAACTTGTCAAATTCCTTGCGAGCATATTGTTGGATTTCTGTTAAGGTTGGCAATTCATAGACAAGTTGGCCTTGTTTAAAGATATCAACCAAAAGAGGCACTGCATCAAAATTTGTCACTGTTTTATTGATGTAGGTGTAAGTTGGGTGGAACATTTCTAATTCGGCAATAGCATTCACATCTACGCCATCATAAGTGATATAGTCTCCTTCTGACTTGCCTTTTGCACGGCTAGTAATCCGCCAAACTTGTTTTTTACCTGGTGTTGATACTTTTTCCACATTATTAGAGAGCTTAATTGTATTACGCAAATTGCCATGTTCATCTTCAATAGCCACAATCTTGTAAACTGCTCCCAGTGCTGGCTGGTCGTAAGCAGTGATGAGCTTCGTTCCGACGCCCCAAACATCAATTTTGGCTTTCTGCATTTTCAAGTTGAGGATTGTATTTTCATCCAAGTCGTTTGATGCATAGATTTTCGCATTTGGGAATCCAGCTTCATCCAGTTGCTGCCGGACTTTTTTAGAAATATAAGCCAAATCCCCTGAATCAATCCGCACTCCAAGGAAATTGATTTTATCCCCCATTTCACGCGCTACTTGAATCGCTGCAGGCACACCGAGGCGGAATGTATCATAGGTATCCACCAAGAAAACACAGTCATGGTGCGTTTCAGCATACGCTTTAAAAGCTTCATAGTCATTTCCATAGACTTGGACGAGAGCATGAGCATGCGTTCCTAAGACTGGAATATCAAAGAGTTTTCCAGCCCGAACATTACTGGTTCCATTTGCTCCACCAATCACTGCCGCACGAGTTCCCCAGATAGCCGCATCCATTTCCTGTGCTCGACGTGTACCAAATTCCATTAAAGGCTCATCTTCGATGACTGAGCGAATCCGAGCTGCCTTTGTCGCTACCAAGGTTTGATAGTTGACAATGTTTAATAAGGCGGTTTCCACTAATTGACATTGAGCAAGGGGACCTTCTACTTGAACAATGGGTTCATTGGCAAAGACCAAATCTCCCTCTTGTGCAGACCGCACTGTTAATTCCAATTTCAAATTTGCCAAATAGTCTAAAAATTCTTCATCATAGCCAAGAGAACGAAGATAGGCAATATCACTATCTGAAAATGTCAAATGATTTAAATAATGAACCATCCGCTCCAAGCCAGCAAAAACAGCATAGCCACTATGAAAGGGCTCTTTCCGAAAATAAACTTCAAAAACAGCACGTTTATTATGAATATTTCTTCTAAAATAAACTTGCATCATGTTAATTTGATACAAATCCGTATGCAAGGTTAAACTATCATCTGGATACATAACGACTCCTTGTAAGATGTATTTTCACTTATTATACCACAAATCAAAAGAACAAGAGGAATTCTTGTCCAACTTTAGGTGGTTAAACAGCTATTCTAAGTTTTCTGTTGTATTGCGCTGTTTAAATTTTCAGTTTTAAAACATCTTAAAAACCAAGGTGCATTTGGAACAACTTTAAAAAAGTCGCAAATTTATCCTTGGTTTTATTATATTATTATTTATCTTTAAATTTCAATTGGCTATAGATACCAAATATAAGTATCCAAATAGCTGAACCGATCGCTCCTACAACGGTTGATTTTTGTAAAAAGAGGGTTATAAATACAAAGGCAAAGAAGAGCAAAGTAAGAGGATTGAGAAACTTATAGGCTGGCATTAGATAGCCATCTGCCATAAATTCTTTTGATTTTCTGTATTTCAGGTGAGCAATCATAGTGAGTGCATAGATAGCAATATAAACTCCTGATGAAGAAGCAGTAATCAAAGCAAAGGAGTCTGATACTCCTGGTAACACCTGAATAAAAGCAGCTAATGCAATCACTACCGCTGAGGTCAAAATAGCGTTTTGCGGAACATTTTGTCTAGATAATTTCCCAGCACCGATCCCATTCAAAAAGCGATTAGGTGAATCATGTGCAATTTGATACAAATGACGCCCAGTCGAATACAAGGTAGAGTTTAAAGCTGAAGCAGCTGAAGTCAATACGACAAAGTTAATCAAAGCTGCAGCCCATTTGAGACCTGCCAACTTGAAAACAATCACAAAGGGGGAATCTGTGGTTGCTAAATCCCGCCAAGGGATAATCGCCATAATTGCAAGCAAAGAGCCACCGTAGAAAAGAACGATCCGCAAGGGGATTTCTTTAATAGCCTTTGGCAATACCTGCCGAGGATTTGCCGTTTCAGACGTTGTGATTCCAATAAATTCAATAGCTTGATAAGCAAAGAAGACCATTTGAAAGCCCATGACAAAACTCATAAAACCATTAGGAAATAATTGGAAATTTTGACTGATATTGCTGATGCTGGCTACACCATTGGGCGTTTTAAAGCCTGTCAACACCATAAAAATCGCTGTCACAATCAAAGCAATAATCGCTACAATCTTGACCATGGCAAACCAAAATTCAACTTCACCAAAAACTCGGACTGCAATCAGATTGACCATACTCAAAACAGCAAGGAAGACGATTTGAATCAGCCATGCCGGCCAAGTCGGAAACCAAAATTGGACATATTGTGCAACTGCCGTGATTTCTGCCATACCGATAAAAATGAGGGAAATCCAATAGGACCAACCGGAAAAATAGCCCCAGCCATTCCCAAGATACTTGGTAATGAAGTTGATAAATGTGTGCTGGTCTGGATCATAATACAACATCTCTCCAATCGCCCGCATCATCAAATACATAAAGACGCCGGTCAACATGTAAATGAGAATAATTGACGGCCCTGTCAGACTAATCGAACGTCCTGCTCCCAAAAAGAGACCCGTTCCAATTGTCCCAGCAATAGCAATGATTTGGACATGACGATTTTTTAAGCCACGTTCCATTTTATTCTTATTATTTTCAGAATTCTTTTCACTCATACGAAGCCTCCTTTTCACATGAACTTTTCTATTGTACCACAATTCTGACAATTTCACTAGTCATTTATGAGGGCACGAGAATTGAACAAATCAAAAGAAACCCTTTCATTTCCAATCCTCCAATGCATTACTGGGTTTTTATTAAGCAAAAAGAAGCTGGGACAAGTGCTCAACTTCCTTTGTTTATATCGTGCGTTTGGAGAAACTCTATTACCCTTAGGCAATTTAGAGTACAATTGAGGCTGATACGAAAGTCTAAAGGCATTCGCTTTACAAGTTCGAAAGAATACCTTTGTCAAACACTTCGTTTTTTATCCACTACCTAAACAGTCTGAGAGACTGCTGAGAAGCCTTGCGTGGCTGAGACTACGAACCAAAAATTTTCAAGATGATTTTGGTCTTTCGCTCTAAAAATTCTCTGTGATATACTTGTAGACTTCTTGCCCTGCAACCGCTCCGTCACCGACAGCTGTCGTTACTTGGCGAAGATCTTTTTCGCGAACATCTCCAATAGCATAGATGCCAGAAATAGCCGTTTTCATATGATTATCGGTTACAATCCAGCCTGCTTCATTGGTAATGCCCAAATCTTTGGCAAACTCACTAACTGGATCTAAACCAACATAGATAAAGACACCGCCAAATTCATGTTCAGATATTTCACCCGTTTTGACATTCTCTACCATAACGCTGCTAACGCGCTTGTCACCTTTGATTTCCTTCACAACTGAATCCCAGATAAAATGAATTTTTTCATTGGCAAATGCACGTTCTTGCAGTAACTTTTGGGCTCGCAATTCATCGCGCCGATGAATAATCGTCACCGTTTTTGCAAAACGAGTCAAAAATACAGCCTCTTCCACCGCAGAGTCGCCTCCACCGACCACAAGCAAATCTTCATCTCGGAAAAAGGCTCCGTCACAGACTGCACAGTAAGACACCCCGCGGCTGTTTAATTCTTCTTCACCCGGAACTCCTAGATGACGATGAACAGCTCCAGTCGCAATAATAAGCGTCTTGGTTTCAAAAATCTCATCTTCTGTAAAGACTTTTTTTATTGCTCCTTGGTGTTCGATTTTTTCAACAGAGCCAAACAAATGCTCCACTCCCAAATTTTCGAGCGGTTCAAACATTTTTTCGGCTAGTTCTGGACCACTGATATTAGCATATCCAGGATAATTTTCAATATCTGAGGTATTGTTCATTTGTCCGCCTGGAATGCCACGTTCCAAAAGAGCCACTTTAAGATTACTTCTAGCAGCATAAAGCGCAGCTGTCATGCCTGCTGGTCCAGCTCCAATAATAATTGTGTCGTACATAAATTTACTTCCTTTATTGTAATCACTGTTATTCTAACGTTATTAAGCTCTTTTTTCAAACATTATGCTCTGAAGATAAGCAGAATCCCCATCATTGCAAAGGATAAAATCGGAATCGTCATCACTGCAATCAATAGCATATCATACAGATGAGCTTGTCGATCTTTGATTGTTTTATCAACACGCCGAACAGCACGAAGCCCAATCCATAATCCTAGAAAACTCCCTACCAATAGTGCCGTAATCAACAAACTCTCTAAATAGAGTAAAAAAACTCGAGACAGCATAGTCACTCCTCTATTCCCTAATTTTTGTTAAAGGCATTCAAAACAAATGCCGCAAACTTGAAAATAAACCCAGCTAGCAAGGCCAACTGGGCTTCTTTTTCTATTATATCAAATATATGTCCGTTTGTAACTGGCAAAAAATTCTTTTGTGCGTTCTTCTTTAGGATGGTTCATTATTTCATCTGGAGTACCCATTTCAATGATGTGTCCCTTATCTAAAAAGAGTACCTTGTCTGCCACTTGAGACACAAAAGACATGTCATGGCTGACTAAAATCATGGTCTGACCAGCCTTGGCTGCATCTGCAATGGATTTTTCAACTTCCCCTACTAGTTCAGGATCAAGCGCTGATGTTGGCTCGTCTAAAAGCAAAACATCTGGCTTCATCGCAAGCGCACGCGCCAAAGCGACACGTTGTTTTTGTCCACCTGACAGATGACGTGGATAGTGATTTTCACGGTCTGACAGACCAACTTTTGCCAGTTCTTCTTTGGCAAGATTCGTCGCTTCTTGGTCTGAGAATTTTTTTACAACCAATAAACCTTCTTTGACATTGTCCAAAGCCGTCCGACGCTCAAATAAATTAAACTGCTGAAACACCATAGCTAACTTTCGCCGCAAGGTTAGGATTTCTTCCTTGCTAATCGTAGAAAAATCAACAGTAAAATCATCAATGGCAATCGTGCCGCTGTCTGGCTGTTCCAGATAATTCAAACTGCGTAAGAAAGTGGATTTCCCCGCACCAGATGAACCAATTAAAGCAACCACTTCTCCTTTTTGAATCTCTAAACTAAGATTGTTTAAAACCATTTGTCCAGAAAAGGATTTGCTGAGATTTGAAATACGAATCATTATCGAACATCTCCTTTCGCCTGTATTTGTGGATTAAGATTATCAGGCGCTTCAATCGCCATTTTCTTTTCGATAAACCGTCCAAGTGCTTCAATTACAATATTTACAGCCCAATAGACAAGAGCTACCGAGATAAAGCGCTCGAAGTAGCGATAATCTGCACCACCCAAAATCTGCGCTTGAGCAAAAATCTCAACAACTCCTGCACTGAAAGCCAAGGAAGTTCCTTTGGTCAAGCCAATCAAAGAGTTAATCAAGGTCGGTGTGGCAACCACTGCGGCATTGGGAATAATAACACGGCGGTAAACCTGTCTGTTTGTCATTCCCAAACTACGAGCCGCTTCAATTTCTCCAGCATCAACAGACAAAATCGCCGCTCGAATGGTTTCACTAGCGTAAGCCGCTTCATTAAAGGCAAAAGCTACAATTGCAAATAGATAAGCTGGAATAGCATTTATATTTAGACCCGTACCGAATCGCAAGTTGATGGCCTTCAGAAGCAAAGGAATCCCATAATAAGTCAGCATGAGCTGAACAAGCACTGGTGTCCCGCGCAGAAAGCTAACGAAAAAGGCTTGAAGAGGATACAAAATCTTCACACGATTGATTTTGACAATCGCAAAAATGAGAGCCAAAATCAAGCCAAAAAAAGCTCCTCCTAAGGTCAGTAGTAGTGTTGTTGGTAATTTTTCGATAATTCTTGGTAGTCCGTCAAACACAGAGCGCCAGCTAAAAAGCTGTCCGTCTGGAATCTTCTGAACCAATTCTTGATACCAATTAGAGGTTAAAATCGCTATTGTAACAATCATAGTAACTTCCCTTTCTCGATAATGTCTAATTCTATCACAATTTTTTTATTTCACCAATTATTTACTACGATAAAAATAGACTAGCAAGACTAGTCTATCACATTCGTTCTCTAAAGAATAATTGTTTTTATTTATGAGAGTGATAAAGAAATTTTAAGACTAAAAACTTTGACGTTTCGCTTTTCTTTCTGCACGACCGCGTGCGCGATTTTCAGCTCTTTTTGTCTTACGGCGTTTTTCATTAACAGCCCACTGGATTTTTTTCTTATAGCCCGGTTTGATTTTCTTCTTTTTCTTTTTAACCAGACCAATCATTTCCGTGTCCAATTTTTCCTGCGTTTTTTCACGATTGGCACGGCGATCGCGGTCATAGGTATCTTGAAATTCTCCGTTTTTAATCATCTTGGGATTGAAGTGAATACCCATTTTCTCCAGCTCACGAATATCTGAATCATCGCTCGGTTGATAAAGTGTAATGGCTGTTCCCGATAGACCATTTCTGCCAGTTCGTCCCACTCGGTGAACGAAGAAGGACAAATCTTGCGGAATCGCATCATTGATGACATGACTAACGCCTTCAATATCAATTCCCCGCGCAGCTAAATCTGTCGCAACAATGTATTCAAAATCTAGGTTCTTCACCTGATTCATAATCCGTTTTCGCTCCCGCGGTGCAATATCCCCATGAATCTTTGCCACCTTGAGACCTTGCGCTGTCAAATAGCTATGCAATTCATCCGCTCGTGTCTTAGTATTGACAAAAATCATAGCTAGATAAGGCTGTAGGAGCTGTGTGATTTTATAAATTTGCGCATTCTTATCACGTCCTTTTGTTGAAATCAGCCAATTTTCAATAGTATCTGAAATAACCGTTTTGGTTTTGATTTGCTCAATGACCGGGTTGGATAGATATTTTTTTAAAAATGGCTGCAATTTTTGCGGAATGGTCGCAGAAAAGACTAGAAATTGCAAATCCTTCGGCAAACTGGACGCAATCTTATCCACTGTTTCTAAAAAGCCCATATCCAAGGTCATATCTGCTTCATCTACTACAAAAGTATTCGCCTTATGAATGGCTAAGTCACCTGATTCGACCAAATCATAAATGCGTCCTGGTGTGCCAATGACAATATGTGGTTGACTGGAACTCAATTTCCCAATCTGACGATTTTTATCAGTTCCACCGACATAGTTAGCAACTCGAATTTCCTTATCAGAAAAAGCAGCAATTTGGCGTGCAGCCTGATAAATCTGCCTAGCCAACTCACGACTAGGAGCGGTAATAACGACCTGAACACTATCTGCATCTTCATTCAGCTTTTGAAAAATCGGCAGCAAGAAAGTGTGTGTTTTCCCTGAACCTGTTTTAGACTCTCCCACCAAATCACGACCAGCAAACACAACCGGAATGAGTTTTTCCTGAACTTCTGTCGCCTCAACAAAGTTCAAATCCTTGAGTGCCTCTTGGATATAATCTTTAAACTTAAATTCTGTAAATTTCATGTTTTCCTCTATTCGTCTCTTATCCTATCTATTATACCAGAACTTGCTTTAAAAATAAAAATGAATCATGTTTTTCTCTTCTTATTTCCTCCCTTTTCTATGAAGCTCTCCTTATTTTATGATACAATAATAATAAGTTTACAAAAAAGGGATGACCATGAAAAAATTTATTATTACTCTTGTAACGACTCTCTTGATCTTCCTAGCTCCTACGGTTTTAGCAGACAACTTTGAAGTAGGTGCTAAGCATGCTATTGCAGTTGACGTTGCAACCGGAAAAATTTTGTATGAAAAAGATGCTAATCAGCCAGTTGAAATTGCTTCTATTACTAAACTACTAACAGCCTATTTAGTCTATGAAGCGATTCATCAGGGAAAATTCACTTTACAAACTTCCGTAGATATTTCTGACTACCCTTATCAACTAACCGTTAATCCAGACACCAGTAACGTTCCTTTGGAAGCTAGAAAATATACTGTCGAAGAATTGTTAGAAACTTCTTTAATAGCAAGTGCCAATAGCCCAGCAATTGCCTTAGCTGAAAAAGTCGCTGGCAGTGAGAAAAAATTTGTGGATTTGATGAAAGCTAAATTGCAACAATGGGGAATCAAAGATGCTACTATCGTCAATGCTTCTGGGCTGAATAATTCTGTTTTAGGAGAGGAACATATTTATCCTGGTTCAGGAAAAGAAGACGAAAATAAAATGAGCGCCCACGATGTTGCAATTATTGCTCGGCGTTTAATCCTTGATTACCCAGAAGTTCTAGAAATCACCCAAAAAGCTACGTCTAACTTTGCAGGCATGACGCTTACATCGTCCAACCACATGCTCAAAAATATGCCCGCCTTTCGAGCCGGAGTAGATGGCCTCAAGACTGGAACTTCTGATAAAGGAGGCTCTTCCTTTGTCGGAACAATCCAGCAAAGAGGGATGCGTTTGATTACGGTTCTCCTCAATGTTGATCATGCAGATGAGGATGAGAATGCCCGCTTTACGGCTACCTCTAGATTTATGACCTATATTTATCAACAATTCACAGTCCAAACTCTTGTGAAAAAAGGTGAAGCCTACAATAAAAGCTCTGCCCGCGTCATTAACGGGCAAAAAGATGAAGTCACTGCTGTTGCTAGTGAAAAACTCACCATTGTGCGGAGATACAATCATAAAAAACCGACTGTTCATTTTACAACTGATAAAAACGGTTATCCCACTCCTTTAAAAAAGGGTGTCATTGTTGGGAAATTGACCTATACTGATAATGATTTGATTGGAAAAGGCTATCTTGACAAGAAGCCACCAACTATTTCCATGCTTTCAGCGGAGAAAATTGGTCGTCCTTTCTTCCTCAAATCATGGTGGAATGAATTCGTCCAATATGTCAATGAAAAATTATAAACGAGCGAAATAGAAATCAGTATTTCGTAGAAGCTTGATTTCATCGTTCATCTCCGCATAGCTCGAAAGACTTGAGGAAGCTTTTGAGGTTGGAAATAAGCAAATGTAACTTGATGACAAATAGGCTGTAAAAGTTGATATAGAACATATTGTAGCTCATTCAATAGTAATTGGGAATGTGACAAAACTCAAAATCAAAAATTTTTAGTTTGTAGTCTCATTCCCACAAGGTTGCTCAACAGCCTGAGAGACTGTCGAGGTGGCAGATAAAGAAAACAAAGTTTTCGTCAAAAGTACTCTTCCAAGCTTGAAAAGCGAATCGCCTTGAGACTTGCTTTTCAAGCTCTATCCGTAACCTCAACGCAGTGCTTTGAGCAATTAGCTACTGCGTCTGTAATGCTAACGATATAAACAAAGAAAGCTGAGCACTTTTGTCTCAGCTTATTTATTTTAGCTTCATTTACTCAACTTTTCAGAATTTCCAGCTTCCTCAATCGCCTTTTTAAGAGCGTTCCAACCTAAGGTTGAGCATTTGATGCGTTGAGGGAACTTAGCAACACCAGCTAAAAAAGCTGCGTCTCCTAGTTCCTTTTGCTGCTCATCGTCCTTACCTTGCACCATTTGAGAAAAAATTTCTGCCAAAGCTAGCGCTTCATCCTTCGTCTTCCCTAGGACTACATCCGTCATCATACTGGCTGAAGCTGTAGAAATACTGCAGCCAGAATTCACAAAGGCAATATCTTCAATCATGCCCTGCTCATCAAATTGAACCGACAGGCTGATGACATCACCGCACGTAGGATTGTTGAGATTCACTTGCTCCACTCCATCCAAACGACCTTGATGATGAGGGTGAGCTGAATGGTCCGTCACAACTGCTTTATAAAGACTATTTAATTTAGAAAGTGCCATCGAAAAACTCCTTTGTTTTCTGTAAAGCTTCAACGAGCTTATCGCAATCGGCTTTGGTATTATACAGATAAAAGCTAGCCCGAACAGTTGCTGCCACTCCTAGGTAACTCAACAAAGGTTGAGCACAGTGATGTCCAGCCCGTACAGCCACGCCTTCATAGTCCAGAGCTGTTGCTACATCATGAGGGTGAAGCCCAGCTAGATTAAAAGAAATAACACCCGACCGCTGAGTCAAGTCCTCCGAACCATAAATGGTAAGCCCCTCAACAGCTTGTAATCTTGGAAATACGTAAGCTATCAATTCCTGCTCATACTGATGAACTGTTTCCATTCCAATCTTGTCCAGATAGTCAATGGCGACAGCTAGACCTATAGCACCAGCTATATTGGGTGTGCCTGCTTCAAACTTCCAAGGTAGTTCTTTCCATGTCGCTTCTTGTTCATAGACAAAATCAATCATTTCCCCACCAAATTCGACAGGCGACATTTGCTCAAGTAGCTCTTCTTTACCATAGAGAACACCGATACCAGTCGGGCCTAGCATCTTGTGACCTGAAAATGCAAAGAAATCAACGTCCAAGTCTTGTACATCAATCTTCATGTGAGGAACTGATTGAGCTCCGTCCACCACTAAAAGAGCATTTGTCTGGTGCACTAACTCTGCTATTTCTTTTATGGGATTCACCACACCTAGTACATTAGAAACATGCGCCAAAGCAACAAATCGCGTCTTTTCAGTCAATTTCGACCGAAAGTCAGCGAGATCTAACATGCCGTCTTTCAGATAAGCATAAATCAATCTAGCACCTTTTTTCTTACAGGCTTCCTGCCAAGGAATGGTATTGGAATGGTGCTCCATAACGGAAATAAGTACTTCGTCGCCTGGCTGCAAGACACTTTCGGCATAACGCGCTACCCAATTGAGTCCCGTTGTCGTTCCTCTCGTAAAGAGAACTTCTTTCGTTGAAGCGGCATGGATAAAGGAGCGCACTCGTTCCCGCGCAGCTTCATAAGCTGCCGTTGCCCGTTCTGCTAGTGTGTGAACACCACGATGAACATTGGCATTGTCTTTTGCGTAATAAGCTGCAATCGCCTCTAATACCTGCGTAGGCTTTTGGGTTGTAGCCGCATTGTCCAAATAAACCAAGGGCTCATCATTGACGATTTGATCCAAAATTGAAAAATCTTTCCGAAGGACTTCTACATCAAGTTTAGACATTTCTTTTCCTATCTCTTATTTCTTAGCCAAAATTTCATCAATATTTTCAATCATCTCAGCACGCACTTCTTTGACTGGAATTTCAACGATAACAGAGCCTAAGAAGCCACGCACAACTAAACGTTCCGCAGTCGCCTTATCCAGTCCCCGACTCATGAGATAGTACATATCTTCTGGATCCACCTGACCGATAGAAGCCGCATGCCCTGCTGTGACATCATTTTCATCAATCAAAAGAATAGGATTGGCATCTGAACGTGCTTGGTCAGATAGCATCAGTACTCGACTTTCCTGTTGCGCATCTGCCCCCTTAGCTCCCTTAATAATGTGTCCAATACCATTGAAGGTCAAAGTTCCCTTTTCCAAAATAACTCCATGTTGGAGGATATTGCCGATTGAATTGCAACCGTAGTTGGTGACGCGACTGTCAATCCCTTGTATCTGTCTACCACGAGAAAGAGCCACCACTTTCATATCCGCATGACTGCCACGACCAAACAAATCACTGTCAAAATCAGCAATCACATTGCCTTCATTCATGACCCCGATTGCCCAGTCAATCATTGAATCATCGTCCAACTTGCCCCGACGACTGATATAAGCGGTCACATTTTCTCCTAGTCGATCAATAGCTGAAAACTTAATCTGCGCTCCTGTTTGGGCAATGACTTCCACCGTGATATTTGCTGTCGCAGAAACACTGCTAGAACCATAAGTTTCCAACCGTTCTAAATAAGTCACTTTAGAATGTTTTCCTGCGATAATCAGAATATGCTTGTTAAATGGCACATCACTTTCACTATCTTGGTAAAAAATGCCTTCAATGGGCTGATTGATTTCAACATTATCCGGAATATACAGCACCGCTCCACTATTGAAATAAGCTGTATGGTAGGCTGCCAGCTTATCTTCATCATATTTAACTGAAGACATAAAATACTTTTCCATGATTTCTGGAATTTCCTCAAGAGCAGTGTAAAAGTCTGTAAAGATAACTCCTTGCTCCGTTAGTTCAGCCGGCAATTGCTCTAAAACAGTCTGTGTTCCAACCTGAACCAATGTCAAATGATCATTCAGTGCTGTAAAATCAGGCACATTTGCAAGAACCTCACTTTCTGACAGCGTGCCGTCTCCCAAATTCCAGCGGTGAAATTTCACCCGCTCAATAACAGGCAGTTCCAACTTATCTATTTTATCAAAGGCAGCTTGACGGAGATTTGCCAACCACTCAGGCTCCGCATGCATTTGTGAAAAATGTTTAATGGTTTCTTTTGTCATTTCATTCTCCTATCTTTTCTAAGTAAAAAGAAAGGTTGACTAGACTTCTTCTTGGTAATCAAAACCAAGTTCTTCAGCCAATTTGGCATAACCTTCCTGCTCCAAACGAACAGCTAATTCCGGACCACCAGAAGCAACTACACGCCCATCCATCATGATATGGACCACATCAGGCGTAATATAATTCAACAGACGTTGATAGTGCGTAATAATCATAGCACCAAAATGTTCACCACGCATAGCATTGACGCCCTTAGACACTACTTTCAGTGCATCAATATCTAGTCCAGAGTCAATTTCATCCAGTAGCGCAAAAGTTGGCTCTAGCATCAACAATTGCAAGATTTCATTGCGTTTCTTTTCACCGCCAGAAAAACCTTCATTCAGATAACGTTCTGCCATTTCCTCTTTCATATTGAGTAATTCCATTTTTTCATCCAATTTCATGATAAAATCACGGACAGAGATTTTTTCATCATCTTCTTTACCTGCATTCATGGCTGCACGCAAAAATTCTGCATTGGTAATACCTGGAATTTCACTTGGGTACTGCATAGCAAGAAAAAGTCCCATACGAGCTCGTTCATCCACATCCAGTTCTAAAATATTGACACCATCAAAGAGAACTTCTCCCTCGGTTACCTCGTAATTCGGATTTCCCATAATCGCTGCTGATAAGGTGGATTTCCCCGTACCGTTTGGTCCCATAATGGCGGCAATTTCTCCTGTTTTAAGAGTCAGATTGACTCCTTTTAAGATTTTCTTTCCTTCAATTTCTACATGGAGGTCTTTGATTTCTAACACAGACATGGCAAACTTTCCTTTCTTCATATCCATAATCTACCTTACCAGTATAGCAAAAAAAAGCCAAAAAGGCTTTGATTTTGTTTAAGTGCGAGTCTACTTCTTTTTTCTATTTCTGAACTTTGTTCTGATTTCTTCCCGATAAGCAGAATTTCCGATAAAACGAAGGATATTGAGTAGCGGTGTTCGATTTGGACCCAGAACACCAATTAGTTCTACCAAAAGTTCCACTCCAAAAAGTAGTCCAATAATTAACAGTGTCCCACCAATACGGCTCGAAACATTTAGCAAAAGAGAAATCATGGCAAAAATCATAGAAATGCCATAAATAACCAAGACTGTCCCACGGTGTGTTAAGCCCAAGGATAACAGCCGATGATGAAGATGTCGCTTGTCTGGTGTATAAAATTTTTGTCCAGATAAAGTTCTACGCACAATCGCTAAAAATGTGTCTGTAATCGGCACTCCCAGAATAATCATCGGAGTAATCACAGCGACAGCTGTCGCATTTTTCAAGCCTTGCAATGACAAAACCGCAATCATAAAACCGATAAACAGCGCTCCTGTATCTCCCAGATAAATAATAGCGGGGTGGTAATTGTAAGGGAAAAATCCTGCGATAGACATGACCAAGACAAAAATAGTTAAGGTTAGAAAGACATTGTGATCTGGCAAGAAAAAGTAGGAAACAATCCCCATTGTCACCAGCGAAATAATGGATACACCACTCACTAATCCGTCCAACCCGTCAATCAAATTAACGGCATTGGTAATCGAAATAATCCAGATAACGGTTAAAATGAAAGACAACCAAGGAGCAAAGTGCAGCAGCGGCCCACCAAAAGGGATTTTAAAATGATTCAAACGGAAATCCGTCAATAGCCAAATCAAACTGGCAGCCAACACAATTCCTGACATCTTTGCTAAAGGCTTCAACTCTTTCACATCATCAATAAGCCCTGTTAAAGCAATGATGCCGCCTCCTAAGACAACCGGCCAAATATAATCAAAATAACCCTTTCCATGAAAGGTCGCTTGCACAATCATCGGCATAAAAACAAGTGTAGCAACCGAAAAAGCAATGACAATAGCTAAACCGCCGCTGCTTGGCATCGGCTTTTTGTTGATTCTTCGTGCATTTGGATAATCAACCGCACCTATCTTAAATGCCAATAGACGCACCAAAGGCGTGAGAATCACACCGATGAAAAAGGTTCCAAGCAACACCAAAATGAATTTTAAAGGGAAGGGAATCATAAGCATTTAACCTTTTTAAGACTGGCAACCGCCTCGTTGACAAGCAATAAGTAACCGTGTTCTTGCAAAACAGCTCTTGTCACATCCGTATCCTCTGCATGCTCACGCATCAAAGCCAGGAGCCAAGCTGGATAACGCTTTGGACGCCCTTCAATATCAACCAAGATTGTCAAATAATAGTGGTCGTCCATTTTGTACAACTCCGAAGTATTGACAGCATAATCTACTGTCTTAGAAAAAACAATTGCTTCTTTCAGGCTGGAAAATTTCAAAATGTAATAAATATATTTCTGCGTTAGTTCGTCACTATTTTCCTCTGACTCCATATCAGAAGTGCTTGTGTTATCGTCTGCTTCCGCCGTTTCCAAAGAACGAACAGCCTCCATATCGTCTTTACTTTTCTCAAAAATATTTTTTTCTAATGCCTTTAAAAATTCATCTGGAGACATTTGAGACAGCTCTTCTACATCTGGTAAATCTGCCAAATCATCGAAGTTCAAATTCTTATCAATCTTAGACTTGGTGACAAAGACATCCAATCGGTCGGGCTTTGGTGTCACACGAAAACTGAGCATGCCACTATCTAAAAAGCTCTCTGGCATTTCCAACTCATCTAAAATCGCATAGAAAAACTCTTCTGTTTTTTCTTGTGGGACTAGAAAATCTGCCATTTCCATCCCACGTTCCTCTAAATCCTCTAATTTTATTGTGATTTTAATCGTTGTATCACTAATTTGCTTCATTTCCATAGCATTACCTCATACTTCTAGTCTTTTCATTATACTAAAATTTCGGGTTTTTTACAAAAAATAGATAGCCTTTTGTACTGACCCCCAAAAGTTGGACAAATAATTATTGAAAGGATTTAGTTCTGTATTGCACAGGGCTAAGTCCTTTTAGTTTGACCTTAATTCGTTTGTTGTTGTAATAATCAATGTAGTTCACAATAGCTTGTTCAAGGTCTTCTAAAGACCTAAAGTGATTCTCATAGCCATAAAACATTT